>NZ_JAPCIA010000003.1 GCF_026107375.2 Sphingomonas sp. BT-65
TTCCGACTACGTCGGCGGCCCCTCCACCACCGCTTCGCGGCGGTCCCCCTCCCCCGGTGGGGGAGGATTTGCTTGCCTCTCCTCCTCGCCGCCTGCTCCGGCGGCGGCTCCGCCGGCAACAGCGCCACCCCGCAGGACCTCGAATCCGCCGCGGTCGAGCGCGGCCTCGTCCGCGACCCTTCGGACACCGGCGTCACCGGCCTCTATGCCCGCGACACCGACCGCGTCTGCGTGATCCGCAAGGGGGACGCCTACCGCATCGGCGCGTTCGTCGACTATGGCGACGGCCTGTCCTGCGCCGGCTCCGGCACGGCGACGCGCGCGGGCGAGACGCTGTCGGTCCGTCTGGAAGGGAAAGGCGGCATCGCCTGCGCCTTCGACGCGCGGTTCGACGGCGACCGCATCACCTTCCCCGCCAATGTCCCGGCCGAATGCGCCAAATTCTGCGGTCCACGCGCTTCCTTCGCAGCGCTCGACGCCGATCGCCTGAGCGAATCCGCGGCCGAGGCGCGCGCACTGCGCAGCGCCGACGGCACCCGGCTCTGCGACGATTGACGTTAACGTAAGCCGGGCGTAAATCTGCGGCATGGCAACGACCATCAAGACGGTGGCCAGCTTCGCACCGATCGAGGCCCGGCCGGACAAGGAGAGCTTCTCGATCTCGGACCTCTGCGCCGAGTTCGAGGTGACGGCACGGGCGCTGCGCTTCTACGAGGACGAGGGACTGATCGCGCCGGAGCGCCGCGGCCTCGCGCGCATCTATTCGCACCGCGACCGCGCGCGCCTCGCCTGGATCCTGCGCGGCAAGCGAGTCGGCTTCAGCCTCGCCGAGATCCGCGAGATGATCGACCTTTACGACGTCGGCGACGGCCGCAAGACCCAGCACCAGGTCACGCTCGACAAGTGCCGCGCGCGCATCGAGCTGCTCGAGCGCCAGAAGGTCGACATCGACGCCCACATCGCCGAGCTCGAAGATTTCGTCGCGGTCCTCGAAGGCCGCGCGCAACCCATCAAATAAGAACAGGACCCGAGAGATGCCGCAATATACGCCCCCCGTGCGCGACACCCGCTTCGTGCTCGACCGCGTCCTCAAGATCGATCGCTACGCCAATCTGCCCGGTTTCGCCGCAGCGACGCCCGACGTCGTCAGCGCGGTGCTCGAGGAGGGGGGCAAGTTCGTCGCCGAGGTCCTCTTCCCGCTCAACCATTCGGGCGACCAGCAGGGCTGCACCCGCAACCCCGACAGCAGCGTCACCACCCCCGACGGATTCAAGGAAGCGTACAACCAGTTCGTCGAGAGCGGCTGGGGCACGCTCTCCGCGCCCGAGCAGTTCGGCGGGCAGGGCATGCCGCACGTCGTCTCGACCGCGTTTCAGGAGTTCATGATCAGCTCGAACATGGCCTTCGCCATGTATCCGGGCCTCACCCACGGCGCGATCGCCGCGCTGCTCGCCAAGGGCAGCCCCGAGCAGCAGGCGATGTATGTGCCGAAGATGGTGTCGGGTGAGTGGGGCGGCACCATGAACCTGACCGAACCGCATTCCGGTACCGATCTCGGCCTCATCAAGACCCGCGCCGAGCCGAATGCCGACGGCAGCTGGTCGATCACCGGCACGAAGATCTTCATCTCATCGGGCGAGCACGACCTCACCAGCAACATCATCCACCTCGTCCTCGCCAAGACCCCGGGCGCGCCGGAGAGCAGCAAAGGCATCTCGCTGTTCGTGGTGCCCAAGATCCTCGTCAACGACGATGGCTCGCTCGGCGAGCGCAACGCGGTGTCGTGCGGCTCGATCGAGCACAAGATGGGCATCCACGGCAACTCGACCTGCGTCATGAACTATGACGGCGCGACCGGCTGGCTGGTCGGCGAAGAGATGAAGGGCCTCGCCGCGATGTTCATCATGATGAACGCCGCGCGCCTCGGCGTCGGCTTGCAGGGGCTCGGCATCGGCGAGGTCGCCTATCAGAACGCCGTCCAATATGCCGAGGACCGCCGCCAGGGCCGCGCGCTCACCGGCCCGGCCGAGCCCAATGAAAAGGCCGACACGCTCTTCGTCCATCCCGACGTCCGCCGCATGCTGATGGAGGCCAAGGCGATGACCGAGGGGCTGCGCGCCTTGTGCCTGTGGGGCGGCCTCCAGGTCGATCTCGCGCATCAGGCCGCGACCGAGGAGGAGCGCCAGCTCGCCGACGACCTCGTTGGCCTGCTCACCCCGGTGATCAAGGGCGTCGGCACCGATGCCGGCTACAAGATCGCGACCGACGCGCAGCAGGTTTATGGCGGCCATGGCTACATCGCCGAATGGGGCATGGAGCAATATGTCCGCGATGCCCGCATCTCGATGATCTATGAGGGCACTAACGGCGTCCAGGCGATGGACCTGGTCGGCCGCAAGCTCGCCCAGAATGGCGGCCGCGCGATCCAGGCCTTCTTCAAGGTCGTCGGCGAGGAAGTCGCCGTCGCCAAGTCCAAGCCTGAACTCACGAGCTTCGCCGAGGCGCTGGAGAAGGCCAATGGCCAGCTCCAGGCCGCGACCATGTGGTTCATGCAGAACGGCATGCAGAACCCCAACCAGGTCGGCGCCGGCGCCTATAGCTACATGCAGCTCACCGGCATCGTCGCGATTGGCCTGATGTGGCTGCGCATGGCCGAAGCCGCGGTCGAGGCGCTCGCCTCGGGCGAGGCTGAGGGAGCTGATTTCAATCGGGCGTTCCTGGAGGCCAAGCTGGTCACCGCCCGCTTCTACGCCGAGCGCATCATGCCCGACGCGGGCGCGCTGCGGCGCAAGATCGAGGGCGGCGCGGACAGCATCATGGCGCTGCCGCCTGAGATGTTCCGGGCAGCATGAGGGGTGGGGGCGCTGCGGCTGGCCGCGGCGTTTAGATCGCTTTCTTCATGCTCAGTGCTGCGAACAAGTGTCCAGTTGCCAACGTTCCTGTACGGAGTTTCCACTCAGGAGCGATCCGCGCAAGGAAATAGTTCCAGCTCTCCGGACTCCAGAAGTTGATGTGGCCCGCGTAGGAATCAAACTCCGCATTGTACTCCTTGGCGGGAAATTGATCCTTCCGCCCATCGGGAACCGTCAATACGAGCGTGCCGGCGGCTGACACAATATCGAGCAGGCGCCGGACAACCGCTTCGGGATCTACCGTGTGCTCGAGCACTTCCATCAGAAACACCACGTCGTAGCGCGATGATTCAGGAAGGTCCGAGAGCGCGCAGAAGAACAGTTCGGCGTCAGGGCAGGCCCGCTTGGCCATCGCGAGCTTCACATCGCTGATGTCGCATCCAAAGAGGGAGGCTTCCGGGTATCTTGCGCGCATGAGGCGCAGCAGGCACCCTGCGTGGCACCCGATGTCCAGAACGCGCTTGCCCGCGATTTCGACTTCTTCGGCATCGCATTGATCGAGCAGAAGGCGAGCCATCGCAAGACGGCTTGCGTCGAAGTAGTCTTCAAGAAATTCTGGTGTCGGCCATTGTCCGGTCAGCGCGTTGTGCTGCACCACCGGAAGTATCTCATGGAGCAAGCTAACAGAGTTGCGGGCGTCGGCTGAGGTCGGCTGGTACTGCTCGTCAGGTTCCGACCTTACAATCCTGTAGCCGCGACGCGCAAACATGGATTGAACCAGTTTTTTGCCCTGGAGCATCGGAGCATGGATCATCTGTCCTCCTTCGCGCGAGCGCGTGAGTTGTGGAAATCCGAACTCGAGTATGCTTCGATGCTGCCGCAGCCGCCCGCTATAGGCAACCGCACCGCTTGCCACACACCCCAGTCTAAACACGATCGAACCCAACCTCGGCCAGTTGGTCCGCTAGAGAGCATGGTCGTTTAATCGGGATCAGGATTGGCGCGGCAGCACATTGACCCCGTACCGCGGCCATTCCGGGCGGATCAGGTGGTGGCGCACATAGGGCTTGCCCTCACAGGTCAACTCGAACACCGTCGTGGGGTCGTCGGGCGCCGCCTCGGGCAGGTCGAGCAGGCGGAGCGACCAGGCGTCCTGCTCGAACTTCACCGGCGCGCCGGTCTTGAGCAGCCTCGCCGACAGGATCTTGGTCCGCACCCCGCCCACGGCGACGGTGGTTTCCGGGCGAAGGAAGTCGAGGATCCCGGCCGCCGGGCTCTTCGACGGCCAGCAATAGACATGGACGTAGAGCTTGTCCTTCGCCTTGGTGAAGTTGGTGTAGTTGCCGAACGCCCCGGCGGCGCGGCCGTCCGCGTCGTAGATCGATGCGCCGTTGATCTTGAGCCAGTCCCCGACACGCCCGAGGATCTCGACCGACGGCTGCGGCACCGACCCGTCCGCCTCGGGCCCGATGTTGAGCAGGAAGTTGCCGCCCTGCTGCACGCACAACGTCAGGTCGTTGACGATCCGCGTCGGCGATTTCCATTCGTCGTCGGTGCGCTGATAGCCCCAGCCGAGGTTCATCGTCTCGCAGGTTTCCCAGGCGCGGCTGTCGGCCGCCACCTTGTGCTCGGGCGTCGAGAAATCGCCGGCCAGCCCGTTGCGGTTGTTGACGATGATGTCGGGCTGAAGCTCGAACACCATCTTGTTCATGTCCGCCGCACGCCATTGCGCCGGGGTGAGCGGCCAGTCGACATCGTACCACAGGATGTCGATCTTGCCGTAGTTGGTCAGCAATTCGTGGACCTGGGCATGGGCGAAGGCGACGAAACGCTCGCGCGCCGCGGGATCGTCCTTGCACCGCGCGCCGTCCGGGTAGTGCCAGTCCATCAGCGAGTAATAGAGCCCGACGCGAAGCCCCTCGGTCCGCGCCGCCTCGACGAACTCGCGGACGATGTCGCGCTTCGCGCCCTGCCGGGCCGAGTTATAGTCGGTCTGTTTGGTATCCCACAGGCAGAAGCCTTCATGGTGTTTGGTGGTGAGCACCATGTATTTCTGCCCCGCGCGTTTCGCGAGCTTCGCCCATTCGCGCGCGGCGCCGGGCTTGGGCCGGAAATGCCGCGCCAGCCGCTCATATTGCGGGATCGGAATCCCCTCATTCTCCATCGCCCATTCCTGGTGGCCGATGATGCTGTAGAGGCCGTAGTGAATGAACATCCCGAACTTGGCCTCGTGCCACCACTGCATGCGGCGTGCGCGCGTTTCCTCCTGATAGGGGAGCTTCGCCGGGGCTGCGGCGGCGCTGTTGCCGTCGGCTTCCTGGGCATGGCCGGACGCGGCGACGAACGGGAGCGCGCCGGCAGCGCCGGCATAGGCGAAGAAGTTCCTGCGATCGATGCGGTCCATTCGGCGCTCCCCTCGGCATGTCCCCCGTTCGACGCAGGTTCTAAACCTGTCTTACAAGAATAGATGGCCGATGCAACTGACGCTGCCCTAGGAATGTAACCGGTTCCATGGCATATCGACGGTCAATCGGGGAGGCGTCGGGCATGTTGAGGCCAATCTTAGCGGGGCTCTTTGCGATGTTCCTCGCGTTGCCGGTGCAGGCGCAGCGTCCGGACGCCGGCCCGATCAAAAGGCCCGCCCAGGCCCGCACCGAATTCGACCTCGAGACCGCCACCATCGCCGACATCAATCGAGCGATCGACAGGGGGGCCTTGACCTCGGAGCAGCTTGTCCGGTTGTCGCTCGCCCGCATTCGGATCTACGAGCCGAAACTCCACGCGATCATCACGCTGAATCCGCGCGCGCTCGATGAAGCACGGGCTTTGGACATCGAGCGGCGGCGGAAGGGCCGCAGGTCGCCGCTCCACGGCATTCCCGTGCTCATCAAGGATAACATCAACACCCGCGATCTCCCCACCACGCTCGGCTTCTATGGCTTGAAAGGCGCACAAGCCGTCTCGGACGCAGCCGTCGTCGCCAGGTTGCGCGCCGCCGGCGCGATCATTCTCGCCAAAACGAATCTCAGCGAGCTCGCCTCAGGGCCGCCGATGAGCTCGCTGGGCGGACAGACCCGCAATCCCCACAATCTGGCCTATAGTCCGGCGGGATCGTCGAACGGGACCGCGGTGGGAATCGCCGCGGGCTACGCGCCGATCGGCATCGCCACCGATACGACGGGCTCGGCGCGCTGGCCCGCGGCGACGAACGGCGTGGTGGGGATGCGTCCGACCATGGGTCTTTTCAGTCCGGTCGGCGTCCAGCCGAACGCGCCGACGCTCGATACGGTGGGGATCATGACGCGGTCGGTCGCTGACGTGGCCGTGGTCGCTCATGTCCTCGCGCAGGAACCGGTACTGGCGGAACCCAGGCTCGGTCGCGACGCCTTGCGCGGCGTGCGGATCGGCTTTCCCCGTACCACCTTCTCGGGGGACGATCCCGAGATCGATGCGGCCACTGCGCGCGCGCTCGAGACGTTGCGGGCAAGCGGCGCGACCGTGATCGATATCGATTTGCCCGATTGGCTCATCCGTCTTTCAGACAGCTTGCAGGCATTGCTGGTCCAGTCCGAGTCCGTTCCAAGCCTTGACGCCTATCTGTCGGCGTCCTTCCCGCCGCCCTGGCCAAGGAGTCACGCAGCGATCCTGGCGATGAGCGAGGCGCTGATGCGAAGCCCCGTCCCGGGCGCTGTTGCGAACCCGGGCCGGCTCAGCGGATATCGCTGGGAGGCGGCGGCGCTGCCGTTCGAAGATCCCGTGTACGTGGCGGCGCGCAAAGAGGGGCGCCAATTCTTCCGGGCATCGCTGTCCGCGATCCTGAAACGCTATGATGTGCGCGCGATCGTCTATCCGACGCAGACGATGCGCATTAACAAGCTGGCGAAGGCGCCCGTGCGTAACGCGCGTGGGCTGTTCGGCAATTTCGCGCCCGCTCTCGCCAGCATCGCGGGATGGCCGGACATCACGGTGCCGGCGGGGGCGACGCCGGAGGGCCTGCCCGTAGGCATTTCGTTCCTGGGGCCCGCCTCCAGCGACGGGCAGCTATTGGCCTGGGCTTTCGCCTTCGAGCAACACGCGCATGCCCTGCGCCAACCTCCCGAGACACCCCCATTGCCGGGCGAGCGCTTTGCCTATTAGGAGCCTCGAAATGAAGTCAGGTCCCTTGATGGGGTGCGGATTGGCCGCCATCGCCTTGCTTCTGGTCGCCGCTGCTTCGGCGCGGGGCGGCGTCTATGGCGCAAGCCGCATGACAGCTGCGGCCGCGGCTAAGCATAGCGTCCTCACCTGGGCCGACCCCAGCAAGACCTATCGCTGGGATGGTGATGGAATCGCCGGCATGCCGATCCTCATCAAGGACAATGTCGAGACACGCGACATGCCGACGACCGCCGGCTCGTTCGCCTTGTCGCGAAACGCGCCCGGCAGGGACGCGCCGCTGGTCGCGCGCTTGCGCGCAGCCGGGGCAGTGATCCTCGGCAAGACCAATCTTTCGGAATGGGCAAATTTCCGTTCGTCTGCGTCCATTCCCGGATGGAGCGCCATTGGCGGCCAGACCCGGAATGCGTTCGACGCTGCGCGGACGCCCTGCGGCTCCTCGGCGGGAAGCGCGGTGGCGGTCGCCATCGGCCTGGCTCCGGCGGCGATCGGAACCGAAACCGACGGCTCGATCACCTGCCCGGCATCGGTCAACGGCGTGGTCGGATTCAAGCCGACGGTCGGGCTGGTCAGCCGCACGAATGTCATTCCGATCAGCGCCTCGCAAGATACGCCCGGCCCGATCGCCCGCACCGTGCGGGAGGCCGCTTGGGTGTTGACCGCGATCGCGGGCAGCGACGCGCGGGATTCGGCCACCGCCGAAGCGGATGCCCACAAGATGAACTATGCCGCTGTCCTAAACCGCAAGGCGCTGCACGGCGCACGCATCGGAGTCATGCGCTTCGCGCTTTCCGCCTATTCCGCCGAGACACGGCTCTTGTTCGAACGCGCGGTGCGGCAGATGCGCGCCGCGGGCGCCGAGATCGTCGACATTGCGGAAGCGCCGGCCGAGCATGACAAGATCGGCAACTGGGAGTTCCAGGTGCTCGCGACCGAGTTCAAGCACGGATTGAACGCCTATCTCGCGTCCACACGGCCCGACCAGGTGAAAGCGAGGACGCTCAGCCAGCTCATCGCCTTCAATGCCACGCAGCCTCGGGAGATGCAGTTCTTCGGCCAGGAAACCTTTGAACGTGCCGAGGCGGCGCCGGACATCGACGATCCTGTCTATCTCAATGCGCGCGCCAGGGCCCGCCGCGCGGCGGGGCCGGACGGCATCGACAGGATGATGTCGAGATACCGCGTCGTGGCGCTGATCGCGCCGACCACGTCACGTGCCGCAACGCTGGACCGCAACGACGCGGATCGAATGCAAGGTTCTGCAAGCCAGTTGCCGGCGGTGGCGGGCTATCCGCATCTGACCGTTCCAATGGGACGAGATCGAGGAATGCCTGTGGGAATCAGCTTCATCGCGGGCAAATGGCAGGATGCCCGCGTGCTGTCGCTTGGCTATGCCTTCGAACATGCGAACCGAGTGAAACCGGGCACAAGACTGCGGTCGCCCAATTCCCCTTGAGCCGCCTCCGCATCCCGCCATAACAGGCGCATGCTTCTTCCCGACATTCCGCTCCAGCCGCTCGAGCGTGGTCAGCTCAACGTGATGCGCTTCGCCGGTGCGGTCACCACCACAATCGTCACCGTGGGCGCCGGAGTGACCAGCTGGGGTGTCAGCCACGCCGTCCCATGGCTCCCGGTCTGGGCCGCGCCGCTCGCCGTCGTGCTGCTCGGCCTGTGGTCGATCGCGCTCGCGCCGCGGCGCTGGGCGCGCTGGGGGTGGGCGTGGACGGGCAAGGAGCTGCACGTCGCCTCGGGCTGGCTGACGCGCAGCCACACCATCGTCCCGGCCTCGCGCGTCCAGCATATCGACGTGACGCAGGGGCCGGTCGAGCGAATGTTCGGTGTGTCGACCCTCGTGCTCCACACCGCTGGCACCGCCAATAGCGAGGTCGATCTGCCCGGCATCTCGCGCGAGACCGCCGAGGAGATTCGCGACGCGATCCGCGAGCATCTCTCGAGCGATCCCTGGTGAGTGACAGCGTGACCGATCACGGGCCGAAGCGAGTCCATCCGGGCTCGATCGCGATCGATTTCCTGCGCCGCGCGCCGCAGACGGTGATCGGCCTTCCCGCGATCGCGGGCTGGACCTCGGGGCGCGGGATCGGCTGGATCCTGCTCGCCGCCGTGGTGGTGGGCGCGGTGATGCTGTTCTTCACCTGGATCGGCTGGCGGCGCTTCACCTACACCGTGGGCGCGCGCGAGCTGGTGATCGAGCGCGGGCTGCTCAACCGCAGCCGCCGCTCGATCCCGCTCGAGCGGATCCAGGACGTGTCGATCGAGCGCAAGCCGCTCGCGCGCTTGTTCGGCCTTGCCGAGGTGCGGGTGGAAACGGGCGGCGGCGAGAAGGACGAGGCTGTATTGGACAGTGTCTCCGTCGCCGAGGCGGAACGTCTACGCGCCGCGCTGCGCGGCCAGGCGTCGGGTATCGACATGTTCTCCGTTGACGAGGGGAACGCGGACACCCCCGAATCCGCATCCCTCCCCATCATTTTCCAAATGTCCCTCCCGCGCGTGTTGCTGCTCGGGGCGTTCAGCTTCTCGCTGGTATGGATTGCCGCACTGTTCGGCGGCCTCCAGTTCTTCGACCAGTTCCTCGATCTCGGCTTCGATCAGGTGAGGGATTGGGCGGAGGTCGCAAGGGACGAGGTGCAGGCCCGCTTCAGCATCGCCGCTGCCCTGAGCGTGGCGGGCATCGCCCTGGCCCTGGGCGTGGTTAGCGGCGTGATCCGCGCGCTGCTGCGCGAATATGGCTTCACGCTGCGCGCGGGCGCCGGCCGCTTCCGCCGCACGCGGGGCCTGCTGACCCGGAGCGAGGTGGTGGTGGCGATGCGCCGCATCCAGCTCGCGATGGTCCAGCGCGGACCTCTGCGCGGGCTGTTCGGCTGGAATGCGCTGAGCGTCCAGACGCTGGGCGGCAGCAACGATCCGAGCGGGCGCCAGGCGATGGCGCCGCTCGCGCGCGAGCATGAGGTGGCGCGGATCGTCGATATCGCCGGGCTCCCGCCCTTCGAACGGCTCCCGTTGCGTCCGGTGGCGGCGGGGCATGTGATCCGCTCGCTAGTGCTTGCGCTGCCCTGGCCGATGCTGGTGATCGGCGCGGCCGTGATGGTGACGCCGCTCGCCTGGTTCGGCCTGCTGCTGTTGATCCCGCTGGCGATCGCCGCTTTGCTCCAGCGCCGCTTTCACCGCTATGCGCTGCGCCACACCAGCCTGCAGGTGATGCGCGGCGTGATCGCCCAGCGCGACTGGATCGTGCCGTTCGAGAATGTGCAGGTGGTCACGCTGCGCGCAGGTTGGCTGCAGCGGCGGCTGGGGATCGCGAGCGTGCTGGTGGACACCGCGGGTGCGGGCGGGGGCGGCGCGCCGGACGTGGTCGACTTGAACCTTCCCGATGCGCGCGCGCTGGCGGCGGGTCTGGTCGAGCGGATCGGCTAGCGTCCGGCGGCGGGTGTTGCGCTCGGCTGTGGTGCTGGCACCATCACGGGCGGCGGAGTCACTTCGCTCTTGCGGCGGATGCCGGCGAGGCCGTCCGGCGCTGCGGGCTTGGCGGCGGGATCGACGCGGATCGCGTTGAGATCGGGCGTTATGGCCGGAGCGGTTACGGCGGGCATACGCCGCATGCACTGCACCGGGCTGGGGCGCTTGAACTCGGCGCAGTTCCACAATGCCTTGCCGAACCCCTGGGTCTGATCGCGCAGATAGCTGAACGACATCGTCTCGATCTGCCCGGGATTGGGCGCCGCGCCGGCGGTCGGCACCTTGCTGTGATCGGTCCAGCCGAGAAACTTGCAGAAGGGCCGCTCGCCGCAGGTGCGGATCGCGAGGGCGGCGAAGGCGTCCGCGCCCATATTGCGGTCGAGCGCGGCATGGAAGACGTTGCGGGCCTCCCCCGTCACCGGCTGCGGAATGGCGGATTCCGGGATCGTCGCGGGATCAATCGCCACGCCCGTAATCGCCACCCCCTCGATCGTCAGCACGGCGGGATCCCCGCCCGTGGCATGCACCGGCGAGAGGTGCGCCATCTTCGCAATCACCGGCTCGGCGCCGGCATAAGCGCGGCGGAAGGCGGGCGGGGTGCCCCACCAGCCGGTCCAGCGGAAGAATAGATGGGTGTGCACCTCGGCCACCTTGTCGAGGCTGGCGCTCCAATAGGGCACCACCCAGTCGGTATGATAATGGGTCGAATGGCCTACTTTTGTATAGACATATCCATGGAGCGCCTGCCGTGCGACGTCGCGCGCGCGCTCCCATGCCGTCGGGGATGGCGTACGCCGCATCGCACCATCGCACGTGAAGGTGAACTGGCAACCGATGCGCCGTTCCTGGCCCTGGAATACGACGCCGCACACCGTCTTGGGGAAAGCCGGATGGCGAAGACGATTGAGCACCACCTGCGCCACGGCCCGCTGGCCGACGGCATCGTCGCCCGCCTCGTACCAGGTGGCGGCCGCGAGGCAGTCGACCGCGCGTGTCTGGTCATCCGCACCGCCAGTGACGACGAAGGGCCGCGCAGCCGGGTTGGGCGCGGTGGAGAAGGGAATCGAGGCGTTGTAGCGTCGCGCCTCGCCCATCGGCAGCGCGGCAAGGCGCACTGGCTCGACCGGCGGCAGCTCCGCCTGGGGCACGACTCGTTTGGGTTTCTTGACGTCGGCCAGCGTGGGCGCGTTCTCGACGGGAACGCGCGGTTTGTTGAGCACGATCAGCAGCGGGGCGGCGATCGCCAGCAGGGCGGTGAGCGCCAGCGCCAACCACAGGCCAGGCGTGATCGCGCGCGCGGTTTCTGCGGCGGGAGCGGGGCTGGTCACGAGCGTGTGCTATCCTCTGGCGGCAAAGGCCGACGCCCATAACGCACGCGTGACGAAGTTGGAACCATGCGCGGCTGGAGCGGCGATGTGCCGCTCCGGAACCACGCTCAACTTTCCGGCAGGAAGTCGGGGACGCTGAGATAGCGCTCGCCGGTATCATAGTTGAAGCCGAGCACGCGCGATCCGGCGGGAAGGTCGGGCAGCTTCTTGGCGATCGCCGCGAGTGTCGCGCCCGAACTGATGCCGATCAGCACACCCTCCTCGCGCGCGGCGCGGCGGGCATATTCCTTGGCGTCACCGGCATCGACTTGGATCGCGCCGTCGATCGCGTCGGTATGGAGGTTACGCGGCACGAAGCCCGCGCCGATGCCCTGAATCGGGTGCGGGCCGGGCTGGCCACCCGAGATCACCGGCGAGAGCTCCGGCTCGACCGCATAGACCTTGAGGTTCGGCCAGCTCTTCTTGAGCGTCTCGGCGACGCCGGTGATGTGACCGCCGGTGCCGACGCCGGTGATGATCACGTCGAGCGGCGAATCGGCGAAGTCCTTGAGGATCTCCTGCGCGGTGGTCTTCACATGGACGTCGATATTCGCCGGATTCTCGAACTGCTGCGGCATCCACGCGCCGGGAGTCGATTCGACGATCTCGATCGCGCGCTCGATCGCGCCCTTCATTCCCTTCTCGCGCGGGGTGAGGTCGAAGGTCGCGCCATAGGCGAGCATCAGGCGGCGGCGCTCGAGGCTCATGCTCTCGGGCATCACCAGCACGAGCTTGTAGCCCTTGACCGCGGCGACCATGGCGAGGCCGACGCCGGTGTTGCCGCTGGTCGGCTCGACGATCGTGCCGCCGGGCTTGAGGCTGCCGTCGGCCTCGGCCGCCTCGATCATCGACAGCGCGATGCGGTCCTTGATCGAGCCGCCGGGATTCGAGCGCTCCGACTTGATCCACACCTCCGCGCCGGGGAAGAGGCGCTGGACGCGGATGTGCGGCGTGTTGCCGATCGTCTCGAGGATGGTGTTGGCCTTCACGTCTTCGTCTCCTCAGCAATAGGCTCCACAAGGGTCACGGGCGGGTCGAACGTTCGAGCCCTCCGCAATTCGGGGAAGATACGCGCCCACCACGCAGTTACCAAGATGGCGAGCACGCCGCCGCCGACGGTCGCGACGACCGGTCCGATCGCAGCGGCGAGAAAGCCCGAGCGCGCCTCGCCGAGCTCGTTCGAGCTCGAGACGAACAGCGTCGAGACCGAGCCGACCCGCCCGCGCATCGCGTCGGGCGTGTAGAGCTGGATCAGCGAGGAGCGGACATAGACCGAGATCATGTCGAACGCCCCCAGCGCGGCGAGCGCGGCGAGCGAGACGAGGACCGCGGGGGCGAAGTCGCTGCCGATCATCGCCGGCCCCCACCAGCTCGACATCAGCGGGCCGGCCCAGCCGAACACGACGGTCGCCACGCCGAAGCCGACGACCGACCACAGCATCTTCACCCCGACATTGGTCTTGAGCGGGCGCCACGACAGGACCAGCGCGACCACCACCGCGCCCACCGCGGGCGCCGCGCGCAGGTGGCCGAGGCCGTCGGCGCCGGTCATCAGGATATCGCGCGCATAGATCGGTAGCATCGCGGTGGCGCCGCCGAGCAGCACCGCGAACATGTCGAGCGAGATCGCGCCGAGCACGAGGCGGTTGCGGCGGACATAATGGAGGCCGTCGACCATCTGGCGGAACGGGCTTCCGGTGCGCGCGATCTGGCTGCGCGGGACCGGCTTCACGAGCAGCATCATCAGGAGCGAGATCAGGAACAGGCCGCCGGACACGGCATAGGGCAGGGCAGGCGACGCCGCGTAGAGATAGCCGCCCATCGCCGGGCCGGCGATCGACCCGACCTGCCAGGCGAGCGCGCTGAGCGCGATCGCGGTGGGGAGCGAGGCTGCGGGCACGAGGTTGGGCGCGAGCGCCTGCTGTGCCGGCGCGAGGAAGGCGCGGGCAACGCCGAGCAAGGCCGCGACGCCGAAGAGGGCGGGAAGCGACACGGTGCCCTGCCAGGTGAGCCAGGCGAGGCTCAGCGCGCAGAACACCTCGAGCGCGATCGCGGCGCGGATGATCCAGCGCCGGTCGAGCCGGTCGGCGACCCAGCCGGTGACCAGGGTCAGCGCGAGCAGCGGCAGGAACTGGGCGAGCCCGACCAGCCCCAGCTGGAGCGCGGCCCGCTTGATCCCCATCGTCTCACGCGCGATGTCGTAGACCTGCCAGCCGATCACCACCACCATCGAGAGCCCGGCAAGCGTCGAGGCGAGCCGGGCGATCCAGTAGGCGCGGTAATTGTGGATGGCGAAGGGATGAGCGGCCATGCGATCCTGGTGTCAGGCCGCCCATCGGGAACGGAGCGGCGTCACGGGCCTCTAGGGGCTCCGCACCGGGTCGCGCAACGAAGGATTCGTCGCGCGCGTCATTTGTGTTTTTGGCCGGGATTTCCGCGAACGCGGGTCAGCCGAGCGCGGGGAGCGGGGGCCGGCTGCCGATATAAGCCACGGCCGGCCGGTCGAGCGGAAAGCCGATATGGCTGAGGCGGCCGAGCAACTGCCGCGCGCGGTTGGCGAGCGCGAGCCGCGCATCGACCGCCGCCGGGGCCGCGAGCAAGTCCGGCGCGATCACCAGCCCCTCCGGGACGCGGCGCAGCTTGCCGGCGGCGACCAGCGTCTCGATGTTGCGCGACACGGTCGCATAGGGGAGGCCGAGGATGCGCGCCACGGTGCTCGGCTTGACCGGCGCCAGATGAGGCCCCGCGCTATGCGCGAAGCGGCGATTGGCCCATTCGATCGCGAAGATCAGGGCGAGCCGCGTCCAGTTCTCCTTGCGCTGGTGATGGCATTCGACCGTGGCGAGAAGCAGGTCGAAGGCGATGCCGATCCCGCCGCGCGGATCATAGGTGACGCCGGGCCGCGGCTCGGAAAGCATGAAGTTGGCGGCGCGGACGTCCTCGACGAGGCGCACGAGTAGATCGTGGCACTGGTCGGCCATCTGCGCCACCCGCGGATCGCAGATCACCTGCAACGGCACCGCGAGGCCAGCGTCGCTGCGGACGAGCAGTCCGGCGTCGATCAGCATGTTGGCTTGGCGCCGGATCGTCTCGAACGGTCGCGCGAGCGAGGCGGCGAGGGCGTTCACGCTGACCGGATGCGAGCGCCCCGGTCCCGCATCGAACGGGCCGCACGCGCGCGCGGCGGCGGCGAAGATCATCGCGCGGTTGGGCGCGCCGAACGCGCCGATCCCGGCCGACATGGCGCAGGCCGCGAACTCTGCCAGCAATCCTTCGAACAACGGCCCCTGCAGGGGCGCCGCAGCCTGATGCTGTTGGGCTGGTTCAAACGCCATCGTGCGACGGCAACCCAGCTATGACGTTACAACGCACCAACGCCTTGAATTCCCCCAATTCGAGGTGAAGTGAAGGCGTAATTGGCGCGATGCGCAACGCGTCAGCTACTCATTTTGCGCGAATGGCCATGAGAGTGTCGCCATTTCGGGTAGTTTTGAGGACGAGATCGCCTCCCCTTGCAATCCTTGCAATGCGCCCGTCAGCGCTGAAGCTTCGCCATGATCGTCATCGCCTGTTCGCTACCCGATTTGGGCACGATCTCGCCCATCCGGTCGGTGATCGCCGCCCAGTTCGCCGCAACACCCTCCGGGCTGAGCTCCTCGCCCTGCAGCCGCACGCCCGGCGTCAGCGTGACATAGGCCGCCTGGAACACGCCCGCGCCCGCGCCGATGATCATGTTGGTGGGCGCGTCCTCGCTGACCAGGAACAGCGCCGCCGGTACCACGCTTTCGGGCGTGAACGCCTTGAACGCGGCTTCGGGGAAGATGTCCTCGGTCATCCGCGTGCCGGCGGTGGGCGCGATGGTGTTGACGCGGATGTCGTATTTCGCGCCCTCGAGATAGAGCGTCCTGGCGAGCCCGGCGAGGCCGAGCTTGGCGGCGCCATAGTTCGCCTGGCCGAAATTGCCGAACAGGCCGGTCGACGAGGCTGTCATCAGGATGCGGCCGTAATTCTGCTCGCGCATCGTCGCCCACACCGCCTTGGTGACGTTGGCGGAGCCATTGAGGTGCACGTCGACGACGAAGCGGAAATCCTCCGGCTCCATGTTCGCGAAACTCTTGTCGCGCAGCACGCCGGCATTGTTGATCAGGATGTGGACGCCGCCCCATTTCTCCGTGGCCTGGACGACCATCTCCTCCATCTGGGCATAGTCGGTGACGCTGCCGCCATTTGCGATCGCCTCGCCGCCGGCTGCCGCGATCTCCTCCACGACCTGAAGTGCCGCGTTCGAATGGCCCGTGCCGTCGCGTGTGGCGCCCAGATCGTTCACCACCACCTTCGCGCCGCGCCTGGCGAGTTCGAGCGCATAGGCGCGGCCCAGGCCGCCGCCTGCGCCCGTCACGATGGCGATGCGTCCGTCGAAGCTGATGCTCATGTCCCCTCCCTGGCTGTGAGACGTTTAGTGACGCCTGCTCCCGTGATTCACAAGGGACAGCAAAAGGTGGTGAACGTGGCGTAGGGGTTGAATCGCCCTCGACGGTCCTGCAAGGGTTGATCCATGTCGTCCGGGGTTGATTCCGGGGGAGCGTTCGATGTTTCAGTGGGTGAGCGGCCGGTTCAATTGCATGCGCGGCAAGCACGCGCGTTCGCAAGCAGCTGTCCGTCCGATCGGCGGCACCTATGAAAGCAAATGCGCCTATTGCGGCGTGCCGATGCTGCGGCTCGCCAAGCGAAGCTGGATCGTCAAGCGGTAAGGCAGCGCGGCGCGCCTGCGCCACGCCGCCTTGCGGTCAGCCGCCGCGCTGGCGGCAATTGTCGAACTGGCCCTTCTTGCAGACGGGATATTTGTCCAGCGGCGGGGGCGGCGGGAACGCCTGGGTCGGCGTCTGCGGATTGGCCTGGAAGACCACCTGCTGGCCCGGTTGCGCCGGGGCGGCAAGCGGCGGGGTCGCGGGCTGATAGCCGCCGACGGGATCCTCACCCGCCGGCGCGGCGGGCGCGGCCGGCGCCGTAGGGGCGGTCTCCTGCGCGGGCGGCGTGGTCTGCGTGTCCTGGGCGAGGGCGGCGGTGCCGCTCATCGCGAGCGCTGCAGCAAGGGCGAGCAGCTTCATGGCATGTCCTCCTGACATTTGTCGGGTCAGAGCGAGTTTGCTCGGCCCGCCAACGCATCAGGCAGGGAATCTTTCCCTCGTTTCGCACCCGTTCCCGGGCAGCTGGGCTCAGTGTCCGGCGTCCAGCGCGTAGCCGGCGGAGCGGACGGTGCGGATGATATCCGGGCGATTGCCGATGTTGATCGCCTTGCGCAGCCGCCGGATATGGACGTCGACGGTGCGGCTCTCGATGTCGCTGTCATGCCCCCAAACGGCATCGAGCAGGCGCTCGCGCGAGAACACCCAGCCGGGATGCTCGAGGAAATGCTTGAGCAGGCGGAACTCGGTCGGGCCGAGCGGCACGACGTCGCCGCCGCGACGCACCTTGTGGCCGACCGTGTCCATCTCGATGTCCGAATAGGTCAGCGCCTCGCCTGCGAGCGCGGGGCGCACGCGGCGCAGCACGGCGCCGACCCGGGCGACGAGCTCGCGCGGGGAGAAGGGCTTGGTGACATAGTCGTCGGCGCCGGTCTCGAGCCCGCGGACGCGGTCCTCCTCCTCGCCCCGCGCCGTCAGCATGATGATCGGGACGTTGGCGGTCTCGCTCATCCGGCGCAGGCGGCGGCACACCTCGATCCCCGACAGGCTCTCGACCATCCAGTCGAGCAGCACGATGTCGGGCGCGCTCTCCTTGGCGAGCAGCAATGCTTCCTCGCCGTCGGGCGTATGACGGACGTCGAAATCCTCGCGCTTGAAATGGTAGGTGAGGAGTTCGGCGAGCGCTGCATCGTCCTCGACCAGCAGCATGCGTGCGCGGCTCATATCAATTCTCCGCGGTATCCGTATCGCGATCCGCCAGATACTGCCCGGTCGCGGCGAAATACACCATCTCCGCAACATTGGTGGCGTGATCGCCGATCCGCTCGATATTCTTGGCGACGAACAGCAGGTGTGCGACTTCGCTGACCGTGCGCGGATTCTCGACCATATAGGTCACGAGGGTACGGAAGATGCTGTCGTAGAAATCGTCGAGCCGGTTGTCGCGCTCGGACACGCGAATCGCGGCTTCCGCGTCGCGCGAGGCGAAGGCGTCGAGTACGTCATGCACCATGTCGGCGGCCATTTGCGCCATCGACGGCAGCACCGAGATTGCCTCGATCCGGCCCGTATCGGGGGTGTGGACCAGCGGGACGCGTTTGGCGATGTTCTTGGAATAATCGCCAATCCGCTCGAGCACCGCCGCGATCTTGAGTGCAGCGACCACCTCGCGCAGGTCATCGGCCATCGGCGCGCGCAGCGCGATCACGCGCACCGCGAGCTTCTCGACCTCGGATTCGATCGCGTCGATCGCCTTGTCCTTGGCGCGGACCTGCTTGGCCAGCTCGGTGTCGTTGCGCTCCAGCGCCAGCATCGCATCGGCGATCGCTTCCTCGGCGAGGCCGCCCATCTGCGAGATCAGCGCGCGCAGATGGCCGATATCCTCGTCGAACGCCTTGACGGTATGTTCGTGACCGGTCGCCATCAGCCGTACCTTCCAGTGATATAGTCTTTCGTGCGCTCCTGCCGGGGCGCGGTGAAGATCTGGTCGGTCTCACCATATTCGACAAGCGTGCCGAGATGGAAGAAGGCGGTGCGCTGCGAGACGCGCGCGGCCTGCTGCATGTTATGCGTAACGATCACGATCGCATAGCGGCCGCGCAGCTCGTGGATCAGCTCCTCGATCTTGGCTGTCGCGATCGGATCGAGCGCCGAGCACGGCTCGTCCATCAGGATCACCTCGGGATCGACCGCGATCGCGCGGGCGATGCACAGGCGCTGCTGCTGGCCGCCCGACAGCGCGGTGCCGCTGTCCTGGAGGCGATCCTTGACCTCCTCCCACAAGCCGGCGCGCTTGAGCGAGCGCTCGACGATCTGGTCCATGTCGCCCTTGGCGCGTGCCAGCCCGTGAATGCGCGGGCCATAGGCGACATTCTCGTAGATCGACTTGGGGAAGGGGTTCGGCTTCTGGAACACCATCCCGACGCGGGCGCGCAGCTGCACCACGTCCATCGTCTTGTCGTAGATATTCTCGCCGTCGAGCGTGATGTCGCCTTCGACCCGCGCGCTCGCGACGGTGTCGTTCATGCGGTTGAGCGTGCGCAGGAAAGTCGACTTGCCGCAGCCCGACGGGCCGATAAAGGCAGTGACATTCTCCATGTCGACGTCGATCGAGACGTCGCGAATGGCCTGTTTCTCGCCATAGAAGACGTTGACGCCGCGCGCCGCCATCTTGGGATGAACGGTCGGCTGCGCCGGATCATGCGCCGTCTGGGCGGTCTCTGCAAAATCGACTTGGGTCATCACCAGCGGGTCTCGAATCTGTTGCGAAGATAGATGGCGAGGGCGTTCATCGCGAGCAGGAAGGCGAGCAGCACGATGATCGCGGCGCTCGTTTTCTCGATGAAGCCGCGGCTGACCTCATCCGACCACAGGAAGATTTGGACGGGCAGCACGGTGGCGGGATCGAACACGCCGCCCGGCGGCGTGACGATGAAGGCGCGCATGCCGATCAGCAGCAGCGGCGCGGTCTCGCCCAGCGCGCGGGCCATGCCGATGATCGTGCCGGTCAGAATGCCGGGCAGCGCGAGCGGAATGACGTGGTGGAACACGACCTGGATGCGGCTGGCGCCGATGCCGAGTGCGGCGTCGCGGATCGAGGGCGGCACCGATTTGATCGCGTTGCGCCCGGCGATGACGATCACCGGCATGATCATCAGCGCGAGCGTCAGGCCGCCGACGATCGGCGCCGAGCGCGGCAGGCCGAGCGTGCCGAGGAACACGGCGAGGCCGAGCAAGCCGAAGATGATCGAGGGCACCGCCGCGAGATTGTTGATCGACACCTCGATCAGGTCGGTCCAGCGGTTCTTGGGTGCATATTCCTCGAGATAGACCGCCGCGAGCACACCGATCGGGAAGGCGATCAGCAGCGTCACCAGCATCGTCAGCATCGAGCCCTTGAGCGCGCCCCAGATGCCCACCGCAGTGGGATCGGTCGAGTCGGCGCGGCTCAGGAAACTGGCGTTGAAGCCGCTCTGCAGCGCGCCGCGTTCGCGCAGCTGCTGGACGGCGGTGCGGAACCCGGGCTCGCCGCCGCCATCGGCCGCGGCATCGAGCTCGCTCGACGCCGGCACCCAGATATGCGTGCTCTGGCTGAGCAAATTGGGATCTTCCTTGATCGCGTCGCGCACCGCGGTCCAGGCGTTCTCGGCGATCAGCTCCTCGCCCTTCTCGCCGAACGCTGCCGTGGCGGCAGTCTGCACGCGGTTCTCGAGGCCGGCGCCGGCGAGCGCGAGATCGGCGCCGCGCGTGCCGAGCTGCGCGCGGTCGACCTCGAGCGGCGCTGACTTGAAGTCGATCGGCAGCGAGACCTCGGTCCGCATGAAGCCGGCGGCGCCGTTGCCGATCATCGTCGCGAGCAGGAAGAACAGGAAGGCGGCGGACATGATGACCGCGCCCATCCCAATCCAGCGGAAGCGGCGCTCCGAGCGATAGCGCTTGCGGAGGCGCTTCTGCATCGCATCCGTCTTCCAGTCGGTCGGCGCGCGGAAATCGAGCGTGTCACTCATAGGCTTCGCGATACTTCTTCACGACGCGCAGGGCGACGATGTTGAGGAGGAAGGTGATCATGAACAGCGTGAGGCCCAGCGCGAAGGCGGCGAGCGTCTTGGGGCTGTCGAACTCGGCCTCGCCGGTCAGCAGGTCGACGATCTGCTTGGTGACGGTGGTGGCGCTCTCGAACGGGTTGAGCGTGACGTTGGCGGCGCCCGAGGCGGCCATCACCACGATCATCGTCTCGCCGATCGCGCGGCTGACCGCGAGCAGCACGCCCGCGACTACGCCAGGCAACGCGGCGGGCAGCAGCACGCGGCGGATCGTCTCGCTGGTCGTCGCGCCCATCGCCAGGCTGCCGTCGCGCATCGCACGCGGCACCGCTGCGATCGAATCATCGGCCATCGACGAGACGAAGGGGATGATCATCACGCCCATCACCAGGCCTGCGGAGAGCGCGCTCTCGGACGATGCGTAGGTGAAGCCGATCGACACCGCAAAGTCGCGGATCGCCGGGCCGACGGTCAATGCGGCGAAATAGCCATAGACCACGGTCGGCACGCCGGCGAGGATCTCGAGCAGCGGCTTCATCCACTGGCGCACGACCGGCCGGGCATATTGGGTCAGATAGATCGCGCTCATCAGCCCGAACGGGATGGCGACGAGCATCGCGATCACCGCGCCGATGAAGAAGGTGCCCCAGAACAACGGCACCGCGCCGAGCGTCGCGCCCGGATCGGCGGGATCGATCACCTGCGGACTCCACAAGGTCCCGAACAGGAAGTCGGTGATCGGCACCATCGAGAAGAAGCGCAGCGATTCGAACAACAGCGACAGGAAGATGCCGAGCGTGGTGAGGATCGCGATCAGCGAGGCGACCAGCAGCGCGAGCATCACGGTGTGCTCGACGCGGGTGCGTGCGCGGAACTCGGCCTTCACACGGGTATAGGCGAAGGCGCCGCCGGCGAAGGCGAGTAGGATCGCGATGCCGGTGCCGAGCCAGCCATAGAAGCGGCTCGCCTGGAGGTAGACGGGGGCGAGCTGCTCGGCGAGCGGGTAGAAGCCGTAATTGCCGCCCGCGGCGCGCGCGCGCACCTCGTTGAGGATCGCGTCGCGCTCATAGCCGAACATCGGGAGGCCCGATGCCTGGGGGGCCTGCAGCACCGCATCGGTGGCGAGCGAGGGAGTCAGCACGGACCAGGCGATGACGAAGATCAGCGCCGGGATGATCGTCCACATCGCGACATAGTGGCCGTGCTGGCCCGGCAGCGAGTGGAGCCGGTGCTTGCTCGTCGCGGCGAACCGCGCGGCGCGCGCGCGGCCGGTGAGCCAGGCGATGACGCCCAGCCCCGCGACGAGGAAGAGAAGCACATAGGGGTTCACGGGCTGGTCTCGGCCTTACTTGAGCGATGCGGCGTCGAGCACCGTTTCGCTTTCGATCGCCTTGGTCGAGGCGTCGCGCGCCGCCTGCGGGCTGGCGATCAGGCCGCGCTTCACCAGCGGGCCGTCAGGCGCCCACATCTGGGCATATTGCGCGAGGAACTCCTTGAGCCCCGGCACCGCCTTCAGATGCTGCTTCTTGACGTAGATATAGAGCGCGCGGGCGCCGGGATAGGTGTTGCCGGCGATCGTCTCATAGGTCGGCGTCACGCCTTCGATCGGCACGCCGTGGAGACGCTGGGCGTTCTCCTCGAGGTAGGAATAGCCGAAGATGCCGAGCGCGTTGGGATCGGTCGACAGCTTCTGGACGATCAGGTTGTCGTTCTCGCCCGAGTCGACATAGGCGGCGTCGCTGCGGATCAGCAGGCAGAGATTGTCGAACTTGTTCTTGTCCGAATCCTTTAGGCCCTTCGCCTCGGGATTAGCTTCCTCGCAGCCTTTCTCGAGGATCAGTTCGGCGAAGGCGTCGCGCGTGCCGCTGGTCGAGGGCGGGCCGAGCACCTTGATCGGGACCGCCGGAAGCGCCGGATTGACGTCCTTCCAGGTCTTGGCCGTGTTGGGCTTGCCCATCGGGTTGGCGGCGAGCGCGAGATAGATGTCCTTGCGGGTCAGCGCGAGCTTGGGCCCTGCGTTCGATTCGGCGAGCGCGATGCCGTCATTGCCGATCTGGATCTCGATCACCTCGGTGACGCCGTTCTTCTGGCACAGCTCGAACTCCGACTTCTTCATCCGGCGCGAGGCGTTGACGATGTCCGGGTGCGCGACGCCGATGCCGCCGCAGAACAGCTTCATGCCGGCGCCCGTGCCGCCCTGCTCGATCACCGGCGCCTTGGCCTGGCTGCTCTTGTTGACGAAGGCTTCGGCGACGGCAGTGGTGAACGGATAGACGGTGGAGGAACCCACTACCTTGATCTGGTCCCGAGTCGCCTGGCGATCGCAGCCGGCAAGCGCCAGCGCCGCGAGCGCGATCAAGGTGAAGCTGCGCATCTGTAGGTTCCTCGCTTGTGGGTCGAGTCGCGTGACGAGGGCCTTATCGCCGCCCCCGGGGCGGGGCTGTGTTGCAGTTAGGTTACGTTATGATGACATCGATCCCGGAACCTGTGCCGCGGGGAGAAGAATCGTCACGATGGTCCCGCTGCCGACGGCGCTCGAGATGTCGAGCCGGCCGCGATGCCGCTCGACGATATGCTTGACGATGGCGAGGCCGAGCCCGGTGCCGCCGGCGGCGCGGCTGCGGCTCGAATCGACGCGGTAGAAGCGTTCGGTGAGGCGCGGGAGGTGTTCTGGCGCGATTCCCTCGCCCTCGTCGCTGACGGTCACGCGCACCATCGACCCGCCCGAGCTGCGCAGCGACACGGTGACCGGGCTTCCTGCGCGGCCATATTTCATGGCGTTGCCGATGATGTTGTGGAGCAATTGCGAGAGCTGCACGCGATCGCCGCGGACCGGGGCGACCGGATCGCTGTCGATCACGATGTCGGCGGTGCGATCGGGGGCGAGCGCGGCGAGTTCGCCATGCACCTCGTCGACCAGCTCGGGAAGGTCGACCGACGTGTCGGGCGCGCGATATTTCTCGGCCTCGATCCGCGACAGCGACATGAGGTCGTCGATCAGCCGCTGCATGCGCCGCGCCTCATTGCCCATCACGCCGAGGAAGCGGGTGCGCGTCTCGGGGTCGTCGGCAGCGTCCTCGAGCGTCTCGACGAAGCCGAGGATCGAGGCGAGCGGGGTGCGCAGCTCGTGGCTGGCATTGGCGACGAAATCGACGCGGATGCGGTCCGCCGCGTGGCTGCCGGTACGGTCGCTCAGATGCACGATGCGGTGCCCGCCGGGCAGGGCGCGCACGCGCATCTCCCAATGCTGGTCGCGCGCGCCGAGGCCGACGAGCTGGATCGGCGCGCCGGCGGGCGCTTCCTCGGGATCGAGCAGGCGTTCGGCGGCGGCGGGATGGCGGATCGCGACTCGCACGTCTTCGCCCAGGATATGCGCGCCGAGCAGCGTCCGCGCGGCCTGGTTCGCCGCGATCACGCGATTGGCCGCGATGAGCAGCACCGGCTCGAAAATCGCCTCGATCGCCTCCGGAACGCCAGCGGTTATGGGCTCGGGCGGGAGCGTGTTGGTCTTGGTGTGCTCGGCAGGGGGCAAAGCGGCCAGCGCGGCGACTGCCGCGCCGACCAGGGCGATGCCCCCGGCCTCGACCCCCGCCGCGAGCCAGGCAGCGATTGCGGTGATCAGCACGGCGGCGAATGCGAGCAAGGTACGGGGTGCGGAAAGCCCGGGCATGTCCGGCCTCTAGATTCTGGTTCAGCAAAGCTGAACCGGTTGCCGCACCAGCCCGCTCCCCCACCCGGAGCGGGCTGGTGCCGATTCAGCGCAGCTGAATCCGCCTCTAGCCCAGATATGGGACGCGGCGCCACCGCTTCGGCGCTTGCGCCCGATTCACCTTTGTGAAAGGCAGCTGTGGCAGGGAGGGAAGATGGGCGACGACAATTCCCACGACGCCGGGCTGCCGAAAAAGCCGAGCCGCCGCGCGCTGATGCTGGGCGCGGCGAGCGCGTCGGCGATCGTCTCGATCAAGCCGGCGCTCGCGCAGACCGCGGGGTCGGTGCTCAATTGCGAGATCCCGGTGCCCGATGCGGGTCGTGCCGGCAGCTATATCGCCGCCGACGGATCGGTGGTGCCCGCCGGCACCAAGGACGCGTTCCCGCCCGCGGGCCGCGCCTTCCGCGGCGAGGAAGTGAAGCAGGCGCTGGGCGGCGCGAACCTGCCGGGCACGACCTATGACCAGAGCCGCGCCTATACCAACTATATCCGCCGCTTGCAGCGCGGGACGAGCGGCTTCACCTGCTTCGCATCGCTCCAGATGCCGCGCGGCTAGGCGCGGCCCGTGACCCGCTACCGCGCCGCGGCCGCCGCGACGCTCCGGATCGTCCCGCTCGATGCGCTGACCCTGGTCTATCACCGCGCCTCGGGGATCACCCATGTGGTGGATTCGCCGGTGCCCGAGTTGCTCGAGGCACTGGGCGGCGACGCGCTGACGCTCGACGAGACGCTGGCGGCGCTGGCGGCGGCGCATGACCTGATCGATCCGGACGCGGGCGCGCTGGCGGCCAGGCTCGACGAGTTGGTCGCGGCGGGGCTGGTCGAGCAAGTCTGATGCGGCATTCGACGATGCTCCGGATCGGGCCGGTCGGGTTCCGCGTCGGAAGCGACTGGCGCGCGCCGGTCGCCGCGCTGCAGGAGCTGTATCGCGATTATCCCGCGCCTGAGGACGATATTCCGGATTTCAACGTCCGCCTGTTCGCCGCGCGCTTCTGGCGGCGCTGGCTGCGGCCCTCGGTGCAGATCGGCGGGGACTTCGTCATCCCCGACGCCGCGCCGCTGCCGCTGGCGCAGGGATTGCTGGCGGCGGAGATGGCGATGAACCTGCAGATGGCGCTGGGGCAGCGGCGCTACCTGCTGCTGCACGCCTCGGCGGTCGAGCGCGACGGCAAGGCGCTGCTGATGACCGGCGAATCGGGGGCGGGCAAGTCGACGCTGGCGGCGCTGCTGATGGCGCGCGGATGGCGGCTGATGGGCGACGAGTTCGCCTTGCTCGACCCCGCGACCGGCATGATCCACGGATTTCCGCGGCTGATCAGCCTCAAGAACGAGGCGATCGAGGTGATCGAGCGCGAGGTGCCGGGTGGGCGTTGGGGGCCGCGGCTCGAAGGGACGCCCAAGGGCACGATCCGGCATCTGGTGCCCGACGCGCGGTCGATCGCGGCGATGGGCGAGGCGGCGAGGCCGGCGCTGGTGCTGTTCCCTTCGTTCGGGTTCGAGACCGCGGAACGCGAGGTGTTTCCGAGCGAATGCTTCGTGCGGCTGACCCAGGCGTCGACAAATTATGTGACGCTCGGCGAGGCAGGGTTCGATGCGCTGACGGGGCTGGTGCGCGGCGTGCCGGCGCGGGCGATCGACTATCCCGATACGGCGACCGCGATCGCGACGGTCGAGCGGCTGTGGCGCGAGCTCGCATGAGCGGGGCGCTGCTGGCGCGCGCGCTGCGCGATCCCGCTTCGGTCGAGGCGCTGGATGCCGCGGGCTGGACCGCATTGCTGGCCGCGGCGCGTGCGGAGCAGCTGATCGGCACGCTGGCGTGGCGCGTCGAGGGGCTGGCGATGCCGGACGCGGTGCGGCGCGTGCTCGAGGATGCGCGCGCGACGGTCGAACAGGGGCGGATGGCCGCGCTCTGGGAGGCCGAGATGGCGCGGAGGGCACTGGCCGCCAGCGCCATGCCCGTCGTGCTGCTCAAGGGCACGGCGTTCGTCGCTGCCGGGCTGTCGGCGGGGCAGGGGCGGCAGATCGGCGATCTCGACATCCTCGTCCCGCGCGGCCGGATCGAGGAAGCCGAGGTGGCGTTGCTCGCGGCGGGCTGGGAATGGGTGAAGCCCGATCCCTATGACGACGCATATTACCGCCGCTGGATGCACGAGCTGCCCCCGCTGATCCATCGCGAGCGTGACCGGATGATCGACGTGCATCACACGATTCTGCCACTCACCGCACGGATCACGCCCGACGCGGCCGCGCTGATCGACAGCCGGGTGGCACTGGGCAATGGACTGTTCGTGCTGCCGCCCGAGGGGATGCTGGTGCATGCCGCCGCGCATCTGTTCGCCGATGGCGACTTGCAGGGCGGTCTGCGCAACCTGTGGGACATTCGCTGCCTGCTCAGCGAGTTCGGCGGAGTCGAGTTCGAGCTGAAGCTGGGCGCCTGCGCCGCGCAGCACGGTCTGGTGCGCGAGGTCGAGCGGGCGCTGCGCCTGTCCGCGCAGCTGTTCGGCGAGGGCACGCGGCTGACGCCGGTGGATCGTCTCTACGTCCGCCGCTTGCTCGCGCGTGACGGTTGGGGGCAGCCGACGCGCAAGGCGACCGAACTCGCCTTCTACCTGCGCGGCCATTGGCTGCGCATGCCGCCGCTCATGCTGGCGCGGCACCTATGGACGAAGTGGCGGAAGGGGCATTCCCCAACCTGAGCAGCGCCGGGATCAGCTCGTCATAGTCGTCGATCACCGCGTCGGCGCCGAGCTCCTCGACCGGCTGCATCAGGAAGCCGAAGCTGACCGCGATGCTCGGGATGCCCGCATTCTTCGCGGCGAGGATGTCGTAGATCGAATCACCAACGAACGCGGCGCGGCCGCCGCCGCCCAGAGCCTGGCAGCGCCGGATCATCTCGTGGATCGGCTCGGGCGAGGGCTTGGCGTTGCCCTTGCCCATCGTGTCGCCGCCGATCACGCAGGCGAAGCGATGGTGCAAAGCGAGCTCGGCGACGAGCTTCACCGCGAATCGCTCGAACTTGTTGGTGACGATGGCGATCCTCACGCCGTGTGATTCGAGCTCGTCGAGCGCCTCGATCAGTCCGGGAAAGGCCGTCGTGCCGCGCGTCAGATTGGCCTCATAATATTCGAGCAGGGCCGGATAGGCGCGCTTCATCGTCTCGGCGTCGAGTCCGCCTGAGGCTTCGAGCCCCTGCTCGAGCATATGCTTGGCGCCGCGGCCGATCATCGGTTTGACGGCATCGAGCGGGAGCGCCGGGCGGCCGACCAGTTCGAGCGCATGATTGGCCGCAGCGGCAAGGTCCGCGCTGGTGTCGAAGAGCGTGCCGTCGAGGTCGAAGCCGACGATATCGAAGGGGAAATCGATCATGTGCTGCCAAATGCCCGCGGCCCTATGGAAATAGCAAGATGATCGTGGCAGGGGCCGCGTCACGGAGGCCGTTTCGAGCATGACCACGCCACCCATCGCCGCGATCATCCTGGCTGCCGGCAGCGGCACGCGGATGAAGTCCGACACCCACAAGGTGCTGCACCCGATCGCCGGGCGGCCGATGCTGCTGCATCTGGTGGATACGGTCGCGGGCCTGTTACCCGAGCGGACCGTGGTGGTGGTTGGCGCGCGGCGCGAGCAGGTCGAGGCGGCGGTCGCCCCGCACGGGGTCGCGGTGGCGCACCAGGCCGAGCAGCTCGGCACCGGGCACGCCGTGGCGCAGGCGGAGGCGGCGCTGGCGGGTTTCGAAGGCAACGTGCTGGTCCTCTATGGCGACGTGCCACTGGTGCGCGGCGAGACGATGCGGCGGATGATCGCGCGGCTGCATGAAGCGGATTCACCGGCGGCGGTGGTGCTCGGCTTCCGGCCGGCCGATCCCGGCGCATATGGCCGGATCATCGCCGAGTCGGGCGGCCGAATCGCCAAGATGGTCGAGTATAAGGACGCCTCGCCCGAGGAACGCGCGACGACCTTGTGCAATTCGGGCCTGATGACGGTGCGTGCGGCGGATCTGTTCGCGCTGCTCGGCCGGGTCGGCAACGACAACGCGGCGGGCGAATATTATCTGCCCGACATCGTGATGCTAGCGGCGAGGGATGGCCGCAGCTCGGCGGTGATCGAGGCCGATGCGGTCGAGGTGACCGGCGTCAACAGCCGCGGCGAACTGGCCGCGCTCGAGGCCGAATGGCAGCGCGCGCGGCGCGCGCAGGCGATGGCCGAGGGCGCGACGCTGATCGCGCCGGAGACGGTGTGGTTCGCCTATGACACGGTGCTCGGCCGCGACGTGACGATCGAGCCGAACGTGGTGTTCGGGCCCGGCGTGACCGTGGCGGACGGGGTGAACATTCGCGGCTTCAGCCATATCGAGGGCGCGACGATCGGTGCCGGCGCCAGCGTCGGTCCCTATGCGCGGCTGCGTCCCGGTGCGGTGCTCGGCGAGGGCGCGCATGTCGGCAACTTCGTCGAGATGAAGAAGGCGGTGCTGGGCAAGGGCGCCAAGGCCAGCCACCTGACCTATCTGGGCGATGCCGAGGTGGGCGCGGGGGCGAACATCGGCGCGGGTACGATCACCTGCAACTATGACGGCTTTTTCAAGTCCAAGACCGTGATCGGCGAGGGCGCGTTCATAGGGTCGAACAGCGCGCTGGTGGCGCCAGTCAGCGTCGGCGCGGGCGCGATCGTCGCCGCGGGATCGGTGGTCACCAAGGACGTGGAGGCCGACGCGCTGGCGCTGGTGCGGCCCGAGCAGGTCGCCAAGCCCGGCTGGGCGAAGCGGTTCCGCGCGATGATGCAGGCGCGCAAGGAGGCGAAATGAGTGAGCGTTACGCGGGCAAGCCGTTCCTTGAACTGCTCGATTCCTATGTGCTCGATGCCATCGGCCATCTCGACGCCGCGCGCGATGCCGCGCTGACCGCGCGCGAGGCCGAGTTCCGCCAGATGTTCGGCGGCACCGGCGACTGGCGGGCGCAGGTCGTGCAGCGGATGCAGTTCCCCGGCGGCATGGCGGGCGCGGTGCGCGAACTGTGGGAGAAGGGCGCGGCGAAGTTCGCTGCGGCGCAAGGGCATCAGCCCGATCCGCAGGAATTCACGCGCAACTTCGTGGACAAGAATTTCCCGCATTGAGGCCGCGCGGTGCGCGATCTCTCTTGACGTGATATCACGATATGATATCAGTATATCAATGACCCGCATCCTTGCCGACCTGCCCGATGAGGACATCAAATGGCTCGACAGCCTTGCCGCCGAGCAGGGCAAGTCGCGCGCCGCCGTGCTCCGTGAGGCGGTGGCCGCCTATCGCGCCGAGGCGCCGAAGGACTGGCTGGAGATCGGATTCGGCGCGTGGAAGGACCGCGACGATATCGGTGATGCTGTCGAATGGCAGCGGCGCGAGCGGGCTTCGTGGACGCGTCCCTGGGATGATGACTATGAAGAGGTGAAGGCCGAGTTCCCGGACCTGTTCGACGCCGAGGACGATCGCCAGCGGCAGATCTATCTCGATATGAAGGCGGGCCGTTATCCCGACCCCAAAAAGCCCCGGTCCAAGTGAGCGGCTTCTCCTTCGACTCCAATATCCTTATCGACGCGCTCAAGGGTCTGGAGGCTGCGCGCGACGAACTGCGCCGCGCGACGTCCGGGGGTGCGCGCGCGTGGATCAGCCGCATGGTCTGGATCGAGGTGCTGTCAAAAGGATCGGGCGAAGGTTTGCGGCGCGCGGAGATCCTGCTGTCCGGCTTCGGCATCGACGAAGTGGACGTCGAGATCGCGACCCGCGCCGCAAGCTTGCGCCGCGAACGGCAACGGCTGCGCTCGCCGGATGCGATCATTCTCGCGACCGCGATGCTGCGCGGTCGCGTCCTCGTTACCCGCAACACCAGGGATTTCCCGGCGGCGATGCCGGGTATCCGCGTTCCCTATATCCTCTAGAACCGAGACCGGCACATGTGTGGAATTGTTGGAATCCTGGGCAAGGAAGACGTTGCCGACCGGCTGCTCGACGGCCTCAAGCGGCTCGAATATCGCGGCTATGACTCGGCGGGGATCGCGACGATCGTCGACGGCGCGATCGCGCGGCGGCGCGCTTCGGGCAAGCTGGTCAACCTCGGCCGCGAGCTCGCGGCGGACCCGCTCGCCGGGACGGTGGGCATCGCGCATACGCGCTGGGCGACGCATGGCGGACCGACCACCAACAACGCGCACCCGCACGCGACCGGCGAGGTGGCGCTGGTCCACAACGGCATCATCGAGAATTTCAAGCCGCTGCGCGAGGAACTGCTCGCGCGCGGCCGCAAGTTCGACAGCGAGACCGATACCGAGATCGTCGCGCATCTGGTGAGCGAGCAGGTCGAGAACGGCGCCGACCCGGTGGAGGCGGTGAAGACGGTGCTGCCGCGGCTGCACGGCGCCTTCGCGCTCGCCATCCTGTTCCGTCAGCATCCCGACATGCTGATCGGCGCGCGGCTCGGCTCGCCGCTGGTGGTGGGATACGGGGAGGGCGAGACCTATCTCGGCTCCGACGCGCTGGCGCTGGCGCCGCTGACCCAGCGCATCTCCTATCTCGAGGAAGGCGACTGGGTCGTGCTGACCCGCGAGGGGGTGCAAGTCTATGACGTCGACAATAATCCCGTGGAGCGGCCGATCGTCAATTCGGGCGCCTCGGGCCAACTGATCGACAAGGGCAACCATCGCCACTTCATGGCCAAGGAGATCTACGAGCAGCCGATCGTGGTCGCGCAGACGCTGCGCGGTTATCTCCAGCGGCTCGAGGACCAGGTGACGCTGCCGATTCCCGACTTCGACCTGTCGGTGGTCAAGCGCGTGACGATCGTGGCGTGCGGCACCAGCTATTATGCCGGGATGGTCGCCAAATACTGGTTCGAGCAGTTCGCCCGGGTCGCGGTCGACATCGATGTGGCGAGCGAGTTCCGCTACCGCGCCCCGGTGATGGAGGATGGCGGGCTGATGATCGTCATCAGCCAGTCGGGCGAGACCGCCGACACGCTCGCCGCGCTGCGCCACGCCAAGGCCGAGGGGCAGACGATCGCCGCAGTGGTCAATGTACCGACCAGCACGATGGCGCGCGAGGCGGACCTGCTGCTGCCGACGCATGCCGGGCCGGAGATCGGCGTCGCCTCGACCAAGGCGTTCACCTGCCAGCTTGCGGTGCTCGCCGCGCTCGCCGCCAACCTCGCCAAGGCCAAGGGGCGGATGACCCCGGCCGAGGAGAAGGACATCGTCCATCACCTTGCCGAAGCGCCGGCCGCGCTCAACGCCGCGCTGTCCTATGACGAGGCGATCGAGGGGATGGCGGGCAGCGTCGCCGGGGCGCGCGACGTGCTCTATCTGGGGCGCGGGACCGACTATCCGCTGGCGCTGGAAGGTGCGCTCAAGCTCAAGGAGATCAGCTATATCCACGCCGAGGGCTATGCCGCGGGCGAGATGAAGCACGGGCCGATCGCGCTGATCGACGAGAATGTGCCGGTGATCGTGATCGCGCCCTCGGGCCCGCTGTTCGAGAAGACCGTGAGCAACATGCAGGAAGTGCAGGCGCGCGGCGGCAAGGTGGTGCTGATCAGCGACGCGGAGGGGATCGCGGCGGCGGGCGAGAACTGCCTCGCGACGATCGAGATGCCCAAGGTGCATCCGCTGATCGCGCCGATCGTCTATGCGGTGCCGGTGCAGCTGCTCGCCTATCATGTCGCGGTGGCGAAGGGGACCGATGTCGACCAGCCGCGCAACCTCGCCAAGTCGGTGACGGTGGAGTAGCGCGATGCGGATCGCACGCCGCTGGCTGATCGGAGCCGCGCTGGCGCTGGCGGTTATGCCGGCGCAGGCACAGCGGCGCGACGGGCCGCTGGTGCTGGCGGCGGCGAGCCTGCAGGAATCGATGACCGCGGCCGCGGACGCCTGGGCGCGGCGCGGGAATGCGCGGCCGGTGCTGTCGTTCGCCGCCTCATCGGTGCTTGCGCGGCAGGTGGCCGCAGGGGCGCGTGCCGATCTGTTCGTGTCGGCGGACCTGGAGTGGATGGATTTCCTGGAGCAGCGCGGGATGGTGGCACCCGGCACCCGCGCGCCCTTCCTCGGCAACCGGCTGGTGCTGGTGGCGCTGGCCGGCGCGCCGGTCGAGCAGCGCCCGCTGGCGGCGATGCTGCGCGGGCGGATCGCGGTGGCGGACCCGGCATCGGTGCCCGCCGGCCGCTATGTCGAGGCGGCGCTGCGCAAGCTCGGGCTGTGGCAGGCCGCGGCACCGCAGCTGGTGCGCGCCGAGAATGTCCGCGCCGCGCTTGCGCTGGTCGAGCGCGGGGCGGCGCCCTACGGCATCGTCTATGCGACCGATGCGCGTGCATCGCGGCGGGTGCGCGTCGCGGGGGTTTTCCCGCAATCGAGCCATCCGCCGATCGTCTATCCCCTCGCGCGGCTGCGGAGCTCGGCGCATCCCGAGGCGGAGGGGTTCCGGCGCTTCCTCCTGTCGGGCGAGGGGCGGGCGATCTTCACCCGCTTCGGCTTCTCGCGGCGCTGATGCTGGAGGGCGGCATCTGGCCGGTGGTCGTGCTGTCGCTCAAGGTGGGGCTGGTGGCGACCGCCGCGACCCTGCCGCTCGCGTTCGCGCTCGCCTTCCTCCTCGCCCGCGCGCGGTTTTCGGGGAAGGTGCTGATCGACGGGCTGGTGCATCTTCCGCTCGTCGTTCCGCCAGTGGTGACGGGGTGGCTGCTGCTGCTCGCCTTTGCGCCTGCGGGGCCCGTCGGCGGCTGGCTCGAGCGCTGGTTCGGGGTGAGCGTGATGTTCCGCTGGACCGGTGCGGCGATCGCGGCGGGGGTGATGGCGCTGCCGCTGATGGTGCGCGCGATGCGGCTGTCGATCGAGGCGGTGGACCGGCGGCTGGAGGATGCCGCGCGGACGCTGGGCGCGGCGCGGACGCGAGTGTTCTGGACGATCACGCTGCCGCTGAGCCTGCCCGGGGTGCTCGCCGCCGCGGTGCTGGGGTTCGCGCGGGCGCTGGGCGAGTTCGGGGCCACTATCACTTTCGTGTCCAACGTCCCGGGCCAGACGCAGACGCTGCCGCTCGCCATCTATGCTGCGCTGCAGATGTCCGAGGGGGAGACGCAGGTGCTGCGGCTGGCCCTGATCTCGGTCGCGCTGTCGCTGGCCGCGCTGGTGGTGTCGGAACTGCTGGCCCGGCGCGCGGGACGGGGCGTCCATGTCCTTTGACATCGCGGTCGAGAAAAGGCGCGGCGACGCCGAGATCGCGTGCCGGATCGAGGGCGGCACGGGCATTACCGTGTTGTTCGGCCCGTCCGGCGCGGGCAAGACCAGCGTGCTGGACATGGTCGCGGGGCTGCTCCGGCCAGACAAGGGCCAGGTGCGCGTCGGCGGCGAGACGCTGTTCGATGCGGCGGCGGGCGTGAACCTGCCCCCCGAGCGCCGCCGCGCGGGCTATGTATTCCAGGACTCGCGCCTCTTCCCGCACCTCAGCGTTCGCGCGAACCTGCTCTACGGCGCGGGGGGCGATCCCTCGGGGCTGGACGAACTGGCTACCCGGTTCGGGATCGCGCATCTGCTCGATCGCTGGCCGCGGTCGCTTTCGGGGGGCGAGGCGCGGCGCGTGGCGATCGGGCGGGCGTTGCTCGCCAAACCCGCCTTCCTGCTGCTCGACGAGCCGCTCTCGTCGCTCGACCGCGCCCGGCGCGAGGAAATCATGCAGGTGATCGAGCAGCTGCGCGACGAATCGGGGCTGCCGATCCTGATGGTCACGCACGACCAGGCCGAAGCGGAGCGGCTGGGCGACCGGATCGTCGAACTCTAGGCTATTCGCGGGCCGCCAGTTCATCCCGGCGCCGAACCAGATATTGTTTCTCGGCATCGCTGGTGGAGAGGCGGATCGCGGCTTCGAACGCCTCGCGCGCCGGCTCGATCCTGCCGCCGCGCGCGAGGAGGTCGGCGCGCACGGCGTGATAGGGCTGATAGGCCGCCAGCCCGGTGCCGAGCGGCGCGAGCCGGGCCAGTGCCGCCTCCGGCCCTTCGGCATAGGAGAGCGCCACGATACGGTTGAGTTCGAACACCGGGTTGGGCTGCACCGCGATCAGGGCGTCGTAGATCAGCGCGATTTCCTGCCAGTCGGTCCTTGCGAAGCTCTCCGCTTCCGCGTGCACCGCGGCGATCGCGGCCTGGAGCTGGTAGGAGCCCGGCCGGCCGCGGCGCAGCGCCCTGACCAGCAGCGCCGTGCCTTCACCGATCGCCGCGCGGTCCCATCGGCTGCGGTCCTGCCGCTCGAGCGTGACGATCTCGCCCAGCGCGCCGATCCGGGTACCGAAGCGCGAGCGATGCAGCAGCATCAGCGCCAGCAGGCCCTCGATTTCCGCTTCGTGCGGGATCAGCGCGACGAGGATCCGGCACAACCGGATCGCCTCCTCGCACAGATCGACGCGCAGATATTCGTCCGACGATGCGGCATAGCCGGCGTTGAAGATCAGGTAGATCACCACCAGCAGCGCGTCGAGGCGCGCGGGCCAGTCCTCCGGTCCGGGAACTTCATAGGGAATGCCGGCTCGCGCGATCTTGTGGCGGGCGCGCACCAGCCGCTGCGCCATCGACTCATGGCTGACCAGATAGGCGCGCGCGATCTCCTCGGTGCGCAGCCCGCCGATCGAACGCAGCGTCAGCGCGACGCTGGTCTGCCGGTCGAGTGCGGGGTGGCAGCAGGTGAAGATCAGCTTCAGCCGCTCGTCGGCGATGACATCGTCGCCGCCAGCCTCCCCCGCCGCATTGTCGAGCGCGATCAGTTCGGCGAGTTCGGCGGCCTTGGCCTGGAAATTGGCGGCGCGGCGCAGCCGGTCGATCGCCTTGCGCCGCGCGGTGCGCATCAGCCAGGCCGAGGGCGAACCCGGCACGCCCGAGCGCTGCCAATGGATCAGCGCCGACTCGACCGCGTCCTGCAGGCTGTCCTCGGCGAGCTGGAAGTCCCGGAGGTTCGCGACCAGGAGAGACAGCAGCCGGCCTCCGTCCTGGCGGACGATCCGTTCGATCGCCGCCGCGACGGCGCCCAGTGCTGTTTCTCCCGGGTGCAACGCTATTGCTGGAGGTTCTGGATCGGCCGCACCTCGACCGAGCCGTAAGTCGCCGTCGGGATCATGGCGGCATAGCGCAGCGCATCGTCGAGGGTCGGACAATCGAAGATGTAGTAGCCGCCGAGCTGCTCCTTCGATTCGGCGAAGGGCCCGTCGAGCGTCTCGGTGCGGCCGTCGCGGATGCGTAGCGTAGTGGCTGTCGAACTCGCCTCCAGCGCCTCGCCGGCGACCAGCACGCCGTCCTTCGCGAAACGCTCGTTGGCAGCCTGATAGGCCGCCATGAACGGCCCGAATTCGGGCGTGCCATAGGCCGGCGACGAGCCCGGCGCGCTATAGATCAATGCGATATATTTCATGGAACCGTCTCCCAGATTGGCCATCCGCCGGCATGGCGCGGCGCGCGATGACGAATGGCGGTGGTCGCGATCGACAAACTTGCGGAAAGAATCTTCAGAATTGTCGCCAGAGCAAGTAGCCGACCGCGCCGAGCATGGCGATCTGTGTGCCGATCCCCCCGACAAGCCGGAGCGGGGCCATCAGCCGCTCCACCGAGAGCCCGGCAACATGCGCGACGCGGGCCGCCAGGAACAGAATGCCCATGGCATGAAGCCATGGCGCTGCGAGGTCACTTGCTTCGCACAGTCCCATCAGGATCAGCATCAGCGGTGCGTTCTCAATCAGGTTGCCATGGCGCCGGATCGCGAGCGCGAGACCGAGATCGTCACCATGGAGGATCGAGATGCGCGCGCGGCCGCGTCTCGCGCTGACGATGTTGGCGAGCACGATGACGCCGAGAGCGACGAGCGATGCGTAGAGCGCGGTGACGTGGAAGGTCATGTGAGGTCTCCCCGTTTGACGCTGCACGATTGCAGCGTGCCATGACGAACGGGGCGGACGGCGATCGACACCGGGTCGGAAAAATTTGGAGCGGGTGAGGGGAATCGAACCCCCGTCGTAAGCTTGGGAAGCTTCTGCTCTACCATTGAGCTACACCCGCTCGGGCGTGCGCTGCATATGACGCGGGTGGGGGCCGGTTCAAGTCCATTCTTGAATTCGGGTACGGTCCGGCGGCATGGGCGGCGGGAGAGAGGTGCCCCATGAAGCTGCGTTCCCTGCTGTTCGTCCCCGGCGACCGTCCCGACCGGATGGAGAAGGCGCTGGCGAGCGGCGCCGATGCACTGATCCTCGACCTCGAGGATTCGGTGACGCCAGCCAACAAGGGCGCGGCGCGCAAGGCGGTGGCGGCGTTTCTGGCCGGGACGCGGAGCGATGTCGGCCTGTGGGTGCGGATCAACCCGCTCGATTCGGGAATGACGCAGGACGATCTGGCCGCAGCGCACGGTGCCGACGGGATCGTGCTGCCCAAGGCGGAGAGCGGCGCGGATGTGGCTTCGCTCGACGCGATGCTCGGCGGGATCGCGGCGCGGATCCTGCCGATCGCGACCGAGACGCCGGCGGCGGTGTTCGGCTTGGGGAGCTATGCCGGCTGCTCGCCGCGGCTCGCCGGGATCACCTGGGGCGCGGAGGACCTGCCCGCGGCGATCGGTGCGGTGTCGTCACGCGAGACGGACGGGAGCTACACGCCGCCCTATGAGATGATCCGCGCGCTTACGTTGTTCGGCGCGCATGCGGCGGGGGTGCGGGCGATCGAGACGGTCTATCCCGATTTCCGCAATCTCGACGGGCTCAAGGCCTATTGCGCGCGGGCGATGCGTGACGGGTTCACGGGGATGATGGCGATCCATCCGGCGCAGATCGAGATCATCAACGCGGCCTTCACGCCCAGCGAGGAGGCGGTGGTGCATGCGCGGCGCGTGGTGGCGGCGTTCGCGGCGAATCCGGAGGCGGGGGCGCTCCAGCTCGACGGCAAGATGATCGACGCGCCGCATCTCAAGCAGGCCGAGGCATTGCTAAAGCGCGCGGGGCTGGCATAGCGCTCGCGTGAACGGAGAATTCCATCGCGGCGACCTGGCGCGGCTGCGCGAGGCGGGCCGGTACCGGGCGCTGACGCCGCGGACGGGCATCGACTTTGCCTCAAACGACTATCTTGGGCTGGCGAACGATCCCCGGTTGCGGGATGCGGTTGCGGCAGCGCTGGCGCGCGGCGTCGCGGTGGGATCGGGCGGGTCGCGGCTGCTGCGCGGCAACGACCCCGAGATCGTTGCGCTCGAAAGCGAGGCGGCGGCGATGTTCGGGAGCGAGGCGGCATTGTTCTTCGCGACCGGCTTCGCCGCGAACGTCGCATTGCTGGCGACCTTGCCGCAGCCCGATGACCTGATCGTCCATGACGCGCTGGTCCATGCCAGTGCGCATGACGGGATGAAGCTCGCCCGGGCGCCTGCCGCCGGATTCGCCCACAACGATGCGCAGGCAGCGGATGACGCTATTGCGGCGTGGCGCGGGCGGGGCGGCAAGGGGACGCCGTGGATCGTCGTCGAAAGCCTCTATTCGATGGACGGCGACCGCGCGCCGATCGCCGAGCTGGCGGCGGTGGCGGATCGCCATGACGCCATGCTGGTGGTGGATGAGGCGCATGCCACCGGGGTGTGGGGCGCGGGCGGGCGCGGCCTGGCCGCGTCGCTGGAGGGACGGCCGAACGTGATCACGCTGCACACCTGCGGCAAGGCGCTGGGGTGCGAGGGCGCGCTGGTGTGCGGGCCCGGCGTGTTCATCGACTTCCTGATCAATCGCGCGCGGCCATTCATCTTCTCGACCGCGCCTTCCCCGCTGATGGCGGCGGCGGTGCGCGCGGCGCTGCGGATCGTCGCCGACGAGCCGGCGCGGCGCGAGACACTGCACTGGCTGATCGCGCATGCCGAGCGGACGCTGGCGCCGGCCGGGGTGACGCCGACGGGGTCGCAGGTGCTGCCGCTGATGGTGGGCGGCGATGCCGAGACGATGGCGCGCGCCGCGGCGGTCCAGGCCAAGGGCTTCGACGTGCGCGGCATCCGGCCACCGACGGTTCCGGCGGGGACGGCGCGGCTGCGCATCTCGCTGACGCTCAACGTGACCCAGGGCGATATCGACCGGCTCGCGGAGGCGCTGGCGTGATCGTCGTCACCGGCACCGACACCGGTGTGGGCAAGACGGTCGCCGCCGCGGCATTGGCGTGGCGGCTGGGCGCCTCCTACTGGAAGCCGGTGCAGGCGGGGCTGGAGGAAGAGACCGACAGCGCGGTCGTCGCGCGGCTCGCCGGGGTCGAGGTGCTGCCCGAAGCCTATCGGCTGACGACGCCCTGCTCGCCGCACCGCGCGGCCGAGATCGAAGGGGTGACGATTGATCCCAAACGGCTCGCGCCGCCGACGGGCCGCGTCGTGATCGAAGGGGCGGGCGGGGCGCTGGTGCCGCTGACTCGGGAACTGTTGTTCGCCGACCTGTTCGCGCGCTGGGGGCTGCCGGTGGTGATCGTGGCGCGGACGGCGCTGGGGACGATCAACCATAGCCTGTTGACGATCGAGGCGCTGCGGACGCGGGGCGTGGCGGTGGCGGGCATCCTGTTCTCGGGGCACGAGGTTGCGGATAGCCAGGCGACGATCTGCGTGATGGGCGGGGTGCGATCGCTGGGGCGGCTGCCGGTGCTCGATCCGCTGACGCCGGCGGCATTGCGCGAGGCAGCGGGACAGCTCGATTTGGCGGGGCTCGGATGAGCTCGCCCGTCTGGCATCCCTTCACCCAGCATGGCCTGAACGAGCCGGTACCGCTGGTGAGCCGCGCCGAGAGGGCGGGGCTGTTCACGGCGGACGGACGGCGGGTGATCGATGCGATCTCGTCCTGGTGGGTGACGACGCACGGGCATTGCCATCCGCGGGTCATGGCCGCGATCCGGGCGCAGAGCGAAAAGCTCGACCAGCTGATCTTCGCCGGCTGGACGCACGAGCCTGCCGAGACGCTGGCGCGGCAATTGGTGGGGATGATGCCGCGGCCACTCGAGCATGTATTCTTCTCCGACAGCGGATCGACCAGCGTCGAGGTGGCGCTCAAGATGGCGCTCGGCCATTTCGCCAATCGCGGCGAAGACCGGCACCGGATCGTCGTCATGGCGGGCAGCTATCATGGCGACACGGTGGGCGGCATGTCGGTCGGCGCGCGGAGCGTGTTCAACAGGAGCTATGCGCCGCTGATGTTCGATGTCGACGTCATCCCCTTTCCCGAGGCGGGGCACGAGCAGGCGACGATCGACGCGTTCGAACAGCTCTGCGGGCAGCGGCCGGCGGCGCTGATCGTCGAGCCGCTGGTGCTCGGCGCCGGCGGCATGAAGATGTACCCGGCCGGGGTGCTCAAGGCGCTGCGCGAGCTGTGCGCGGCGCATGGCGTGCTGTTCATCGCCGACGAGGTGATGACGGCATGGGGCCGGACGGGCACGCTGCTGGCGTGCGAGCAGGCGGGCGTGGTGCCCGACCTGCTGTGCCTGTCCAAGGGACTGACTGGCGGGTCGCTGCCATTGGCCGTGACGATGGCGAGGGGCGAGATCTTCGAGAGCCACCGGTCGCAGGACCGGGCGAAGATGTTCTTTCACTCGTCGAGCTACACGGCGAACCCGATCGCCTGCGCCGCGGCGGTCGCCAATCTTGAGATCTGGTCTGAAGAACCGGTGCTCGAGCGGGTCGCCGACCTGGCGCGGCGGCAGGTGGGGCATGTGCGACGTCTGGAAGGAAAAGTAAGCAATCTACGGCAGTTGGGTACGATCGTCGCCATGGAGTTCGAGGAGAGTGAGGGCGCCTATCTCTCCGCGCTCGGGCCCAAGCTGATGGCCTTCTTCCGCGAGCGCGACGTGCTGCTGCGGCCGCTTGGCAACACGGTCTACGTCATGCCGCCATACTGTATTTCAGACGACGATCTCGGGCGGATCTACACGGTGATCGGCGAGGCGATCGAGGCCTTTGCGGGCTGAAAGGTCCCAAAAGTCACACTGCCACGCGTGCGCGCGAGGTTGACGAACTTGATATATTTGAGGGGTGTCACGCGACACGTGTCAACCGGCTGATCCACGGTTCAAAGAGCGACCGGGACGACGAACGGTGTTCCGGCCGCGGAAGTGCAGCAGGCGAAATCCAACATTGCAAGTACAGCGCTCAAGCCGCGCGCAGCTCGGCGAGGAAGGCGTTGACGGTGTTGCCGAGCGCGTCGGCCTCGGCGCGGATACGGCCAGCGAGGCCGCCCATCTCGCCTGCGCTGTTCGAGGCCGATCGCGCCGTCGCGCCGATCGCCTCGACATCGCTGTGGATCTGTCCGCCCGCGGCGACGGCCTCCTCGACGGTGAGCGCGATCAGGCTGGTGGTGTCCTTCTGCGTGCCGACCGCGTCCTCGACCGTCTCCGAGAGGCGCGCCATCGCGGCGATCGCGGCCTCGACCTGGGCATGGCCGTCGGCGACGTGGACGATGCCGTCGCGGATTTCCTCGACATGCGCGGTGATGCGCTTGGCGGCGACCCCGGCCTGGCTCGCGAGCGCCTTGACCTCGTTGGCGACGACGGTGAAGCCGCGTCCCGCTTCGCCCGCACGCGCGGCCTCGATCGTGGCGTTGAGCGCGAGCAGGTTCACCTGCTTGGCGATCTCCCCGATCAGGCCGATGACGGCGTCGATCGACTGGGCCGACTGCATGAGGCCATCCATGCGCGCGCTGCCCGCGCCGACCAGCGCGACGGCGTCGGCTGCGGCGGCCTTGGCGCGCAGCGTGTCGCCGTTGATCGCGGTGAAGGCACCCGCGAGCAGCCGCCCGCGATCGGCGATGTCGCTCATGCTCAGGCTGGTCTGCGCTGCGGCGGCGGCGACGGCGGCGGCGCGATCGCCGGTGTCGCCGGCGCGCGATTCGGTCTGCTTGGCGTTGGTGGCGATGAAGCGCGAGAGGTCCATCAACGCCCGGGTGAGGCCGGCGACCTGGCGCTCGAAACGCGCGCTCGCAGCCTCGATCCGCTGCGCACGCTCGACCTGGGCATGCGCGGCCGAAAGCTCGCGCTCCGAGGCGAGATGGACGAGGCGGCGGTTGGCGACGACCGCGAACAGGCGGCCGTTCGCAGTCAGGATCATCCCCTCATTGCCGTTGGCGGCGCGATACGCCTCGATCAGTTCGGCAGCGTCCTGGTCGACCTCGGCGGTGGCGCAGGCGCGGATATGCTGGTTGAGGCCATTGCCATAGGCAGGGTTGCGCATCAGCGCGTGGCCGAACGGGTTGAGCAGCAGGCGGCGCACGTCCTTCTCGAACACCGCGCCGATCGCGCGATGCGTGGAGTCGACGACCGGCAGCAGACGCAGGTCCATGTTCGCCTGGAACATCTCGATCGCGGTGAACAGCGTGTCGGTCTGGCGCAGAAAGGGCGGGTTGCGCTCGATCGTGGTCAGCCAGCCGCGCGCGGAAACGGCGGGGAGCGGGTCGGCGGGGTCGGCAAGCGCGCGGAACATGCGCTCGAAGTAGGGAGAAAGCGGTAAATGGGTCGTTATCCGGGCGTTACAGTTTAGAGACAAATGGCGGTTTTTTGCGGTTTTCGCGTGGATCAGCCTTCGAGTTCGGCGCGATGGCGCGCGGCGAGCGCGGTGAGCCACTCGGCAAAGGCGGCGACCTGGGGGAAGTGCCGGGTCTCCTCATGGGTGACGAGCCAGAAGCTGCGCCCGATGCGCAGCTCGGGAAGCACACGCGCGAGGCCGGGATCGGCGTCGCCGATGAAGCAGGGAAGCACCGCGATACCCGCGCCCGCCGCGGCCATGCGGTGCTGGGCATTGATGCTGGAGGAGCGCAGCTGCGGCTCGTGTGCGCCGGGGATCTCGTCGAGATAGCGCAATTCGGGGGCGTAGAGGATGTCGGGGACATAGCCGATCAGACGATGCTCGCGGAGCTGATCGGGCGTAGCGACGGGCGGGTGCGCGGCGAGATAGGCGCGCGACGCGTAGAGCCGCAGGCCATAATCGGCGAGCTTACGGGTGAGCAGCGGGCCGCGGCGCGGGCGGGCGAGCAGCACGGCGATGTCGGTCTCGCGCCTTGTCGGATTGAGGAAGCCGCTGCTCGCGACGAGATCGATCGTGAGGCCCGGATGCGCGTCGGCGAGCGCGCCGAGATGGCGGCTGACGAACCAGGTGCCGAACCCTTCGGAGACGCTGACACGGATCGTCCCGCGCACCGGTCCGCCGATGTCGCGGCTGCCGATCGCGACGGCGGCACGCTCCATCGCGCGGGCATGCGTGAGCAGGCGCTCGCCCGCGGGGGTGAGCGACTGGCCGTCGGGGCCTTGCTCGAACAGGCGTTCGCCCAGCGCCTGTTCGAGGCGGCGCAAACGGCGGCCTGCCGTCGTGGCGTCGATGTCGAGGCTCTGCGCGGCCTTGGCCAACTGGCCAGTGCGCGCGATGGCGAGGAAGATCGGCAGGTCGCTCCAGTCCATTGCCTGCAAATATGCAGGTAAGGGCTGCATGTCGATGGGTTGCCGGTGGAAGGGGGCGGGTGCATCACCTTTCGCCAAAGGAGAGGCTGACATGGCGGCGGCGGTTCGCGAGATTTCGCACTTCATCGGGAGCAGCGCGACGGCGGGGACCGGCACGCGCCGCTCGGACGTGTTCGACCCCAATACGGGCCGGGTGCAGGCGCAGGTCACGCTCGGCGCGCAGGCCGATCTCGACGCGGCGATGGCCAATGCGGTGAAGGCGCAGATCGGCTGGGCGGCGACCAACCCGCAGCGCCGGGCGCGCGTGATGTTCAACTTCAAGGCGCTGATCGAGAAGAACATGGACGAGCTGGCGCATCTGCTCAGCTCCGAACATGGCAAGGTGATCGCCGACGCCAAGGGCGACATCCAGCGCGGGCTCGAGGTGATCGAGTTCGCCTGCGGCATCCCGCATGCGCTGAAGGGTGAGTACACCCAGGGCGCCGGGCCGGGGATCGACGTCTATTCGATGCGCCAGCCGCTGGGCGTGGTGGCGGGGATCACCCCGTTCAACTTCCCGGCGATGATCCCGATGTGGATGTTCGGCGTGGCGATCGCATGCGGCAACGCCTTCATTTTGAAGCCCAGCGAGCGCGATCCGAGCGTGCCGGTGCGGCTTGCCGAGCTGATGCTCGAGGCCGGGCTGCCCGAGGGCGTGCTGCAGGTGGTCCAGGGCGACAAGGAGATGGTCGATGCGATCCTCGACCATCCCGAGATCAAGGCGGTGAGCTTCGTCGGCTCGTCGGACATCGCGCATTATGTCTATCGCCGCGGCGTCGAGGCCGGGAAGCGCGTGCAGGCGATGGGCGGGGCCAAGAACCACGGCATCGTCATGCCCGACGCGGACCTGGACCAGGTGGTCAACGATCTCGCCGGCGCAGCGTTCGGCTCGGCGGGCGAGCGCTGCATGGCGCTGCCGGTGGTGGTGCCGGTGGGCGACAAGACCGCGGATGCGCTGCGGGCGAAGCTGCTGCCCGCGATCGAGGCGCTGCGCGTCGGCGTGTCGACCGATGCCGACGCGCATTACGGGCCGGTGGTGACCGCGGCGCACCGCGCGAAGATCGAAAGCTATATCCAGATGGGCGTGGACGAGGGCGCCGAACTGGTGGTCGACGGGCGCGGCTTCTCGCTCCAGGGGCATGAGGAAGGGTTCTTCATCGGCCCGACTTTGTTCGACCGGGTGACGCCGCAGATGCGCAGCTACCAGGAGGAGATTTTCGGGCCGGTGCTGCAGATGGTGCGCGCCGGGAGCTTCGAGGAGGCGCTGCGCCTGCCGAGCGATCACCAGTACGGCAACGGCGTCGCGATCTTCACGCGCAACGGCCACGCCGCGCGCGAGTTTGCGGCGCGAGTCAATGTCGGGATGGTCGGGATCAACGTGCCGATCCCGGTTCCGGTCGCCTATCATACCTTCGGCGGGTGGAAGCGCAGCGCGTTCGGTGACACCAACCAGCACGGCATGGAAGGGGTCAAGTTCTTCACCAAGGTGAAGACGGTGACTCAGCGCTGGCCTGACGGCTCGCTCGACGGGGGGAACGCGTTCGTCATCCCGACGATGGGATGACAGGATTGCAGGGGATCGCGATGCGTTGGCTGGTAGCGCTGTTGGCATGTCTGGTCGCGGCGACGCCCGCGGCCGCGCAGAAGCGGATCGCGCTGACCTTCGACGACGTGCCGCGCAACCCGGGCGGCTTCATGACGCCGGACGCGCGGGCCAAGCTGCTGGTGCGGGCGCTCGCGAAGGCGCGGGTGAAGCAGGCGGCGTTTTTCGTGACTGTCGGCAACCTGGAGAAGCCGGAGACCGGCGACGGCGCGGCGAACATCGCGCGCTACGTCAGGGCGGGGCACGTCATCGCCAACCACAGCTTCGCGCACTCGCGGCTGAGCGGGATGGCGGCCGCGGACTATCTCGCCGATATCGACCGGGCCGAGGGATGGCTCAAGGGCCGGCCGGGTTACCGGCCGTGGTTCCGCTATCCGTTCCTTGACGAGGGCGGCAAGGACAAGGCGAAGCGCGACGCGGTGCGCGAGGGGCTTCGCGCGCGAGGGCTGGCCAACGGCTATGTCACCGCCGAATCCTCCGACTGGAACATCGAGAGCCTGGCCGCTGCGGCGAAGAAGGACGGCAAGAGGCTGGACATGGCCGCGCTGCGCGACCTCTATGTCGAGAGCCATGTCGAGGCGGCGGAATTCTATGATGCGCTGGCGGTGAAGACGCTGGGGCGCTCGCCCGCGCATGTGATGCTGTTGCACGAGACCGACATCGCGGCGATGTTCGTCGATGATCTGGTGAAGGCGCTGCGGGCGAAGGGCTGGGAGATCGTGACCGCCGACGCGGCGTTCGCCGACCCGATCCGCGCGCTGCGGCCCGACACGCCCTATGCGCAGGGCACGCTGACCGAAGCGCTGGCGTGGGAGAAGGGCTTGCCAGCGCCGCGCTGGTACGAGCGCAACGACCTCAAGATCGCGACTCCGCTGTTCCGCAAGCGCGTGCTGGGGGAGGCGGAGTGAGTTTGTATCGGTTCGTGCGGCGCGCCGAATCGCACATCGTTGTCGGAGTCCATCATATGAAGTCTGGCGAGAGGATCACCCAGCCGCGGGACCGATGGAAATGGCTGCTGGCTGCTTTCATCCTGTCCGGCTGCGGGGCGGCGCGCGAGCCCGTTACCGAGCCAACCACCAAAGGACCAGCGCAGGATGCCGTTCGCCCGACGGACTCTCCCGCCCGCATTGTGCCCGTGCCGCCGATCCCCGTTGCGTTGCGCGGATGCTGGCGACTGGACGATCCGGAAATCCGCGATCGGCAGGCGCGATTGAACATTGATGCGACGAGGATAGTGGAAACGGCTGACTGGCGCCGAGAGACGGTGATCGCGACCGCAGATTTTGTCGAGATGGTGAGCAACTCGAGGATCGAAGGCCGATTCAGGGCGCCGGAGGGCGAGCATCGCATGACGCTGGCGACGATGCTGAGCCTCGGCCCCGACGATCTGGGGACACCCGCGGGGAAATTGAGACTCTCGGAAGGCGATGCCGGCAGCCGCTGGTACAGCCGGTGCAAGACAGACATGCAGGACGCGAAATGACCGACCAGTTCGACCTCAACGACGACCAGCGCGCGATCCAGGAGATGGCGCGCAAGTTCACCGCCGACGCGATCACCCCGCACGCCGCGGAGTGGGACGAGAAGCACATCTTCCCGCGCGCGACGGTGAAGGCGGCGGCGGAGCTCGGCTTCGGCGCGATCTATGTCTCCGAGGAGAGCGGCGGGATCGGGCTCGGGCGGCTCGAGGCGGCGCTGATCATGGAGGCGATGGCCTATGGCTGCCCGGCGACCAGCGCCTTCATCTCGATCCACAACATGGCGAGCTGGATGATCGACCGCTTCGGTAGCCAAGCGGTGAAGGACAAGTATCTGCCCCAGCTCGTCGGCGCCGATTGGCTGGCGAGCTATTGCCTGACCGAGCCTTCGTCGGGCTCGGACGCGGCGGCGCTCAAGACCACGGCACGGCGCGAGGGCGACGTGTTCGTCGTCAACGGCTCCAAGCAGTTCATTTCCGGCGCGGGGGAGAATGAGCTGTACGTGACGATGGTGCGCACCGGCGTGGATGGCCCCAAGGGTATCTCGTGCCTCGCGATCGAGAAGGACATGGCGGGCGTCAGCTTCGGCGCCAACGAGCGCAAGCTGGGGTGGCACGCCCAGCCGACGCGGCAGGTGATGTTCGACAATGTCCGCGTGCCGGTCGAGAACCTGATCGGCGGCGAGGGCGAGGGGTTCCGCATCGCGATGATGGGGCTCGACGGCGGACGGCTCAACATCGGGGCGTGCTCGCTCGGCGGGGCGCAGCGGTGTCTGGACGAGGCGGTGCAATATACCAAGGACCGCAAGCAGTTCGGCTCGGCGATCGCCGACTTCCAGAACACCCAGTTCATGCTCGCCGACATGGCGACCGAGCTCGAGGCGTCGCGCGCGCTGCTCTACCTCGCCGCGGCCAAGGTGACGTCGAACGCGCCCGACAAGACCAAGTTCGCGGCGATGGCCAAGCGTTTCGCGACCGACACCGGATCGTCGGTGGTCGACCGGGCGCTGCAGCTGCACGGCGGCTATGGCTATCTGATGGACTATCCGATCGAGCGCTTCTGGCGCGACCTGCGCGTCCACTCGATCCTGGAGGGGACCAACCAGGTGATGCGGATGATCGTCGGGCGGGAGCTGACGCGGCAATGAGCGACAATGCGCTTTACTCCCTCTCCCTTTGGGAAAGGGAGGGGACCCATGCCGCAGGCATGGGGAGGATGAGGGCGATTGGCTCGATCACCCTCACCCTTCCGCCGCTTCGCGGCTCCCTCCCTCTCTCAAGGGGAGAGGGAAATTGAGCGACAATGTTCTCATTTCCGTCGAGGGCAAGGTCGGGCGCATCCGGCTCAACCGGCCCAAGGCGATCCATGCGCTCAACACGGCCATGTGCGCGGCGGTGCTCGACGCGCTGGCAGCATGGCGCGACGACATCGCGGTCGAGGCGGTGATGATCGACCATGCCGAGGGTCGCGGCTTCTGTGCGGGCGGCGATATCCGCATGATCGCGGAGAGCGGTGCGGGCGACGGCAGCGCGGCGCGGGAGTTCTTTCGGACCGAGTACCGGATGAACCACGCGCTGTTCACCTATGTGAAACCGATCGTCGCGTTCATGGACGGGATCACGATGGGCGGCGGCGTCGGCATCTCGCAGCCGGCGAAGTATCGCGTGGCGACCGAGAACACCAAGCTGGCGATGCCCGAGACCGGGATCGGGCTGTTCCCGGATGTCGGGGGTGGCTGGTATCTCTCGCGGCTGCCGGATCGTATGGGCCAGTTCATTGCGCTCACCGGTTATCGGGCGAGCGCGGGAGAGTGCCTGGCGCTCGGACTCGCCAACCACTTTGTCGCCACAGATCAGCTCGATCTGGTGAAGGAGCTGATCCTCAAATACCCGCGCGACATGGAGATCACGCTCGGCGACAAGGGAGGCGGGGCTGACCGGCCGGATATCCTCGACCATTCGGAAGACATCGACCGGCTGTTCGCCAGCGACCGGCTCGAAGACATCTTCGCTGCGCTGGAAGCTGACGGCGGCGAATGGGCCACGGCGCAGCTCGCCATCCTGCGCACCAAATCACCCCAATCGATGAAGGTCAGCTTGAAGCTGCTGCTTGACGGCAAGGCGATGCCGACCTTCGAGGATGAGATGCGGCAGGAATTCGCAGTCGCCAGCCATGTCGTGCAGCGCCATGACTTCGCCGAGGGCGTGCGCGCGGTGATCGTCGACAAGGACAATGCGCCCAAGTGGAACCCCGCGACGGCGGAAGAGGTGAGCGATCACCTGATCGACCAGATCTTCGCGCCGCTGCCCGAGGGCGAGGCGTGGACGCCGGCATAGGAGAAGACATGAGCTACGAAACCATCCTCGTCGAGCAGCGCGGCGCCGTCACCTTGGTGACGCTCAACCGGCCGCAGGCGCTCAATGCGCTCAACAGCCAGGTGCTGGGCGAGCTGCTCAATGTCTTCGCCAAGTTCGATGCCGATGCGTCGCAGGGCTGCGCGGTGCTGACCGGGAGCGAGAAGGCGTTCGCCGCCGGGGCCGACATCAAGGAGATGCAGGCGCAGGGCTTTGCGGACATGTACGGCCATAATTTCTTCGCGGGCTGGGACCAGTTCACACGTACCCGCAAGCCCGTGATCGCGGCGGTGGCGGGCTTTGCGCTGGGCGGCGGGTGCGAGCTGGCGATGATGTGCGACTTCATCCTCGCTGCCGATACGGCCAAGTTCGGGCAGCCCGAGATCAAGCTGGCGGTGGCGCCGGGCATGGGCGGCTCGCAGCGGCTGACGCGCGCCGTCGGTAAGGCCAAGGCGATGGAGATGTGCCTGACCGGGCGGATGATGGGCGCGGAGGAAGCCGAGCGCGCCGGGCTGGTCAGCCGGATCGTGCCCGCGGCCGAGCTGGTCGAGGAGGCGGTCAAGACTGCCGCGGCGATCGCTGCGATGGCGCCGCTCGCGGTGCTGGCGAACAAGGAAATGGTCAACGCCGCGTTCGAGACCGGTCTGGCGCAGGGCGTGCAGTTCGAGCGGCGGCTGTTCCACGGGCTGTTCGGGAGCGCGGACCAGAAGGAAGGCATGGCCGCGTTCGTCGAGAAACGGCCCGGCAACTGGACGGGGAAGTAGCATTACCCCTCTCCCGTCGGGAGAGGGTTTGGAAGGAACAGATTATGGCGCGTATCGGATTCATCGGCCTTGGCAATATGGGCGGCGGGATGGCCGCGAACCTGGCGAAGGCGGGACATGACGTGCGCGCGTTCGATCTCTCCGCCGAGGCGCTGGAGCGCGCCAAGGCGGCGGGGTGCCTCTCTGTCGAGAGCGCCGCGGCGGCGGCCGAAGGCGCTGAGGCGGTGATCACGATGCTGCCCGCGGGCAGGCATGTCGCACAGGTCTATGAGGACAGCGTGTTCGGCGCGGCGGACACCGACGCGATCCTGATCGATTGCTCGACGATCGACGTCGCCACCGCGCGGCGCGTCGCCGACGATGCGGCGGCGAAGGGATTGCAGGCGGTCGATGCGCCGGTTTCGGGCGGGATCGCGGCAGCGGCGGGGGGCACGCTGACCTTCATGGTCGGCGGCGGCGACGAGGCGTTCGTGCGCGCCGAGCCGTTCCTTGCCGCGATGGGCAAGGCGGTGATCCATGCCGGTGGCAACGGCGCAGGACAGGCGGCGAAGATCTGCAACAACATGCTGCTCGGGGCCACCATGGTCGCGACGTGTGAGGCGCTGCTGCTGGCGAAGAAGCTGGGGCTCGACCCGCAGACCTTCTACGACATCGCCTCGGTCTCGTCGGGTTCGTGCTGGTCGCTCAACACCTATGCGCCGCTGCCGGGGGTGGGGCCGCAGACGCCGGCCGACAATGGCTATCAGGGCGGGTTCGCGGCGGGGCTGATGCTCAAGGACTTGAACCTCGCGATGGACGCGGCGGCGAGCGCGCATGCCGAGACGCCGATGGGCGCGCGGGCGGCGGAGCTCTATGCGAAGTTCGCGGACGAAGGGAATGCGGGGGTCGACTTCTCCGGCATCATCAAGATGCTGGACGATGGACAGGCCTGAACCCCCGCGGTCGTCATCCCGGCCTTGTGCCGGGATCCACCGGGCGGCGAGCGATGGAAAAGAGGCTCGATCGCATCGTGTGCGGCTCTGTGGACCCCGGCACAAGGCCGGGGTGACGATTTAGTTGATGGGTTATCGCGCCGGGCAGGTCGTGCCCGGGCCGGCATCCAGATCGAGGCAGCGGCCGTCGATCTCGCCTGCGGGGATCGGCAGGCCGATCACCCCGGCGAGGGTGGGCAGGATATCGACCGTCTCGACCGACATCGGCTGCTCGAAGCCGGTCAGCCCCTTGCGCCAGAACAGGATCGGCACGCGGCGGTCATAATCCCAGAAGCTGCCATGGGTGGCGACATAGCCGCCGGTGGGGTCCGAGATCGGCGTGATGCGCGGCTTCAACGCCACCACGAAATCGCCCGAGCGCCCTGGATAATAGGAGGCGCGGGCGCTCTGGAGCATCGACCAGGTCTCGGGCGGGCCGCTTGGGCTGGGCGTGGCGAGGATCTCGGCCCGGGTATAGACGCCGGCGACCTGCGGATGCGCGCGGTAGAGCGCGATCGCCTCGCGCAGCACCGTCTCGCGCTGCTTCGCCGGGAGCGCGGGATCGACATAGATGTCGCCGAAATTGCCGCCCCATAGCAGCTGGCGCTCGCCGAGGCCGAGCTTGGCCGCGACCTTCTTCCCCATTGCGTTGGCGCCCATCCCGGCCTCGACCCGCGCGGCCTCGGGGATGCCGTGCATGTCGAGGCGCTCGGGCAGGTCGTGGCCGCCATGATCGGCGGTGAGCACCACCTGATAGTCGATCCCGGTCTTGTCGAGGATGTCGAACAGGAAGCCGAGCGTGCGGTCGAGATTGACCATCTGCAGGCACATCTCGGTACCCTCGGTGCCATAGGTGTGGCCGATATAGTCGCTGGCCGAGGCGCCGATGATGAGCAGGTCGGTCGCGGCGCCTTCGCCGAGCTTGAGCTCGGCGCGCAGGTCGGCGGCGATTCCGACGACCGCCATGTCGAACTCGGGCGAGGCGCGGAAGCGGCGCGCGTCGCCGGCATCGCGTTCGAAGCGGCCGGTGCCGACGGTCTTGCCGCCGCCGATCGGCACCGCGATGTCACGCGATTTGCAGAAGTCGGGCAATTCCATCGGCCGCTGTGCTTCGGCGATGCGGGTGGTGACGGCGGCGTTGCCGCGGGTGATCGCTTCGGGCGTCATGCGGCCGGCATAGCTGACGAACGCCTTGCCGCCCCACCACCAGACCTGGTCGGCCTTGTGGCCCGACATCATCACCGCGGCGCGATCCTTGCCCGCGATCGCGGCGACGCGGGTGGCGGGGGTGGCGGCCTGCATCCGCTCGCCCAGCGTCAGCACCTTCAGGTGGAGCGGGGAGACGGTGTAGTTGGACGATGTGCTGCCCGGAACGCTCTCGTCCTCGGCGCAGTAGATCGTCTTGTCCTTGCGCGGCGTCCTGAGGTCGATCCAGTCGTTGGCGATGATGCCGGTGCGCGCCGGGCGGCTGCCGGTGAGGATCGTCGAGTGGCCGGGACAGGTCTCGGTCGCGGCGTGGCTCTGATAGCCCGAGGGGAAGACCACCCCATTGGCGAGCCGCGCGAGGCCGCCGGTGAAATGCTGGCGGTATTCGGCGAAGACGTCGGCGGAGAACTGGTCCACCGCGATCGCGACGATCAGCTTGGGCGGGGTCGTGAGGGCGGGCGCTGGTGCCGGAGGGGGCGGCGCCTCCTGCGCGAGTGCGGGTGACGCGAGCAGCAGGGCGGCGGCGAGCGAACGAAACATCTGTCCTCCGGTGGCAAAACGGGCCGTGGGCGCTATGTTCGTTTCGCTCCGGCTCGGCAAGGATTGGTGAATGCGCAGGTTGAGTTTCGCGTTTGTTACATTGCTGGGCTGGATGTTGGCGCTGTCGGCGCCGCCCGTCGCGGCGCAGCAGGCGGGGCAGGACAATCTCGCCGTCGAGCTGGTCGCGGAGACCGACAACCCCGCGCCGGGCAGCGAGGTGGCGCTGGCCTTCGTCGCGACGCCCGATCCGGGCTGGCACGGCTACTGGAAGAACCCGGGCGATGCGGGGCTCGACACGCGGCTCGACTGGAAGCTGCCGCAGGGCGTGAGTGCTGGCGAGCTGCGCTATCCGGTGCCGACGCGGCTGCTGATCGCGGGGATCATGAATTATGTCTACAAGGGCTCGTACACGCAGCTTACGACGCTGAAGATCCCCGCGGGGCTGGCGCCGGGCACCGCACTGCCGGTCGCGGTGCGCGCCGATTATCTGGTCTGCACCGACGAAGTGTGCGTTCCCGAGACCGAGAATCTGACGATCAACCTGGTTGTTGGCGACGGCGCGATTTCCACCGAGCGGCGGGCGCGGTTCGACCAGTGGCGGCGGGCCTTTCCCAAGCCGCTCGGCAGCGAAGGCAAGTTCGCGGTGGCCAACGGCACCCTGCGGATCGCGATCCCCTATCCGGCGGGCGCGCCGCTCGGTGCCGACGCCTATTTCTTTCCGCTGACCACCGAGGCTTTGGTCTATTCGGCGCCGCAGAAGCTGACGCGCAATGGCGACGCGGTGGTGGTCGAGGTGCAGGCGGGGGCCAAGGCCCCGGCGAAGCTCGAGGGCGTGCTGGCGGTGGGGTCGGGACAGGGCTTCGCGCTGGCGGCGGTGCCGGGCGAGGTCGCGGCAGGCGCGGCGCCGGCGGCGGTCGATTGGAGCGCGGCGTTGGTCGCGCTGGGCGGGGCGCTGCTCGGCGGGCTGATCCTCAACATCATGCCGTGCGTCTTCCCGATCCTGAGCTTGAAGGCGCTGAGCCTTGCCAAGAGCGGGACCAGCGAGGGACATGCGCGCGCTGAGGCGCTGGCGTACACCGCGGGTGTGGTGCTGGTGGTGCTGGCGCTGGGCGCGGTGATGCTCGGGCTGCGCGCGGCGGGGGCGAGCGTCGGCTGGGCGTTCCAGCTGACCGATGCTCGGGTGATCCTGTTCCTGCTGCTGCTGGTGCTGGGGATCGCGCTCAACCTGGCCGGGTTGTTCGAGCTGGCGACGCCGAAGTTCGCGGGACGGCTGGCGAGTGGCGGATCGGGCGGGGCGTTCATGACCGGGGCGCTGGCGGCGTTCATCGCGACGCCGTGCACCGGGCCGTTCATGGGCGCGGCACTGGGCGCGGCTTTGGTGCTGCCCTGGTATGTGGCCGCAGTCATCTTCCTCGGGCTCGGGCTGGGGCTGGCGCTGCCGTTCCTGTTGCTCGGTTTCGTGCCCGCGCTGCGGCGGATGCTGCCCAAGCCGGGGGCGTGGATGGACACATTCCGCAAGATCCTGTCGGTGCCGATGTTCCTCACCGCAATCGCGCTCGCCTGGGTGCTGGGCGGGCTCAAGGGCGTCAACGGCATGGCGGTGGGACTGATCGTCGCGCTGGGGCTGGCGGTGGTGCTGTGGATCGTTGGGCGGCGGCAGGCGCGGGCTGCGGGCAGCGGCGCGGCGTGGGCGGCTGCGCTGCTGGTCGCGGTGGCCGGCATCTGGGCCGTGACTCAGTTCGAGAAGCCCGCGCTGGCGGCACAGGCGGCCCCGGCCGGCGCCGAGCCATTCAGCGAAGCGCGGCTCGCGGCGCTGCAGGCCGAGGGGCGGCCAGTATTCGCCTATTTCACCGCCGACTGGTGCGTCACCTGCAAGGTCAACGAGAAGACCGCGATCGAAACCGATGCGGTGCGCGATGCGTTCAAGGACGGCGATGTCGCGGTGCTGGTGGGTGACTGGACCGATGGCGATCCGGCGCTCGGCCGCTTCATCGAAAAGCATAATCGCGCGGGCGTGCCGCTGTATCTCTGGTACCCCAAGGGCGCGAAGGAACCGAAGGTCTTGCCGCAGGTGCTGACCCAAGGCATGCTGGCGGCGCTTCCGGGGGACGACGGATAAACGCCAACCAGGAGTTCGTGCGATGAAGAGATTCATTCCGATCGGCGCCGCGATGATCGTTGCCTTGGCTTCGCCGGGCGCTGCCCAGCAGGCCAATGGGCAGAAGGCGACCGATTTCAAGCTTACCGATGCCAGCGGCAAGACCGTCCAGCTCTCCGACTACAAGGGCAAGACGGTGGTGCTCGAGTGGAACAATCCGGGCTGCCCGTTCGTGCAGCGCCATTACCAGGGCAACATGCAGAAGACCCAGGCCGCGGCCAAGGACGGCGGCGTGGTGTGGCTGACGATCAACTCCGGCGCGCCGGGCAAGCAGGGCCATATGGACGGCGCCACGGCGAAGAAATGGGTCGGCGACCAGAAGGCGGTGCCCGCGCATTATCTGCTCGATCCCAAGGGCGTGGTCGGCAAGGGCTATGCCGCCAAGACCACGCCGCACATGTACATCATCGATGGCCAGGGCGTGTTGCGCTATCAGGGCGGCATCGACGACAAGCCCGCGGCGCGGGTCGAGGAGATGGGCGCGGCGCGCAACCATGTCCTCGCCGCGCTCGGCGAGATGAAGGCGGGCAAGGCCGTCTCGGTCGCGACCAGCCAGCCCTATGGCTGCTCGGTCAAATACGCCGAATGAACTTTCCTTCCCTGTTATAGGGGGCAGGGACGGAGAGAAGGCCGGGGGAAACCCCGGCCTTTTTCGTTCCCGGCCCCATGACGCCAAGCCCCCTTGTGCAACGCAACAAAGCGTTGCAGCATGGAGGCTGCCGGAGGTTCCGGCACTTGGAGGCTGAATGGGGGCACGCCGCGCGTTCGATGAAATCTGGGGGCATGGCGGGCCGGACAAGCCGCGCGCCGAATTCACCGCCCTTTCCGAATGGATCGCCGAGACGCCGCAGTCCGAACTGCATCGCCGCCAGCAAGCAGCCGAAGCGACCTTCCGCCAGCTCGGCATCACCTTCGCCGTCTATGGCGACAGCGACGCGAGTGAGCGCATCATCCCGTTCGATATCGTGCCCCGTATCTTCCTCCACGACGAATGGCAGCGGCTGAGCGAGGGGCTGGTCCAGCGCGTCGAGGCGATCAACGCCTTCCTCGAAGACATCTATGGCGAGCGCCGCATCCTCAAGGAAGGCGTGCTGCCCGCCGAACTGGTGCTCCGGAACCCGCAGTTCCGGCCCGAGGTCGCCGGCATCCGCCCGCCGCACGGCATCTGGGCGCATATTTGCGGGATCGACCTGGTGCGCACCGGCCCCGACGAATTCTGGGTGCTCGAGGACAATGCGCGGACGCCGTCGGGCGTCTCGTACATGCTCGAAAATCGCGAGGCGATGATCCGGCTGTGCCCGGAGCTGTTCCGCAGCTTCCGCGTCGCCGCGGTCGACAGCTATAGCGACATGCTGCGCGAGACGATGCGCTCGGTCGCCCCCGACACACGCGGCGGGGTGCCTGTGTGCGTGGTGCTGACGCCGGGGCACTTCAACTCGGCCTATTACGAGCACAGCTTCCTCGCCGACACGATGGGCATCGAGCTGGTCGAGGCGGCCGACCTCGTGGTCGATGACGACGTGGTCTACATGCAGACCATTGCCGGGCGAGTTAAGGTCGACGTGATCTATCGCCGGATCGACGACGATTTCCTCGATCCGCTGGTGTTCCGCCCGGACTCGCTGCTCGGCGTGCCCGGGATCATCTCGGCCTATCGCGCCGGCAATGTCGCGCTGATCAACGCACCCGGCAACGGCATCGCCGACGACAAGGCGATCTACAGCTACATGCCCGACATCGTGAAATTCTATTCGGGCAGCGCGGCCAAGCTGCCCAATGTCGAGACCTGGCGCTGCCGCGAGCCGCAGGCGCTCAAATATGTGCTTGAGCATCTCGACGAAGTGGTGGTGAAGCTGGTCGACGGCTCGGGTGGTTACGGCATGCTGGTCGGGCCGACCGCGAGCAAGGCGGAGATCGAAGCGTTCCGTGCCGCGCTCAAGGCGGAGCCGCATCGCTACATCGCGCAGCCGACGCTGGCGTTGTCGACCGTGCCGACCATGACCGAGACCGGCCTCGCGCCGCGGCATGTCGATTTCCGCCCGTTCGTGCTCAGCGGATCGGACGGGGTGCGGGTGGTTCCGGGCGGTCTCACCCGCGTGGCGCTGAAGGAAGGCTCGCTGGTGGTCAATTCGAGCCAGGGCGGCGGGACCAAGGACAGCTTCGTGCTGCTGCCCGACCGGCAGGGGCAGAAGCAAGGCCAGACGCAGGTGCAGGGATGAGGGGGAGCGCGAAATCATTCTTCCCCTGCCCCGCAGGGGAGGGGGACCAGCCGCAGGCTGGTGGAGGGGTGGCGGGCGTAGCCCGCCGTGCTGCGCCCGGCGGCCCCTCCGTCATCGCTTCGCGATGCCACCTCCCCCGGCGGGGGAGGAATTAGGATGCGCATGCTCTCGCGCACCGCGGCGGCGCTTTACTGGCTCGGCCGCTATGTTGAACGGGCGGACTTCACGGCGCGGCTGGTGGAGGCGACGGTGCGGCTCGACGCGCTGTCGGCAAGTCCGGCGGGCGAGGCGGCGTGGGCGAGCGCGCTCAGCGTGACCTATAACGAGGAGGCGTTCGCGGCGACCGGCCAGTCGGTGAGCCAGCAGCCGGTCGCCCGCTTCCTGACGCTCGACATGACGCATCCGGGCTCGATCATCCGCTACCTCGAACAGGCGCGCAACAATGCACGGGCGGTGCGCACCGCGCTGACCCGTGAGGCGTGGACCGCGATCAACCGGCTGTGGCTGCTGTTCGCCCACCGCACCAGCCCGGGTGGGGCTGCATCGACGCTGAACCTGGTCGAGGGCGTGATGGCCGAGGCGCGGGGCTTCGAGGGCGCGGTCCACCGCATGATGCGCAACGAGGCGACCTTGCTGATCCAGCTCGGCGCCGCGATCGAGCGGGCGGACAACACCGCGCGACTGCTCGACGTCAAATATCACCTGCTGCTGCCCGAGGGCGAGCAGGTCGGCGGCGTGGTCGACCGCGACCAGTGGACGACGATCCTCCAGACCGTGTCGGCGGTGACCGCCTATCGCTGGCTCTACTCCGAGGGCCTCAAGCCCGCCAACGTGATCGACCTGCTGGTGTGCCATGCCGAGCTGCCGCGCAGCCTGGCGTCGTGCGTCGAGGAGGTGGTCGAGCTGCTCAACGCGCTCGCCAAGCGCACCGGACTGCAGGGCGAGGCCGATCGCATGGCGCGCGGGCGCATCGCGCGAATGCAGAAGACGCGCAGCCATGAGGTGATCGTGAGCGGGCTGCACGAATATCTCGAAGCGTTCATTCGTGAGAATGCGATGCTCGACGCGGCGATTGCCCGGCAATTCCGGTTTATCTAGGGCGTCCCAATGCGCCTCGCGATCGAACATCACACCCGCTATCTATTCAGCGAACCGCAGTCGCGCCTCGTCCAGATGCTGCGACTGACTCCGGGCGACACGATCGACCAGACGGTGCTGTCGTGGCGGATCGACGTCGATTGCGACGTGCGCCTGCGCGACGCGGTCGACGGGTTCGGCAACAAGGTGACGATGCTCTACGCCGAGGGGCCGATCGCCGGCATCGCGATCACCGTGGCGGGGCAGGTGCTCACGACCGAATCCAACGGCGTGGTGCGCGGCAGCCATGAGCCGTTGCCCGAGGATGTGTTCCTGCGCACGACGCCGCGGACCGAGGCGAGCGATGCGCTCGCCGCCTTCGCCAGGCCGGCGCTCGGCGGCGACGGCGCGGCGCTCGAGCGGTTGCATCGCTGGAACCGTGCCCTGGCGAAGCGTTTCCCCGGTGCGCCGGACCTGCCCGACAGCGGCGTGCCCGCGGCGCAGGCCTTCGCGGCGCCACGGCCGAGCTCACGCGACGTGGCGCAGATCTTCGTCGCCGGCACGCGCGCGTTCGACGTGCCGGCGCGCTACGTTTCGGGCTATCGCCAGAGCGCGTGCGGGAGCTGCGCGCCGCATGGCTGGGCCGAGGCGTGGGTCGACGGCCTGGGCTGGGTCGGCTTCGATCCCTCCGCCGGGATCAGCCCCGACGAGCAATATGTGCGCGTGGCGGTCGGCCTGGACGCGTCGGGCGCGGCCTCGATCGCGGGATCGCGGCTGGGGCAGGGCGGCGAGGAGATGAAGGTCGACCTGCATGTCGACCAGCTGGGCAGCGACGCCTGAAGGCCTGTTTGGGAATGCGCCTTTCGGCGCATTGCGGCACCAGCCCGCTCCCTCACCCGGCCACCCATAGGATACTGGCGTCGGGCGGCCGGGTGGGGGAGCGGGCTGGTGCCGTCTCGAAATGCGCACTCTCGCGCATTTCCAAACAAGCTCTCAGGCGAGTTCGCGCACTGGCATCCGCACGGGCGCGACCGCGGGTTCTTCCGCGTCGAAGCGGCGCCAGCCATTGGGGCCGAGCACTTCCATCGGCTGGTAGCGCGTCTTGTAGGCCATGCGTGCGCTGCCCTTCACCCAATAGCCGAGATAGACATAGGGCAGCCCCGCGTTTCGCGCGCGGATGATGTGATCCATGATGACGAGGTTGCCGAGGCCCGGGCGATCTGCATTGTCCGCATCGAAGAAGCTATAGATCATCGACAGGCCATCGACCTGGTGATCGGTGATGCACGCTGCGACCAGCGCGCCGCCGCGCGCGGCCGGCTCGCGATATTCGATGACATAGGTGCCGACCGGCGATTGCTCGACCATGTCGGAATAGTCGCTCTCGTCCATCTGGGCCATGCCGCCGCCGGGATGGCGGCTGGCGAGATAGCTGCGAAGCAGCTGGAACTGCTCCTCCGTCGCCCAGGGGCGGCAGGCGGTGATCTCGAGATCGCCGTGGCGGCGGATCAGCTTGCGCTGCGTCGCATTGGGCCGGAACTCGCTCGCGACGACGCGGACCGAGAGGCAGGCGTTGCAGCCGACGCAGCTGGGGCGATAGGCGACCGACTGGCTGCGGCGGAAGCCGATGCGGCCGAGCGCGTCGTTGAGCTCGCCCGCATGCGGCCCCGACAATTCGGTGAAGATCTTCCGTTCCTGCCGGCCCGGAAGATACGGGCACGGCGACGGGCTGGTCACGAAGAACCGTGGAAAGCGGGTAAGTGCGGTCACCCTTTTCGTGCCCCTTGCCGAACGCGAATTGCCGTTGCTCTGGCACTCTTATGAATCAGGCGAATCGTGATGAAAAGTCGATTCACCACGAAAGAGAGTTAACGGATGCAAGGAATTGTGGACGACGCGCAAGGCCAGTTCGGGCGCATCTGTGGTGAATCATAGGCGAGGTTACGACTCAGTCGAAGAGTCGGAGACTCGGTTCGTCGCGCGTGTGATTCCATTCGTCCACAAGCTGTGGAAAACGTGGATAAGTGCTGGGCCTGGGTCCTAGGCGAGCTCGATCAGCCGCACTTCATAGCCCGCATCCTGCAGCGCGGCGTTGAGACGTTCGAGATGCGCGCGGTCGCGCGTCTCGCACTCGACGTCGAGGCTGAGGCCCTTGGCGGGGAGGTTGGTGAAGATGCGCTGGTGCGACAGCTCGAGGATGTTGACCGCCTGCTCCTGGAAGATGCGCGCGACCTGGTAGAGCGCGCCCGGGCGGTCCTGGAGGCGGATGCGCAGCCGGGCGAGGCGGCCCGAGCGGGCGAGGTCGCGCAGCAGCACGTTGGCGAGCAGCCGCGTGTCGATATTGCCGCCCGTCAGGATGATGCCGACGGTCTTGCCGCTGAACCGATCGGGCTGAGTCATCAGCGCGGCGAGCCCGGCGGCGCCGGCGCCCTCGACCACGGTCTTCTCGATCTGGAGGATCAGGCTGACCGCTTCCTCGAGGCTGCGCTCGCTGACCAGCAGGATTTCGTCGACCAGCGCCTCGACGATCTGCGCGGTGAGGCCGCCCGGCTCCTTGACCGCAATGCCCTCGGCCAGCGTGTCGCCGCCGACCGGCTCGTGCGCGCCGGTGACGCGGTTGTACATCGAGGGGAAGAGCTCGGCCTGCACGCCGACCACTTCGATCGGATGGCCTGCGGCCTTGGCGACGGTGGCGACGCCCGAGATCAGCCCGCCGCCGCCGATCGGCACCACCAACGTGTCGATCGCCGGCGCATCGGCCAGCATCTCGAGCGCGACGGTGCCCTGGCCAGCAATGATACGTGGGTCATCGAAGGGATGGACGAAGGTGTAGCCGTTCGACGCCTCGAGCTGGCGGGCATGGGTATAGGCCTCGTCGAAGCTCTCGCCCTCGAGGATGACCGAGGCGCCATGGCTTTCGGTCTGCATGACCTTCACCGTCGGGGTCGGCTTGGGCATCACGATCGTGACCGGGATGCCGAGACGGTTGCCGTGATAGGCGAGGCCCTGGGCGTGGTTGCCGGCCGAGGCCGCGATCACGCCCTTGGCGCGCGCCGCATCGTCCAGCTGGAGCAGCGTGTTGAGCGCGCCGCGCTCCTTGTAGGCGGCGGTGAACTGGAGATTCTCGAACTTGAGCCAGACCTGCGCGCCGGTGAGATCCGACAGCGTCTTGCTGTGCAGCGTCGGCGTGCGCACCACGGCGCCCGCGATCCGCGCCTCCGCCGCCTGGACGTCGGCAAGGGTGACGGGGAGCGATTGCGCGGCGGATGCTGGTTGGGTTGCCATTGGCGGGCCGTAGGGCCTGAACTCACTTAGAACAAGGTCGAGACGGAGTCGAATTTGGCGCCAGGCTAGGAGCAAGGAGGGAGCGATGGGGTTCCATCGTGACCGACGCGCGACGACGCCTGGCGCCAAATTCGGCCCGCCGCTGCGCGGTCGCCCGTGGAAGGCCGCCGAGCAGCGTCGCTTGCTTGCGCGTAGCTTCAGCTACGCGTCTGCGCTGCGCTCCTTGTCGGCGGCCTTCCACGGGCGATCTCGATCCTTGTTCTAAGTGAGTTCAGGCCCTAGCCCATCTGGCGCGGCGGGGGAACACCGCCTATTCGAATGGCCAATGAAGCGGGGCTTCCGGCGCCGCCATGCCGGAGACCCGTGTGCGCCTTCCCGTTTCGCTTGCCCTGATCGCCGCCCTGCTGCTGCCTTCCCCCGCCTTCGCCGATGCGCTGGTCGAGAATATCGACGGCATGACGCTCGACGAGAAGGGCGATGTGGTCCGCTTCAACGGCATCGTCATCGGCGCCGACGGCAAGGTCGTGAAGCTGCTGAAGCGCGGCGACAAGCGGCCCGAGCGCCCGGAATGGAAGGAGGATTTGAAGGGCCGCACGGTCATTCCCGGGATGATCGACGCGCATGGCCACTTCATGGAGCTGGGATTCCGCGCGCTGGCGCTGGACCTGTCGGCGACGACTTCGCTTGCGGACGCGCAGGCGGCGATCCACCGCTATGCGCTCGAGAATGCGACGCGACCCTGGCTGATCGGCGGCGGATGGAACCAGGAGACGTGGAATCTCGGCCGCTTCCCGACCGCGGCCGAGCTCGACGCGGCGACCGGCGACAAGCCGACCTGGCTGACGCGCGCCGACGGCCATGCCGGCTGGGCGAACAGCGCGGCGATGAAGGCTGCGGGCATCACCGCCGCGACCAAGTCGCCGCCGGGCGGGCGGATCGAGCTGGTCGCGGGCAAGCCCGGCGGCGTGTTCGTCGACGCCGCGATGGCGCTGATCGAGAAGGCGCTGCCCAAGCCGACCCCGCGCGACCGCAACGCCGCCTTCATCAAGGCGCAGGACATATTGCTCGCGACCGGCATCACCGCGACGGCGGACATGGGCACCAGCCTCGATGACTGGATGACCTATCGCTCGATGGGCGACCAGGGCGCGCTGCGCGTGCGGATCATGAGCTATTCGGCGGGCGTGGACGTCGCGCTGCAGGCGGCCGGGACCGGGCCGACGCCGTGGCTCTATGGCGACAAGCTGCGCATGGGCGGGATCAAGCTCTACCTCGACGGCGCGCTGGGCTCGCGCGGGGCGTGGCTCAAGGCGCCCTATGCTGATGCGCCGGGTAATAGCGGGCTGCCCTTCCTGTCCGATGCGCAGCTGCTCAATTCGATCGCGCGCGGTTCGATGGACAAGTTCCAGCTCGCGATCCATGCGATCGGCGACCGCGCCAACCAGCAGGTGCTCGACGCGATCGACGAAGTGTCCGACACCTATAATGGCGACCGGCGCTGGCGGATCGAGCATGCCCAGATCGTCGACCCCGCCGATCTGCCGCGCTTCGGCAAGCACGGCATCATCGCCTCGATGCAGCCCGTCCATCAGACCAGCGACCGCGTGATGGCCGAGGCGCGGCTCGGGCAGGCGCGGCTCGCGGGCGCCTATGCGTGGAAGTCGATGCTGGCCAATGGCGCGAAGCTGGCGTTCGGATCGGACTATCCGGTCGAAAGCCCCAACCCGTTCGCAGGCTGGGCGGCGGCGTTCACGCGGCAGGATGCGCAGGGTCAGCCCTTCGGCGGCTGGCGGCCGGAGGAGGCGGTGAGCCGCGAGCAGGCGTGGCGCGCCTTCACGCTCGATGCCGCCTATGCCGGGTTCGGCGAGAAACTGTTCGGGCGGCTGGCGCCGGGGATGCTGGCGGATTTCCTGGTGGTGGACCGCGACCCGCTGCTCGCATCGCCGACCGAATTGCGCGGCACCGTGGTGCTGGAGACCTGGGTCGGCGGGCAGCGCATGTTCCGGCGCGGCCAGGGGGAACGTCGGGAGGGGGAGGGGCGCTGACTGCCTATTAAAGGCGTACGACCTCGCCATCTTCCTTCGTGAACTGGTCGGGTTGTCGATCCAGAAGGTCGAGCACGGCTTCGGACGGGCGGCACAGCTTGGTTCCCTTCGGCGTCACCACGATCGGCCGGTTCACCAGGATCGGATGTTCGACCATGGCTTCCAAGATCGCTTCATCCGGCACCGACGGATCCAGCAGGCCGAGCTCGGCCGCCGGCGTGCCCTTCTCGCGCAGCACGTCGCGCGGCTTCGCATCCATCGCGGCCAGCAGGTCGCCAAGCTTGTCGCGCGTCCAGCCGGTCTTGCGGTATTCGACGATCGTCGGCGCATATCCTGCCGCCTCGATCATCGCGAGCGTGTTGCGCGAGGTGCCGCAGTCAGGATTGTGATAGATCGTGATCGGGAACGCTTCGGTCACGTTCGACCCCCTCTCTCAATAGCCAGGTGAATATGACGGTCGCCGCGATCGTTCCCCCGAGCTGTCCGGCGATGAACAGCGGGGCGGAGTGCGGCGCGATCCCGGCAAAGCTGTCCGTCAGGCTGCGCGCGATCGTCACCGCGGGGTTCGCGAACGAGGTCGAAGCCGTGAACCAATAGGCGGCGGTGACGTAGAGCCCGACCGCGACCGGCGTGAATTCCGGGCGATGCCGCTGCGTGCTCAAGATAGCTCCGATCAGGCCGAAGGTGGCGACGCCTTCGGCAAAGCCCTGCGGAAGTCCGTCGCGCGCTTTTTCCGACAGCTGAAGGATCGGCTCGGCGAACATGGCGTGCGCTACCCACACGCCGAGGATCGCCCCGGCCGACTGCGCGATCACGTAGCAGGCCGCGAACCGCGCGGTCGTCTCGCGCTTCAGCCAGACGGCCAAGGTCACGGCCGGGTTGAAGTGTGCGCCGGAGCTCGGCCCGAACATATGGATGAGCACGATCAGTCCCGCGCCGGTCGCGATCGTGTTCCCGAGCAGCGCGATCGCGTCATTTCCTGCGGCGAGGCGCTCGCCCATGATACCCGAGCCGACGACGATCGCGAGCAGCATCGCCGTGCCGATGAATTCGGCCGCGAGGCGGCGCGACAGCGTCACGAACAGCAGCCTGCGTTGCTGGCGAGATCGCCGAGCGAACCGCAGATCTCGGGCCGCCCGGCACAACAGTCGGCGACGAGGAAGCCGAGCAGATCGCGCATCCCGTCATAGTCGGCCGAATAGATCACCGACCGGCCTTCGCGCCGCGACCGGACCAGCCCCGCATTGCCCAGAATCGCCAGATGCGTCGAAAGCGTGTTGGGGAGGGCCCCGACCTCGCGCGCGATATCGCCCGCCGCCATGCCGTCGGTACCCGCGCGCACCAGCAAGCGGAACACGGCGAGACGGCTTGGATGCGCGAGCGCGGACAGCGCCTCGACGGCGGTCGGGATCTGCATCAGCAGCACGCGTTTTTGGTGCTGGACGCGCAGCTGGTGCCGGCCGGGGCAGGGATGACCTCGTCTTCGCCGTAGCTGGTCGCCTCGCCGTGCGTGTAGAAGGTTTCCCAGCGCACGCTGGCGGTATCCGTCACCCACGACTTGTCCGACACCGCGTAACAGCAGGAAGTCGCCTCCTGATCGAACGTCGCCGCGCCCGCAGCCTTCAACCGGTCTGCAAGCTCGCCGAGCTCATCCGCGCTATCCACCTGGACGCCGACGTGATCGATCCCCGTCGCGCGGGCACGCGAGGATATGGCGAGATTGACGCGCGGGTCCTCGAGCATCCACTTCGCATAGTCGTCCTTCACGACCGAGGGCGGGGCGTCGAACAAAGTGCTGTAGAAGGCGATTGCCGGCTCGAGGTCCGGCACGCTGACGTGCAAGTGAAGGCGCTTCATGGCCGCTAACTCCGTTGCTTCGATAGTTCGATTATTCTCGAAATATCGATTCGTCAACGGGAGTGGCCGCATTTCCGTAGTCGGAAAAAAGAATGGCCGCGGCGCCCTGTCGGAGCCGCGGCCATCTTCGGGTAATTTGACTGGTGTCAGGCGACGGCGCTGATCGGCACCGCGACCTCGTCCGCCTCGCGCAGCACATAGCCGCGGCCCCAGACGGTTTCGATGTAGTTCTCGCCGTCGCACGCCATGCTGAGCTTCTTGCGCAGCTTGCAGATGAAGACGTCGATGATCTTGAGCTCGGGCTCGTCCATCCCGCCATAAAGGTGGTTGAGGAACATTTCCTTGGTGAGCGTCGTGCCCTTGCGGAGCGAGAGCAGCTCCAGCATCGCATATTCCTTGCCGGTCAGGTGGACGCGGGCGCCATCGACCTCGACGGTCTTGGCGTCCAGGTTCACCGCCAGCTTGCCGGTGCGGATGACCGACTGCGAATGGCCCTTCGAGCGGCGGACCACGGCGTGGATGCGGGCGACCAGCTCCTCGCGGTGGAACGGCTTGGTGACATAGTCGTCGGCGCCGAAGCCGAACGAACGCACCTTGCTGTCCATCTCGCTGATGCCCGACAGGATCAGCACGGGGGTCTGCACCCGGGCGACGCGCAATTTCTTGAGCACGTCGTAACCATGCATGTCGGGCAGGTTGAGGTCGAGCAGGATGATGTCGTAATCATAGAGCTTGCCGAGATCGAGGCCTTCCTCGCCCAGATCCGTCGTATAGACGTTGAAGCCTTCGGTCGTGAGCATGAGCTCGATCGCCTTCGCAGTCGTCGGCTCGTCTTCGATCAGAAGCACGCGCATGTGCGAGATCCCCCTGTGCGGTTGCCTGCCCCCTGTGGCTGCAACGCGACTGATTCATTAACCTAAGCAGGTCTGAAGGCAAAAGGTTAATTTTGTTCTAACCGGCCTGAATCCACGAGTCGCGGGCGATTCGCGATTCGCGCTTTGCGAAATGGGTAACGCAGCGGAAGCCTTTCGGCCCGGCCCGGTGCGGTTATCGTCCCATATCCCCAGTCTATGGGATTCCTCCTTATTTTGCGTTTGCTCACAAGGATGTTGCGTGATTAGCTTCCGATTCTCAGGGTTTGTGACGCGATAACGCGCACCGGGACATTTTCAGGGGGTCTCACGATGAAGATGAAAGCAGCGCTTCTTGTTACGGTCTGCGCTCTTGCCCACCCGGCATTCGCGCAGGACACCGCGCCGGCACCAACGACCGCCACGGCACAGGAACCGGAGCGCGAGGGCGAGGTGGTCGTCACCGGCACGCGCATCCGCCGGGACGGGTACCAGGCGCCAACTCCGGTCACGGTGCTAAACATCGAGGACATTCAGAACACCTCCCCCTCGAACAACATCGCCGATTTCGTCAACCAGATGCCGGCGCTTGCCGGATCGACGCAGCCGTCCAACTCGCGCCTCAACCTGTCGAGCGGGCAGGCGGGCATCAACGCGCTGAACCTGCGCAATCTGGGTGAGACGCGCACACTGGTGCTGGTCAACGGCCGGCGTTCGGTGGCCTCGACGATCACCGGTCTGGTGGATGTCAACACGATCCCGCAGGCGTTGGTGAAGCAGGTCGAGGTCGTGACCGGCGGCGCATCGGCCGCCTATGGCTCGGACGCGGTCGCGGGCGTGGTCAACTTCATCCTCGACAACAAATATGAGGGGATCAAAGTCAACGCCGATATCGGCGTCACCGAAGAAGGTGATGGGAACAACTATTCGATCGGCGTTGCGGGCGGCTGGTCGTTCGCAGGCGGGCGCGGCCACTTGCTGGTCAGTGGCGAGGTTGCGCATCGCGACGGCATCTTCTCGGTCGATCGCGAGTGGAACCACACCGGCTATGTGCGAATCCAGGATCCGAACTGGGTCTCGGGCGTCAGCACCACGCCGCGCTATCTGATCCGCCGCCAGGTCGGCGCGTCGAACTCGACGCCGGGCAGCATGATCCTCAACTCGTCGGGCGGCACGGCCAACCGGCTGCGCGGCATCTATTTCGGCCAGGGCGGGCAGGTGTTGCAATATCAGTATGGTGCGCTGACCTTCCCCTCGGCGACCGGCAGCTCGCCGCCGACGCTGAACCAGGGCGGAAGCTGGCAGGTCAACGATTCGGGCCGGCGCATCGGCCTTGATCCGCAAGACCGGCGTTACGGCGTGTTCGCGCGCCTAAGCTATGAGATCGCCGACGGCGTCGAGCTGTTCGCCGAAGGATCGTACAACCGGCAGAGGATCGTGTTCAACGCCGGCCCGAACCTGGCGTCCACGACGACCGCGTTCAGCGCTGCCAATGTCGGCCGGGGAGCTGCAGGCGCCAGCACGCTGGCGGCGGACAACGCGTACCTGATCCAGGCGCTCGGCGCCGCGCAGCTCGCCGGGATCACCGGTGTGACGATCGGCACGACGGCGGCGGACCTGCCGTTCCGCGGTGTCAACAACAAGCGCGAGGTGCAGCGCTACCTGCTGGGCGCGGAGGGCCAGTTCGAGGCGTTCGGCAAGGACGCGCGCTGGGACATTTTCGGGCAATATGGCCGTGCCGAAATGCACGAAGAGCTGACCAACATCATGCATACCCAGCGCATCGCGAGCGCTGTGGATGCGGTGTTCGCACAAGCGGGCAATCCGGGTGGCTATGCGGTCGGGTCGATCCAGTGCCGGATCAACGTCGATGCGGACGCGAGCAACAACGATCCCAATTGCCGGCCGCTCAACCGCCTGGGCATCGGCGTCGCCGATCCGGCGGCGATCCGCTATGTTCTGGGCAATCCCTATCGCGACGAGGTCGCGGAGCAGTTCGTGGTGGGCGCGAACCTGTCGCTGACTCCGTTCGCGACCTGGGCGGGCGATGTCAGCCTTGCCGTGGGCGCCGAGTATCGCGAAGAGAAGATCAGCGGCTTCGTGCCGGCTGAATTCCAGCCGACCGTCACGCCCAACCCGGGCGGAGGTATCACGACGCTCAATACTTGGTCGGTGGGCAACTATCTACCGAGCAACGGCAGCTACAACGTCAAGGAAGCCTATCTCGAGGCGGTCGTTCCGGTCGGCTTTGGCCTAGAGCTCAACGGCGCGGTGCGTGCGACCGATTATTCGACCTCGGGCTATGTCACGACCTGGAAGGCCGGGGCGACCTGGCAGCCGATCGAGGATATCCGCCTCCGCGTCACGCGGTCGCGCGATATCCGCGCGCCCAACCTGAACGAGCTGTATCAGGCGGGGTCGTCGAACACGGACGCGGTCAGCAATCCCTGGGGCGCGGGCAGCGGTCCCAATGGCGGCAATTTTGGCTCGAGCATCTCCTATTCGCAGCTGAGCCTGGGCAACCCGAACCTGCGCGCGGAAAAGGCCGATTCGTGGAATATCGGCGGCATCTTCTCGCCGCGCTTCCTGCCCGGCTTCAATCTGGCGGTGGACTATTTCCGCATCGATCTGAACGACGCGATCGACACGCTCACTGCGCAGGACATCGTCAATCGCTGCTTTGACGGGCGGGCCGAGTATTGCGCTGCGATCACGACGGATCCGAACAGCTCGGCACGCATCCTGATTCGCAACCAGCCGTTCAACTTTGCGCGCAGAGTGGCGCGCGGTATCGACTTCGATGCTTCGTACCGTCTGCCGTTGAGCAACATCTTCACCAATGCCGAAGGCAGTCTGACGCTGCGTGGCCTGGCGACGCGCTATATTGAGAACATCGTCGATACCGGAATCCCCGGCGTCGTGCCGCTCGACAGCGTAGGCTCGAACGGCGGCCAGTACACCACGCCGACCTGGATCTTCCGCGGAAGCCTCAGCTACGACACGCCGGACTTCTCGATCACCACCGTCGCGCGCGGGGTGAGCGCGGGCAAGTATCTGGCCAATGCGATCGAATGCCAGACCGGTTGCCCGGTGACGACCACGACTTCAACCTACCAGACCTACGATGACATCAATGTCTCGGGCACCTTCTATGTCGACCTCAACCTGACGAAGAAGATCGAGATCAAGGGCGAAGGCGTGGGAGAGGTCTTCTTCAACGTCACCAACCTGTTCAATCGCTGGCCGCTATTGCTTCCCGAGACCGGGCTGGCGGCGAACAGCACCTATTCGGATCTGCTGGGCCGCCGGTTCCGCATCGGCGTGCGCTTCAAGACGAACTGATTGCCATACCCATCTCCGACTGAGGGCCGGTCCGCGAGGATCGGCCCTTTTCTATGCGCGCGCCGCTTCCACCTTCGAGCAGATGTTGCGGAAGCGCCGCGAGAGATAGTCGATCACCAGCTCGACCCGCGCCGGGCGCAGCGTGCTCGGCGGAGTGAGCAGGTGGAGCGCGATATTCATCGGCGACCAGCCGGTGAGGATCTCGACCAGCCGGCCCGCCGCTATATCCTCGTCGATGATGAAATCGGGCAGGCGTGCGATGCCGAGACCGGCGCGGAGCGCTGGGAGCATCGCGTCGCCATTGTCGGTAATCAACGGGCCGGCGGGGCGCACCGCGGCTTCCTCGCCATCGGCCTTGCGGAAATGCCAGGCGCCGATCGCGTTGGCGTAGAGGAAGCAGGCGTGATGCGCGAGGTCGGCGGGGTGGCGCGGGGTGCCGTGCTTCTCCAGATAGCTCGGCGCGGCGACGACGCGCGCGGCGATCGGGGCGAGGCGGCGCGCGCGTAGCGAGCTGTCGGGCAGGTCGGCGATGCGCAGCGCGATGTCGAACCCGTCGGCGACGATATCGACGCGCGCATCGGACAGGCGCAGGTCGATCTCGATCCCCGGATGCTCGGTCAGCAGGTCGGCGATCGCGTCCGACACGAAGCGAATGCCAAAGGTGATCGGCGCGGCGATGCGGACGAGGCCCGAAGGCGCCTTGGCGGCGTCGAGCGCGGCTTCCTCGGCCTGCTGCGCCTCGGCGAGGATGCGCCCGGCGCGCTCGGCCAGCGCGTTGCCGCTGTCGGTGAGCGTCAGGCGGCGCGAGGTGCGGTGGAACAGCGCGGTGCCGAGCTGCGCCTCGAGCCGGGCGATCGCCTTGGACACGGTCGCCTTGGAGACGCCGATCGCCTCCGCCGCGCCGCTGAACGAGCGGTGCTCGACCACGCAGGCGAAGATCGCCCAGGCCTCGAAATCGGGAAGTCTCATCAAGGTTCTTTTCGCGTGTCGGTGGCGATCCAGTTCACTTCCCAGCTCTTGCCGCCATCGGCGGAGAAGGCCTGCTCGAACCGGGCGGAGTTGGGGGTGACATCGGAAATGACGAAGCGGACTAGAATCGTCCGGCCGCTCCAGCTGTCCTGTGCATAGAATTCGCCGCAGCCGTCCTGGAAGCTGCCGATCGTCGGCGGGGTCAGCACGCCGCCGGAGGCGCTGGCGAAATGCAGCGACCATTGGCGGGCCTGCGGATTGTAGAGCCGCAGCGACGCGCCCTCGATCTTCCCTGCCGCTCCCTCGACCTTGAGCTCGACCAGATTGGCGCGGCCGCCCATCACGGGACGGACATCGGTCGTGCCCTGATATTCGACCCACTCGGTCGAGCCGGACAGCGGGCTTTTCAGGCGCTTGAGATGCGTCGTCCAGGATCCGATCTCCCAATCGAAATCCTTCTGTCCGTCGCGCTCAGTGGCCGGCGTTGTGGGGCAGGTCGTTGGCGTGGCCTTCTGGGCCAGCGCAGGCGAGGACAGGACGAGCGCGGCGGCGCAGAGCAGAAGGCTGAGACGATGCGGCATGGTCCAGACTCTCGCGTTAGTCTTTGGCTCTGCTTCGACGGATTTGCGAAACGATCCGTTTCAGACGTTTCCATTTACGCACTGATCGCAGAGCCTATCTTGGGCGTCAACCAAGGAGGCACACATGATCGAGAAACGCTCGTTCGACAGCCTGGGCCATGCCGATCACGGGTGGCTCAACGCCCGACACCATTTCAGCTTCGCCAACTATTATGACCCCGACCGGATGGGCTGGGGAGCGATCCGCGTGTGGAACGACGACGAGATCGCGCCCAATAGCGGCTTCCCGCCGCACCCGCACAAGGACATGGAGATCATCACCTATGTCCGGAAGGGAGCGATCACGCACCAGGACTCGATGGGCAACACCGGCAAGACCGGCGCCGGCGACGTCCAGGTGATGAGTGCGGGCACCGGGGTGCGGCACGCCGAGTATAATCTCGAGACCGAGACGACGACCTTGTTCCAGATCTGGATCATGCCGCGGGCCGAGGGCGGCGCGCCGAGCTGGGGCGCCAAGCCGTTCCCCAAGGGCGAGCGCTCGGGCAAGTTCGTGACTTTGGCCTCGGGCTTCGAGGAAGACACCGACGCGCTGCCGATCCGTGCCGATGCGCGGGTGCTGGGCGCGACGATCAAGGCGGGCGAGAGCCTGACTCACTCGGTGGGCGAGGGGCGCTACGCCTATCTCGTTCCCGCGGTGGGCAAGATCGAGATCGACGGACAGCCCTTCGACGCGCGTGACGGCGCTGCCCTCACCGGCGGGCAGACCGTGACGATCACCGCGATCGAGGACGCCGAGATCGTCCTGGTCGACGCCGACTGACAAGATCCCCCGGAGCGGTCCGCGACCTCCCCCTCCCCAGGCGGGCCGCTCCACCCTCATCACATCAGGAGACACGTAATGGCCAAGGTTCTGGTCCTCTATTACTCGTCCTATGGACATCTGGCGACGATGGCCGACGCCGTCGCCGAGGGCGCGCGTTCGGTGGGCGCCGAAGTGGATGTCCGCCGCGTGCCTGAGACCGCGCCGCCCGAAGTGGCCGCGGCGGCGGGCTTCCAGGCCGACCACTCGCATCCGCTGATCGAGGGACCCGAGGCGCTGGCGAATTACGACGCGATCATCGTCGGCGCGCCGACCCGCTATGGCCGCATGGCGAGCCAGATGGCGGCGTTCTGGGACACGACCGGCGGCATCTGGATGCGCGGCGCGCTGGTCGGCAAGGTCGGCGGCGCGTTCACCTCGACCGCGACCCAGCATGGCGGGCAGGAGACGACGCAGTTCAGCATCATCACCAACCTGCTCCACCACGGCCTCACCATCGTCGGGCTCGACTATGGCTATGCCGGGCAGATGGGCGTGGAAGAAGTGAAAGGCGGCAGCCCCTATGGCGCGAGCACGGTCGCCGACGGCAATGGCAGCCGCCAACCGAGCGAGGCCGACCTGAACGGCGCCCGCTATCAGGGCAAGCGGATCGCCGAGACTGCGGCGAAGCTGTTCGGCTGAGGCCGTCATGGCGCGCCAGCCCGCCTTGTTCGTCTCGCATGGCTCGCCGATGATCATGTTCGAGCCCAGCCCGGCGCGGGAGTTCCTCGCCGGGCTGGCCGGGCAGGTCGAGCGGCCCGATGCGGTCGTGATGGTCTCCGCGCATCACGACATGGCGGAAGCGGTGGTGACCTCGGTCGAGGCGCCGGCGACGATCCACGATTTCGGTGGCTTCCCGCAGAAATTGTTCGACCTGCGCTATCCGGCCAAGGGCGATCCGGGGCTGGCGGCGGAGGTTGCGGTGCTGGTCGAGGGGGCAGGGATTCCCGCGTTCCTCGATCCGGCGCGCGGGCTCGATCATGGCGCCTGGGTGCCGCTGATGCTGGCCTGGCCCGAGGCGGACGTGCCGGTGGTGCAGCTGTCGATCAGCAGCACGCATGCGCCCGAATGGCATTACCGGATCGGGCAGGCGCTGGCGCCGCTGCGCGACCGCAACATCCTGATCATCGGATCGGGCAGCCTAACGCATAATCTGCGCGCGATCTTCGTCGAAGGGCGCGATCATCATGCGGCGGTGCCCGACTGGGTGTCGGCATTCGCGGACTGGATGAAGGCGCGGTTTGACGCGGGCGATACCGATGCGGTGCTGCACGCGGTCGCGCGCGCGCCGTTCGGCCGGCAGAACCACCCGACGCCCGACCATATCCTGCCGCTGTTCACCGCGATGGGCGCGGGGAGCGGAGATGGCGATCTGCACTGCGAACGGTTGCACCACAGCTACACCTATGGCGTGCTCGCGATGGACGCCTATGCCTTCTCATAAGCGCTTGCCATATAATCATACTTGTATGATTATATCTGCTGAATGCAGAGGTGAAGGCGATGCGGCGTTTTCTCGCGGGTCTCGTTGCGATCGCCACGCTGGCGGCGGCGCCCGTATCGGTGGGTCAGGACGTGCCGCCGGGCGCGCCCGAGACGCCGCCGGTCGATCCTGCGCGGGCCTATCTGTTCGCGCACATGACCAAGGCGCGCTACGGCGTTCTCTATTATTCAGTGAGCCTCGACGGGCTGCACTGGAAGCAGCTCAACGGCGGCAGGCCGGTATCGGCGGACTATCACGGCCATGCTTCGATCGCGCGCGGGCCGGACGGGCGCTATTTCCTCGTCGGCAATAAAAGCGATGACGATCCGCTGATCCGTTTCTGGGTCTCGGCAGACCTGATCCGCTGGACGCCCTATGGCACCTACCGCCCCGAACTGAAGGGCATTGCGGGACTGCCCGGTGCGCTGCAGCGGATCGGCGCGCCCAAGCTCTATTTCGACGCGCCTTCGGGGCAGTTCCTGCTGACCTGGCATACGCCCAACGTGCCGGGATCGGACAAAGACCCCGAACGCTATTGGGCGAGCCAGCGCACGCTCTATGTGCAATCGAAGGATCTCAAGACCTTCGATGCCGCGCCGCGCCGCTTGTTTGATTGGGACATGGCGACGATCGACACCATCATCCAGCCCAACCCGGCAGGCGGCTATTGCGTTATCGTGAAGGACGAGCGTTATCCGTCCTACGACTGGATCACGGGCAAGACGATCCGGGTCAGCTGCGCCCCATCGCTGCTCGGCCCCTATCCCGAGCCCGGTCCGCCGGTCAGCCCCAATTTCCGCGAGGCACCGACGCTGATCCGCTCGCCCGAAGGCCGCGAATGGCTGCTCTATTACGAGCAATATGCCGGGACCGGCTATGGCCTGTCCAAGGCGCTGCGGCTGGAAGGGCCGTGGTACCAGGTATCAGGCAACACCGGCGTCGCGGCGTGGAACCGCTACGAGATGCCTGCCGGCGTCCGGCACGGATCGATGATCGCGATCAGCCGCAAAGAGCATGACGCGCTCGTCGCGGCCTTTCCCGAGGGGCGCTGATCAGTTCGGATAGCCGCGCGCGCAGTCCCCATTGCAACCCCGCGCGGTTTTCCGTGGAAGCCCATGGTTGCGGCTCAGCTGGCGCGTCGCTGGCATTTGGCAGGCGGTCCGCCTAGCTTCCCCCAAGAGGGAAGCGATGCATGGCCTATAGCGTCAAGCCCGGCGACCGGACCGCGCAGGCAGCGCTGCGGCGCATCGCTTGCAGCCAGATCGATCGCGCCATTGCCGAGATCAACGCGCCCGAATTGTCACGCGGTGAAGTCGTGCACCGGCTCCGTCGCCGCACGAAGAAGCTGCGCGCGCTGCTGCGGCTCGTGCGGCCCCATTTCGACCGTTATGCGCCGGAGAGCGCCGGGTTTCGCGACATGGCGCGGCTGCTGTCGACAAGCCGCGACGCAACGGTGATACGGCACACGCTCGAGAGGCTGCTGCGCGCATGGGATTCCCGGGCACTGCCGGGGGATGTCGCCCGCTTGCGGCCGCTCGTCAGTGACGGCGGACATGCGGAGACGGCTGAGAATGTCGGGGCCGCGCTCTCGACGGTGCGCGAACGGCTTGGCGCGGCGCGCGAGCGCGTGACGGGCTGGGCGCTGGACTCCGAAGGGCTGGACGCGCTCGCGGACGGCCTGACAAAATCCTACCGGCGCGCCCGCAAGGCGATGGCGGCGGCTGAGGCGAAGCCGGTGGCGGGACGGCTTCACGAATGGCGCAAGCGGGTGAAGGACCACGGCTTTCACCGCCGCCTGCTGCGCCGCGCGCTACCCCATAAGCTGCACGCGGGCCTGGCACAGCTCGACGAACTGGCCGAGTTGCTGGGCGATCTCCATGATCTGGCGATGCTGCGCGAGCGTGTTTACGCAGCCGGCGACGCCCCGCCGCGCGCCGCGCGGACGCGCCTGGTTGCTGCGATCGACCGGCGGGAACGTGCCTTGACCGCGCGATCTTTCGACGTGGGTGCGCGGCTGTTCCACCGGAAGCCGAAGGCGATGGCGCACGGCGTGCGGCGGCGCCTCGCCGCGATGCGGCACGGGGAGCCGGACGCACAGGCCTAGTTGCAACCGGCCGTTGCTTTCCCCATTGCGGGGGCATGATCCAGGACCATGTGCTGTTCATCGACGGTGAGGCGATCATCCTCGACAAGCCCGCCGGCTTGCCGGTCGATCCCCCGCGCGACGGATCGATCAGCCTGGAGAACCATCTCGGCAATCTGACCTTCGGCTTCCAGCGCTGGCCGACACCTGTGCACCGGCTCGACCGCGATACCAGCGGCTGCCTGTTGCTCGCGCGCAACCCCAAGGCGCATGCGCGCTTCCAGCAGGCGTTCGAGGCGGGGGCGGTGACCAAGCGCTACCTTGCAGTGATCGACGGGGTGCCGGAGGAGCATTCGGGGCTGATCGACCTGCCGCTGCTCAAGGTGTCGAGCGCCGAGCGCGGGTGGCGGATGACCGGCGACCCGAAAGGCAAGGCGGCGCGGACGCGCTGGCGCGTGCTCGATGCGAAGGACGGACGGGCGTTCGTCGCCTTCTATCCCGAGACCGGGCGCACGCATCAGATCCGCGTCCATGCCGCCGAGGGGCTCGGCATCCCGATCACCGGCGATCCGGTCTATGGGGTCGCCGGTGGGCGGGCGCTGATGCTGCACGCGGCGCAGCTGACGGTACCGCGGCCGGGCAAGCCCGACGTGCATGGCGAGGCGCCGACGCCGGTGCGCTTCAAGGCGATGGGGTTCGGCGGGTTCGCCGAGGTGGACGATGCCGGCTGAGCTGCCCGAGGAAGCGATCGTCGAGGAGAAGTTCCTCGCCGCGTCGGGACCGGGCGGGCAAAACGTCAACAAGGTCGCGACCGCGGTGCAGCTGCGCGTCGACGTGTTCCGGCTGGGGCTGCCGCCCTATGCCTATGCCAAGCTCAAGGAGCTGGCGGGCAGCCGCATGACCGCCGGGGGCGAGCTGGTGATCACCGCGCGGAAATTCCGCACGCAGGAGGCGAACCGCCAGGATGCGCGCGAGCGCGTGGCCGAGCTGATCGAGAAGGCGCTCGAGCGCGATGCGCGGCGGATCAAGACCAAGCCGAGCAGAGCCGCGAAGGCGCGGCGGGTGGACGAGAAGAAGGGGCGGTCCGCGGTCAAGGCGGGCCGCGGCAGGGTGCGGGTCGAGTGAAGGCGCGGGTCGAGACGGCGTTGGCGGCGCTCGAGGCGCAGGGTTCGGCAGCGCATCGCGACAAGCTCGGCCCGAGCTTCGGGATCGTCACCGCCGACCGCGTGATCGGGGTACCGATGGCGGCGATCCAGAAGATCGCGAAGGGCATCGGCAAGCACCACGACCTCGCCGCCGCGCTGTGGGCAACGCGGGTGTACGAGGCGCGGATGCTGGCGTGCCTGATCGACGATCCCAGGCTGGTGACGGTGGCGCAGATGGACGCCTGGCGTGCCGATTTTGACAATTGGGCGGTGACTGACACGGTGTGCTTCAAGCTGTTCGACCGGGTGGCGGGCGCGGACGCGATGGTCGAGCCGTGGACGCGGCTGAACGACGAGATGGGGCGGCGCGCGGGGTTCGTGCTGCTCGCTTGCCTGGCGCTGCACGGGCGCCAAGCGGACTATATTGCCGGGCTGGCGCTGATCGAGGGTGCGGCGAGCGACGAACGCAACTTCGTGAAGAAGGGCGTCAACTGGGCGCTGCGCGCGATCGGCGGGAAGAAGGATCCGGCCTTGCGCAAGGCGGCGCGCGAGGTGGCGGCGCGGCTGGCGGAGTCGGACGACAAGACCGCGCGCTGGAACGGCAAGGATGCGCTGCGCGCCTTCGCCAAGGCCGATGCCAAGGGCACCGCGGCGTGACTGGCGCGTTGGGAGGCGCATGATGCGCCGTTTCCTGCTCGCCTTGCCGTTGATCCTCGCCGCCTGCTCGGAGGAGCCGGCAGCGCCGCCCGCCGGCAATGAGAGCGTCGAACGCCCGACCGCGCCCGGACCTGAGGCGCCACCGCCAACACCAAAGACCGTGGACGCGGGGACCATCCCCGCGGCCTTTCGCGGCGAGTGGAACCGTACGGCCGCCGATTGCGGCACCGGCAACAACGACAGCCGCCTGCGGATCGAGGCCAAGCGCCTGCGCTTCCACGAGAGCAGCGGCGACGTGATAGCGGTGCACGGCGAGGGGCGCACGATCACGGTGCGCGCACGCTATTCGGGCGAAGGCGAGACCTGGGAGGATGCGCGCAGCTTCACCTTGTCGGCGGACGGCAACACGCTGAGCGCGGACGGGATCGAGCGGACGCGCTGCACCTGACCCTCTTGCGCCGGGCGGCGCGCCGCGCCACCTGCGGGTTATGTACAGCTTCGACATCGCCGCCGGATCCAAGGCCGAGCTCTATCGCGACCTCCACGCCGCGCTCGACGCGCTGACCGCGGGAGAGGCGGACGCGATCGCCAACATGGCGAACGCCGCGTCGCTGATCTGGCAGTATCTGCCCGACCTCAACTGGGCGGGGTTCTATCGCAATGTCGAGGGCGAGCTGGTGCTGGGGCCCTTCCAGGGCAAGGCAGCGTGCATCCGCATTCCCTTTGGCAAGGGCGTGTGCGGCGCGGCGGCGGCGACCGGCGAGACCCAGCTGGTCGAAGACGTCCATGCCTTTCCCGGCCACATCGCGTGCGACGCGGCGAGCAACGCCGAGCTGGTCGTGCCGATTTCGCACGAAGGCCGGCTGATCGGGGTGCTCGACCTCGACAGCCCGACGCAGGGGCGGTTCGATGCCGAGGATGCAGCGGGCTGCGAGGCGCTGATGGCGCTGTTGGGACCGCGAATCGCGCGTTAACGGCTGGCGCGGCTGTTCCGAATCGGCACGATCGGTGGCCGTCTTCACCGTTTGATATTAAATTCTTGACCCGATTCGGGACTTCCTTAACCACAGGGCTTCGTGGTCGCCTCCCGGTGGAGGTGTTAAGAAATGGTGAAGATTCGTGCGCCTCACCCCAGGGAAGCGCGCAGCAAAGGAGCTGTCATCGCCATGCGTACCGCTACTCTGATCGTCGCTGCGGTGAGCAGCCTGTCGCTGGCCGCGCCGGCGGTGGCGCAGCAGCGCAGTATGCAGGGCGCGCGCCCGTCGATGCAGGCGCCGCGGATGCCATCGACGGCGATCCCCCGGATGAGCCCGCCGCGCGGCGGCAGCTGGCAGCACGGCGGGCAGCGTCCCGGCGGCTGGAAGCCCAATCCCGGGACGCCGCGTCCGGGCGGGTGGCAGCACGGCAAGCCTCCGCAGGGTGGCTGGAAACCGGGCAGGCCCGGCGGATGGAAGCCGGGCACTCCCGGTCATTGGAACCCGGGCAAGCCGGGCAACTGGAAGCCCGGCACGCACCGCCCGGGCTGGCGCTGGGGCGAGAAGATTCGCGGGCGTTGGCATGCGGGGTGGAAGGCGCCCGGCGGCTGGGGCGCCTATCGCCGGCCGGTGCGCGGCTGGACGCTGCCGAGCTTCTGGGTCACCGGCGGCTTCTGGATCAGCGACTGGTCGAGCTGGGGGCTGAGCAGCCCGCCTTATGGCTATAACTGGGTGCGCTATTATGACGACGCGGTGCTGGTCGACAATGGCGGCCGCGTGTGGGATTCGGTGAGCGGGCTCGACTGGGACCGCGACGATTACGACTACGAAGGCGACGAATACGCCTACGAAGGCGATGGCTATTACGAGGGCGAGGAGGGCTATCCCGGCCCCGGTGCCGACTATGACGCGCCCGACTATCGCGACGACGACTATGGCTATAGCGAGACGCGGCGGGTCCATGCGGTACCGGCGCGGCCGCTGCGCTGCGTCGCGAACTGCCATGGCGGCTATACCTATGGCGGTGGCTATTATTACGGTGCGCCGACGACCACCACGGTGGTGATCCAGTCGGCGCCGGTGGTGACCACGACGGTGACCGAGACGGTCGAGGAAGTCACCTATGGCGGCGGCAGGGTGGTGCGCCGCGCTCCGTCCAAGAAGCTCTATCGCGCGCCGGTGAAGGTCAAGAGCAAGACCTGCTATTGCCGTTGAAGCGCTGCCCGCCGCCGTCCGTCTGGGGGGAGGACGGCGGCGGGTTTATTGACTAACGCGGCGGGCGCGTGCCGAAGGTGACGATGCTCTCGCTGCCGTCTTCGGCGACCGCCGAGACGCCGACGAAATGATCGTCGACCACCACGTCCTTGAGCACCGTCTCGGTGCGGCCGGCGACGCCGCGGACGTCGCTCCAGTCCTGCGTGTCGTTGCGGCGCCAATAGACGCGATAGCCCTTGGCACCCGGCACCGGGTTCCACTTGACCTTGATGTCGGTCGAGACCGCGCCGTCGAGCACCACGCCTGACGGCGCATCGGGTGCGTTGGCGAGGCGGCGGAGCGTCGCGACGTTGAGCGCTGTCACCTTGGCGAGATAGGGGAAATCCATCTTGTCGACCGTGTCGCCATAGACGCGGTCATTCTCGGTGCGCAGGTCCTGGTGCTGCTGGTCGTAATTCTCGGCGCCGACCGAGAAGCGCACTGCGGGGTAGCCGAGGCGCAGGAACGGCTCATGATCGCCGCCGCGGCCGAAGCGGTCGGGACGGCGCACGATGAAGGCGTCGAGCGCGTCGCGGTCCTTCTCGCGCATGCCGTCCGCCACCTTGTCGATCGCCTTGGCGAGCGCACGGCTGGGGCCGTCATCCTCGCCGCCGTCGCCGCGGCGCTTGATCTGCTCCTCGAGCGTCTCCGACGCGCGGATGCCCTCGGAGAAGACGCGCACGCGATCGGCGACGCGGACGCCATTCTGGCCCATGGTATTGCCGACGATGTCGTTGTTGAGCACCGCGACCACGGTCCAGCCGCGCTCCTTGGCAGTCTCGGCGAGCAGGGTGCCGCCCATCAGGCCCTGCTCCTCGCCCGAGAGAGCGGCATAGATGATCGTTGCCTTGTGCTTTTCCTTCGAGAGGATGCGCGCCGCCTCGATCACCAGCGCCACACCCGAGGCGTCGTCGTTGGCGCCGGGTGCGTCGGCGGTGAAGTTCATGACGTCGGTGACGCGGCTGTCGATATGGCCCTGGACGATGACGACTCGCTTGGGGTCCGCGCCCGCCTGGAAGCCGAGTACGTTGACCACCTCGACCCCGTTCGGCGCGCGCGGGCCGGTGAAAGTGCGCGCGATGTTGGCGACCTCGATGCACTTGCACGCTGCGCCGATGCGGTTGAGTTCGTCCGCCGCCCATTTGCGCGCGGCGCCGATGCCGCGGACGGGGTCGGTGGCGGAGGAGAGGGTGTGGCGCGTGCCGAAGCTCACCAGCTTCTCGACATCGGCCTTGAGGCGTTCGGGGCTGGGCTGGTCCTGAGCGGCGGCAGGGGCTGCGGCGAGCAGCGCGAGCAAGGGGAGGGTTCGCATGGCGATCAGCTTAGCCGGTCGATCGCTTCGCGGTCGAGGCTTCCCGGGATGATCATCAACGGGATCGGCAGCGCGGCCATGTCGCCGCCGGTGAAATGGGTGACCAGCGCGCCGGGCTTGCCGCCGGTCGCCGCGCCGAGCACGAGCGCGGCGATCTCGGGGTTGGCGGCGATCAGCTCGCGGATGATCTTGGGGCCGTCGCCCTCGCGCACGGTGATGGTGGGCTTGAGGCCCGATTCCTGGATCAGCGTGCCCGCCGCGCCCGCGACCAGCGCCTCGGCACGCTGGCGCGCCTCTTCCTCGATCGTCGCCATCACGCCGCCCCACTGCACGAAATCGGGCTTGGGAATCATCACCAGGATCTCGACCCCGCCGCCCGTCTTGACGGCGCGGCGGGCGGCGAAGCGGAGCGCGATCTGCGCCTCCGGACTTTCGTCAATCACCACAAGATAGGTGCGCATGAAACCATCCCCTCCGGTTTCGCATGGTGGTGACGCGGGAAGCCGCGCTGCGCAAGACCGGAGTGGGGCCTTACGGGCGCGGCAGGCTTGACCCGCGCCGTGCATCGCGCAAGGGAGGGCCGAAACCAACAGCCTGCGACAGGATCCTCCTCCCCCATGTCGATCGAGATCAAGATGCCTGCCCTTTCCCCGACGATGGAGGAGGGCACCCTCGCCAAATGGCTGGTGAAGGAGGGCGACACGGTCAAGGCTGGCGACCTGATGGCCGAGATCGAGACCGACAAGGCGACGATGGAGTTCGAGGCGGTCGACGAAGGCACGATCGCCAAGATCCTGGTGGCCGAGGGCACTGACGGGGTGAAGGTCGGCACGGCGATCGCGATCCTGGCGGGCGAGGGCGAGGATGCCTCGGCGGTCGAAGCGCCCAAGGTGGAAGCGCCCAAGGCGGAGGCGCCGAAGGAAGAACCCAAGGCTGCGGCGCCGGCTCCGGCTCCGGCCGAGCCTGCGAAGCCTGCGCCGGCCCCCGCTGCGAGCGGCGATCGCGTAAAGGCGAGCCCGCTGGCGCGTCGCATTGCCGCCGAGAAGGGCGTCGAACTGTCGGCGGTGCAGGGCTCCGGACCCGGTGGCCGCATCGTCAAGGCGGACGTCGAGGATGCCAAGCCCGGCGCGGCACCCGCGCCCAAGGCGGCGGAAGCGCCAGCGGCTGCTGCTGGGGCCCCGGCTCCGGCGGCGGCGCCAGCCTCGGTGTGGTATGACGAGAGCATCCCGCACGAGGAAGAGAAGCTCAGCAACATCCGCAAGACGATCGCGCGCCGCCTGACCGAGGCGAAGCAGACGATTCCGCACATCTATCTGACCGTCGACGTTCAGCTCGACGCGCTGCTCAAGCTGCGCGGCCAGCTCAACAAGAGCCTGGAGGGCCGTGGGGTCAAGCTGTCGGTCAACGACATGCTGATCAAGGCGCTCGCGGTGGCGCTGATGCAGGTGCCCAAGTGCAACGTCACCTATGCCGGCGACAAGCTGATCAAGTACAGCCGCACCGACATCTCGGTCGCGGTGTCGACACCCACCGGCCTGATCACCCCGATCATCCGCGATGCGGCGAACATCGGCCTGGCGTCGATCTCGACCCAGATGAAGGAACTCGCCGAGCGCGCGAAGGAAGGCAAGCTCAAGCCCGAGGAATATCAGGGCGGCACTGCCAGCATCTCGAACATGGGCATGTACGGCATCAAGCAGTTCGACGCAGTGATCAACCCGCCCCAGGCGACGATCCTGGCGGTCGGCGCGGGCGAGAAGCGGCCCTACATCGTCGACGATGCGCTGGGCGTGGCGACCGTCATGTCGGCGACCGGCAGCTTCGATCACCGCGCGGTGGACGGGGCCGACGGCGCCGAGCTGATGAAGGTGTTCAAGGCGCTCGTCGAGTCGCCGTTCGGCCTGCTGGCCTGAGGGCGGGGGCGCCGCGATGCGCGTCCTGGTCGAAGCTTTGCACATCGCCGCCGGCATCGCGGTCGCGCTGATGATCGGCGCGGTGGCGAGCTGGGCCTATCCGCTCGCCGAGCGCGACATCTGGCTGGTGACAGGCGTGGCGATCGTGTGCGTGATCCTGATGGGGATCGAGCCGATGAGTCGCGCGATGGCGCCGGAGCCGGCGGGCAAGGACACGCGCGATGCCTGACCGCGCACCCCCGATCACCGAACCGACGACTCGCGTGAGCACCATGCCCGCGGATGCCAACGCCTATGGCGACATTTTCGGCGGCTGGCTGGTCGGGCAGATGGACATGGCGGCGGGGCTGGTCGCGGCGCGCCGCGCGCGCGGCCGCGCGGTGACCGTGGCGATGGACGGCATGCAGTTCCACGCGCCGGTATTCGTCGGCGACGAGGTGTCGGTCTATGCCAGCCTGGTCAAGGTCGGCCGCACCTCGATGCAGATCGACGTCGAGGCCTGGCGGCGCAACCGGCATGCCGAGGAGCACCAGCTGGTGACGCAGGCGGTGTTCACCTTCGTCGCCGTGGGCGAGGACCGCAAGCCGCGCCCGGTGGACGGCGAGGCGTGACGTGGATCGTAGCGTTCGTGCGGCGGTTCCTCTTGCCCGCCTTTATCGGCGCCTATCTGGCGAACCTTGCGGTCTACTGGATGCTGGAGAGCGAGGGCGGCGCGACCGACTGGAAGAGCGTCGGCGTGCTGTTCGCGATCATTCTCGCCGGGCTGATCGTGGCGTGGCCGGCCTATGTGCTGTTGCGGCGGCTGGCGCTGCCCGCGCTGGTGACGGGGGTGTTGCTGCTGGTGCTGGGGACTGGGATCGGCGCGCTGGCTGCCTATCTCATCGCCATGCAGCTCGTTCCCGATACCGCGGGGGAATATATCCGATTCGGCCTGGTGGTCGGGCCGGTGGCGGCTTTGTTCTGGCTCATCCTCAATTTCGACGTACTGCGCCCCCGGCGGGCGGGGCAATTTGGAGATCGACGTGGCTGAATCCTATGACGTGATCGTGCTTGGCTCGGGCCCCGGCGGCTATGTCGCGGCGATCCGCGCGAGCCAGCTTGGCCTCAAGACCGCGATCGTCGAGCGTGAGCTGCTGGGCGGCATCTGTTTGAATTGGGGCTGCATCCCGACCAAGGCGCTGCTGCGCTCGGCGGAGATTTTCCATTTCATGCAGCACGCCAAGGATTACGGCCTCGCCGCGGAGAAGATCAGCGCGGACCTAGAAGCCGTCGTCAAGCGCTCGCGCGGGGTGGCGAAGCAGCTCAACCAGGGCGTCACGCACTTGATGAAGAAGAACAAGATCGCGGTGCACATGGGCACCGGCAAGCTGACCGGGAAGGGCAAGCTCTCGGTCACCGCCGAGGACGGCAAGACGACCGAGCTGGCCGCGAAGAACATCATTCTCGCCACCGGCGCGCGCGCCCGCGACCTCCCGGGCCTGCCGACGGACGGCAAGCGCGTGTGGACCTATCGCCATGCGATGACCCCGCCCGAGATGCCGAAGAGGCTGCTGGTCATCGGATCGGGCGCGATCGGGATCGAGTTCGCGAGCTTTTACAACGACATGGGCGCCGAGGTGACGGTGGTCGAGATGCTCGACCGCATCGTGCCGGTCGAGGATGCCGACATCTCGGCGCATCTCGAAAAGGCGCTCAAGAAGCAGGGCATGACGATCATGACCGGCGCCAAGGTCGACAAGATCGCCGCCGACGCCAATGGCGTGAAGGCCACCATCATCGCCAAGGACGGCAAGCCCGCTGTGGGCGACTTTAGCCACGTTATCGTCGCGATCGGCATCGTGCCCAACACCAGCGACATCGGGCTCAAGGAGCAGGGCGTCGATGTCGACGACCGCGGCTTCCTCAAGACTGACGGCGCGTGCAAGACCAACATCGACGGCCTCTACGCGATCGGCGACATCACCGCGCCGCCGTGGTTGGCGCACAAGGCGAGCCACGAGGGCGTGATCGCGGCCGAGGCGATCGCGGGCAAGCATCCGCACGCGATGGATCCGCTCAACATCCCGGGCTGCACTTACTGCCACCCGCAGATCGCCAGCGTCGGGCTGACCGAGGCGAAGGCCAAGGAAGCGGGTTACGAGGTCAAGGTCGGCAACTTCCCCTTCATCGGCAATGGCAAGGCGATTGCCCTCGGCGAGCCGGAAGGCTTCGTGAAAACCGTGTTCGACGCCAAGACCGGCGAGCTGCTCGGCGCACACATGATCGGCGCCGAGGTGACCGAGATGATCCAGGGCTATGCCGTCGGCAAGACGCTGGAGACCACCGAGGCCGAGCTGATCGAGACGGTGTTCCCGCATCCGACGATCAGCGAGACGATGCACGAGGCGGTGCTCTCCGCCTATGGCCGCGTGTTGCACATCTGATGCGAGCCCCGGCGATCCTCTGCTGCGTGCTCGCGGCGATGTCGCCGGGAGCATCGGCGATGCGGCGAGTGCAGGAGCCGACCATCGGGCCTGTATGCCTCTATGGCCTCGTCAGCCTGGCCGAGGAGATCGGCAAAAATTGTCCGAAGCTGCACGATGCCCGCGTTCAGACCATATTGTCTGCGAACGTGCAGAAGCTCGACGCCTATTTCGCGCGTGGCGGCTGGACGGCAGCGCAGATCGCCGAGTTCAAGCGCGAGCAGGCTCATGTCGGTGCTCCCGATCCCAAGGGCCTGTTTTGCAAGGGGGAGATGGCATCGTTCTATCCCGACAGTAAGGATGAGACCGAGGGTCTCGCGATCGTGACCGATCACATCGTGTCCAAGCCCCGGCCGCTCGAATGGGGCGACTGCATCTAGACGGATGCTCCGCCCCGCGGCGTTCAGTCTTTTTTGGGGAAACCCTGCCATGCTCGCGCGCGATTTGCGGGAGCATGGCATGTCGTTGAAGACGCTATGGGGTTTGATCGCAGGGCTCGTCCCGGTCGTGTGGTTCGGTGGGCTGGCGATCCATTTCTATCGGGTCAACGAGGCGATGGGCGGGTTCGCGTCGCGCGAGCTGATGCCGACGATCGTCGGGCTTGGCGGGCTCGGGCTGCTGTTCACCATTCCGATCCTGATCCAGCTGGTGCGGCTGGTGAGCGGATCCGCGACCAAACCGAAGGAGCTGAAGGCGCCGGTTGCTGCGGATGACGCGGCGGCGAGCGATTTCGATGCCGACGCCGTGATCGCGCGCTATCTGGAGAAGAAGGCGGCCGGTGAGGCGTCGTTCGAGGTGCCCGACAACGCTGCGCCGCGGCCGACCTTCGGCCGCAAGGTCTGATCCCCCTGAAATAATCGCGCCGGTGAGTTGACCTTTGGCGCGCGTGCGGCGAGCTTCCGCCGACAGCGAGCGGGGGACTCATGAAACGCGAAATCTTCGTTGCGGTCGTGGCCGCGCTGACGGCTGCGCCTGCCTCCGCCGAGACCGTCGTCGTTACCGCGGACCGCATGGTCGACGTCGTGGCCGGGACCATCGTCGAAGAGCCCGTGGTGGTCATCACCGACGGGCGAATCGCGGCGGTGACCGGGCGCAATGGCGGGCGGCCGAACATCCCCGAGGGCGCGAAACGGATCGACCTGCCGGGCAAGACGATCCTGCCCGGGCTGATCGACATGCACGTCCATCTCGACACCAACCCGCGTTATGGCGGCTATACCGGGTTTCAGTTCACCGACAGCTTCTGGGCGATCCAGGGGGTGGCCAACGCCCGCGCGATGCTCAAGGCCGGCTTCACGACGGTCCGCAACGTCGGGTCCGAGAACTATGCGGATGTCGGCTACAAGCAGGCGATCGAGGAAGGGCTGATGGAGGGACCGCGGATCGTGCCCGCAGCGCATGCGCTGGGCGCGACCGGTGGGCATTGCGACCAGACCTATCTGCCGCCCTCATACAAGGCCAAGGGCGTGGCGGTGGGCGACGGGCCGCAGGAACTGCGCGTCAAGGTGCGCGAGCAGCGCAAGTACGGCGCCGAGGTGATCAAGATCTGCGCCACCGGCGGGGTCTTCTCGCGCAACACCGAGCCGGGGCAGCAGCAGCTGTCCGAGGAGGAGATGCGTGCGATCGTCGACGAGGCGCATCAATGGGGCCTCAAGGTCGCGGCGCATGCGCATGGCGCGGCCGGGATCAAGGCGGCGATCCGCGCCGGGATCGACACGATCGAGCATGCCAGCCTGGTCGATGACGAGGGCATCAGGCTCGCCGTCGCGCGCAAGCAGCCGGTGTGGTTCTCGATGGATATCTTCAACACCGACTATACCCAGGCGGAGGGGAAGAAGAACGGCGTGCTCGAGGACAATTTGCGCAAGGACCGCGAGGTGGCGCAGATCCAACGCGACAATTTCCGCAAGGCGCATGCCGCGGGCGTGAAGATGGTGTTTGGCACCGATGCCGGGGTGGTGCCGCACGGCACCGCAGCGGGGCAGTTCCGCGTGATGGTCGAGTATGGGATGACCCCGCTGGAGGCGATCCGCGCCGCGACGGTGAATGCGGCGGAAGCGCTGGGCCGCAGCAAGGATGTCGGCGCGATCGCGGTCGGCCGCTATGGCGATATCGTCGCGGTGGAGGGCAACCCGCTCCAGGACGTGCGCGTGCTCACCGCGGTCAAAGCGGTGATCAAGGGCGGGGCGCTGGTTGCGGACTGACGGCGGTCAGGCGGCGCTCTGGTCCGCCTCGAGGATCTCGACCGTAGTGGCGAGCGGTGCGCGCGGGGCGCTGGCCGTGATCAGCGGTGTCGCCGTGACGGTGGTCGCGCCGATGCGCCGCATCCGCCCGTCGATATGGCCGCCATTCTCCATCGTGATGTTCTCATATTCGACGTCGCCGGTGATCCGCGCGCTGCGCTCGACGGTGAGCTGACGGACGCGGACGGTGCCCTCGATCGCGCCGGCGATGCGCGCGCTTTCGGCGGTGACGCCGCCGACGATTTGGCTCTCGGCGCCCTGGATGAGGGCGGCGCAGTCGACGTCACCCTCGATCCGGCCCTCGATATGCAGCTCGGCGCTGGCGTGGACGTTGCCCGAGATCACGACGTCGGCGCCGATCACGGAGAACATGCCGCGGCGCGCGCCGCCGGGAGTCCCGTTGGAGGGGACCATGACAGGACGATCGTCACGCGGCTTGTTTCCGAACATCTAAGCTTACTCCCCCGGCACCGGAGCGACCGGCGGTCGCAACATATCAAAGCTCAGCTGTCCGCGCAGCCCGTGGGGTGGAGGGATTCCATGCGGTCCGTCGCGATTATCATTCGCGTGAGGGACAATCAGCGGCCGCGCGGCGATCCAGGTGGCGGCGATCATGCACAGCGCACCGGCTGCGACCAGCGGGATTCCGAGTCCGAGATAGCCGAGGATCGCGGCGGTCGAGCCGAGCTGGACGAGCGCGGCGAGCAGGAAGGCGGCGCGCGTGCCGCGCGCGACGGCGAAGGCGAGAATCAGGACGTCGGCGAGCAGGAAATAGCGCTCGTGCATGCGCGGCAGCAGTCCGGTCATCAGCAGCACGGCGAGCGCGGCCATGCCGACCAGCCCGGCGCGGTCTAAGCGGGCGGCCTGCATCCGCGCGACATAAGCGGCGCCCGCGCCGAGCGCCGTGGCGAGGGCGAGGGCGAACAGCTGCGGCGCCTCGACAGGCGCGATCGCGCCGACGAGCGACCAGATATTGGGCGCGTTGCGCGCGATCTCGTTGCTGAAGGTTCCGGCCTGGCGGAAATAGACGGTGGCGAGATCCGCGGGCGGCCAGCCGGCGAGCAGCGCCGGCAGCATCATCCCGAGCAGCGCGGCAGGCGCGGCGAGCCACAGGCGCAGCGGCACGCGGCGCTGGATGGCGAGCGCGAGGAAGAAGGGCGCGACCAGCACCGCCTGGGCCTTGAACGCGATCGCGATGCCGCACCAGGCGAACATCGCGAGGTGACGCCGCTCGAGTGCCGCCGCCACCGCCATCACGCAGGCGGCGACATAGATCGCGTCGCACTGGCCGAGCAGCAGCGCGTTGAGCGCGACCGAGGGCAGGACGACGAGCAGCATCGCCCAGCGCGCGCGCTCGCTCGCGCCGAGCGCGGCGAGCAGGCGATGGAAGGCGAGCGCGAGCGCCGCGGTACCGGCGACCGAGAGCAGCTTGATGACGCTCACCGGATCGAGCAAGCTCACCAGCGGGCTGAACAGCGCGAGCAGGTAGAGATAGCTCGGCATATAGTTGGAGAAGGGCTGGGCGAAGGCCGACAGCATCCCGCGCTCGCGGATCGTCTCGAGCCAGGGGATGAGATAGGCGGTCATGTCGGCGGTGAAGAGCGGCCAGAACGCCCAGGCCTGCGCCGCGGCGACCAGCGCGACCAGCCACGCGGCGGGCGCGGGGATCTGCGGGCGGAGCGGCAGCGGCGGCATGGCGCGGCATTGGCGCGGCCGCTCTAAAGATCGAGTTAAGGAGCGATATGGAAGCAGGGCAAGGCGGAGCGGGGGAGGAACGGGGGATGCGGCTGGCGCGATGGGCGCTGCCCTCGTCGGCTGCGCGCATCCGGATCGCCGGGGCGCTGGCGGCGGTGATCGTCCTGGGGCTGATCGCGCTCGGCGGGCGGTGCATGTCGCCGACCATGGCGAGCTGCTCGGCCGCCACCCTGCTCACCGGCGGGCCCAAGCTCGACGTGCCCTATCTCGGCACGCGGCCGGCGGTGGTGGCGCAGATGCTGGAGATGGCCCAGGTCGGCCCCGGCGACCATGTGATCGATCTCGGCACCGGCGACGGGCGCATCCTGATCGCCGCCGCCCGCGAGCGCGGCGCGCGGGGCCTCGGGATCGACATCGATCCGGTGATGGTCCGCAAGGCGCAGGCCAATGCCGAGCGTGCCGGGGTCGCGGACCGGGTGCGGTTCGAGACCGCCGACTTGTTCAAGACCGATCTTGCCGAAGCGGACGTGGTGACCATGTTCCTGCTGCCCGAGGTCAATCTGCGGCTGCGCCCGCGCCTGCTTGCGCAGCTCAAGCCCGGGACGCGGGTCGTCAGCCACGCCTTCGATATGGGCGACTGGCGGCCGGACGAGACCCGCCGCGTGGGCGGCGCGGTGGTCCATCTCTGGCGCGTGCCCGAGCGCGCGGAGCGGCGCTGAGGCGCGGCATTGACCGTCATGGGCCGCGCGCGTATAGGCCGCGCGTTCCGCACCGGGGCAGAGAGTCGATTCTGTCGGCTTTTCGGCGTTCCATGCGGCACAAGAGCTGAACGGTGTCGGAGACTTGGGGCCGGGGGGTTCGCCCGCCAGGCCCTTTTGTATTGCACTACCAGGGCTCCCGCACAGTAACCGCCGGGCAACCGGTAACTTAAAAGGTGAAGGGCTTCATGCCGACGATCAACCAGCTGGTCCGCAAGGGCCGCGACCCGCAGAAGGCCAAGAGCAAGGTCCCTGCGATGGAGCAGAACCCGCAGAAGCGCGGCGTCTGCACCCGTGTCTATACCACGACGCCGAAGAAGCCGAACTCGGCGCTGCGCAAGGTGGCCAAGGTTCGCCTGACCAACCAGCGCGAGGTCATTTCGTACATCCCCGGCGAGGGGCACAATTTGCAGGAGCACTCGGTGGTCCTGATCCGCGGCGGCCGTGTGCGCGACCTTCCCGGCGTGCGCTACCATGTGCTGCGCGGCGTGCTCGACACCCAGGGCGTCAAGGACCGCAAGCAGAGCCGTTCGAAGTACGGCGCCAAGCGTCCGAAGTAATTTTAGCCAGAGTAAGCCCCGGACGTGTTCCGGACCGGCTGAAGATCAAGAAGGAAATCTGAGATGGCTCGTCGTCGTCGTCCCGAGAAGCGGGAAATCCTGCCCGATCCCGTCTATGGTGATCAGGTCCTGTCGAAGTTCATGAACAGCGTAATGCTGGACGGCAAGAAGTCCGTCGCGGAAGGCATCGTCTATTCGGCGCTCGAGGTTGTCGAGCAGCGCGCCAAGAAGGACCCGCTGGGCGTGTTCCACGAAGCGCTGAACAACATCGCGCCGGGCATCGAGGTCCGCAGCCGTCGCGTCGGCGGCGCGACCTACCAGGTCCCGGTCGAGGTGCGCCCTGAGCGCGCCCAGGCGCTGGCGATCCGCTGGCTGATCGCCTCGGCCCGCAACCGCAGCGAGAACACCATGTCGGCGCGCCTGTCGGGCGAACTGCTGGACGCTTCGAACAACCGCGGCAACGCGGTGAAGAAGCGCGAGGACACGCACCGCATGGCGGAAGCGAACCGCGCGTTCAGCCACTACCGCTGGTAATCGCTTCTCCGCCGGCTGCGGCCGGCGGGTGGCACTGGTAAAACCATTACCTATATTCTGGGGAGCCGGATCGTCCGGCTCCCCACATCGCTAAGGAACCCCGATCATGGCCCGCAGCCATCCGCTCGAGCGTTATCGCAATATCGGCATCATGGCGCACATCGACGCCGGCAAGACGACGACGACCGAGCGCATCCTCTATTACACCGGCAAGTCCTACAAGATCGGCGAAGTGCACGAAGGCACCGCGACGATGGACTGGATGGAGCAGGAGCAGGAGCGCGGGATCACGATCACGTCCGCGGCGACCACTTGCAAGTGGCGTGCCGAAGAGGGCAAGGGTGAAGAGCACCTGATCAACATCATCGACACCCCCGGCCACGTTGACTTCACCATTGAAGTCGAGCGTTCGCTGCGCGTGCTCGACGGCGCGGTTGCGTGCTTCGACGGCGTTGCCGGCGTGGAGCCGCAGTCGGAGACGGTGTGGCGCCAGGCCGACAAGTACGGCGTGCCGCGGATGTGCTTCGTCAACAAGCTCGACCGCACGGGCGCGGATTTCTACTTCTGCGTCAACTCGATCATCGAGCGCTTGGGTGCGCGTCCGGCCGTGTTGTATCTCCCGATCGGCATCGAAGGCGGCTTCAAGGGCCTGGTCGATCTGGTTGAGAACCGCGCGATCATCTGGCTCGAAGAGAGCCTGGGCGCGAAGTTCGAATATCAGGACATCCCCGAGGATATGGTCGAAAAGGCCGCAAAGTATCGCAGCGACCTGATCGAAATGGCCGTCGAGTTGGACGACGCCCTGATGGAGGCGTATCTCGAAGGCAATGAGCCGAGCGTCGCCGACCTAAAGAAGCTGATCCGCAAGGGTACGCTCAGCATGACGTTCGTGCCGGTGGTGTGTGGCTCGGCGTTCAAGAACAAGGGCGTTCAGCCGCTGCTCGACGCGGTGGTCGATTTCCTGCCGAGCCCGCTCGACGTTCCCGCCATCAAGGGCGTGAAGCTCGACGGCGAGACTCCGGACGAGCGCCCCTCGGACGATAATGCGCCGTTCTCGGCGCTGGCGTTCAAGATCATGAATGATCCGTTCGTCGGCACACTGACTTTCGCGCGCATCTATTCGGGCAAGCTGGAGGCCGCGTCGCAGGTCACCAACTCGGTCAAGGACAAGAAGGAAAAGGTTGGCCGCATGCTGCTGATGCATGCGAACAGCCGCGAGGACATCCAGGAAGCCTATGCCGGCGACATCGTCGCACTGGCCGGTCTCAAGGACACCACCACTGGCGATACACTGTGCGCGGCGAACGCCCCCATCATCCTGGAGCGGATGGAGTTTCCCGAGCCGGTGATCGAGCTGTCGGTGGAGCCCAAGACCAAGGCCGATCAGGAGAAGATGGGTGTCGCACTCAACCGCCTCGCCCGCGAGGACCCGTCGTTCCGCGTGAGCTCGGACGCCGAGAGCGGCCAGACGATCATCAAGGGGATGGGCGAACTCCACCTCGAAATCATCGTCGATCGCATGAAGCGCGAGTTCAAGGTCGAGGCGAATGTCGGCGCGCCGCAGGTGGCGTATCGCGAGTATCTCGCGAAGAAGGTCGATATCGACTACACGCACAAGAAGCAGTCGGGCGGCTCGGGCCAGTTCGGCCGCGTCAAGGTGACCGTGGTGCCTGGCGAGCGCGGTTCGGGCTTCCAGTTCTTCGACGAGATCAAGGGCGGCAATATTCCCAAGGAATATATCCCCTCGGTCGAGAAGGGCATGCGCGAGACGGCGGAAACCGGATCGCTGATCGGCTTCCCGATCATCGATTTCGAGGTCCACCTCACCGACGGTGCGTACCATGACGTCGACTCGTCGGCGCTGGCGTTCGAAATCTGCGCCCGCGGCGCGATGCGCGAAGCGGCGCAGAAGTCGGGCATCAAGCTGCTCGAGCCAATCATGAAGGTCGAGGTCGTCACCCCGGAGGATTATCTGGGCGATGTGATCGGCGACATGAACAGCCGCCGCGGCCAGATCCAGGGCACCGACAGCCGCGGCAACGCGCAAACGGTCGAGGCACTGGTGCCGCTGGCGAACATGTTCGGTTACGTGAACCAGCTCCGCTCGTTCACGCAGGGCCGCGCGCAGTACAGCATGCAGTTCTCGCACTATGACGAGGTGCCGTCGAACGTCGCCGAGGAAATCAAGGCGAAGATGGCGTAACGTCGCGCCGGACTGGCGCAATCGGAATTGAACCGCTATGGGGCCGCGTTCTCGTGAGTCCCATGGCGGTCCGGGAAATAGACTCAGAAGGTAGGAAACAATGGCGAAGGCAAAATTCGAGCGGAACAAGCCGCACCTCAACATCGGCACCATCGGTCACGTCGACCATGGCAAGACCTCGCTGACCGCGGCGATCACCAAGGTCCTCGCTGAAGAGGGCCTGTCGGAGAAGGTCGATTTCGAGAACATCGACAAGGCGCCGGAAGAGCGTGAGCGCGGCATCACCATCTCGACCGCGCATGTCGAGTACGAGACCAAGAACCGCCACTATGCGCACGTCGACTGCCCGGGCCACGCCGATTATGTGAAGAACATGATCACCGGCGCCGCGCAGATGGACGGCGCGATCCTGGTCGTGTCCGCCAGCGACGGCCCGATGCCGCAGACCAAGGAGCACATCCTGCTCGCCAAGCAGGTCGGCGTGCCGACCATGGTCGTGTTCCTCAACAAGGTCGACCAGGTCGACGACGAGGAAATCCTCGAGCTCGTCGAGATGGAGGTCCGTGAGGAGCTCTCGAAGCGCGACTTCGACGGCGACAACATTCCGATCATCCGCGGTTCGGCGCTCGCCGCGCTCGAGAGCCGCGATGAGGAGATCGGCAAGCAGGCGATCCTGGCGCTGATGGCCGCGGTCGACGAGTCGATCCCGCAGCCGGATCGTCCGCTCGACAAGCCGTTCATGATGCCGATCGAGGACGTGTTCTCGATCTCGGGCCGCGGCACCGTGGTGACCGGCCGCGTCGAGACCGGCGTCGTCAAGGTTGGCGAGGAAGTCGAGATCGTCGGCATTCACCCGACCGTCCGCAAGACCACCGTCACGGGCGTCGAGATGTTCCGCAAGCTGCTCGACCAGGGCCAGGCCGGCGACAACATCGGCGCGCTGATCCGCGGCGTCGGCCGTGAAGAGGTGGAGCGCGGCCAGGTGCTCGCGAAGCCGGGTTCGATCACCCCGCACACCGACTTCCAGTCGGAAGTGTACGTCCTGTCGAAGGACGAGGGTGGCCGTCATACGCCGTTCTTCGCGAACTATCGTCCGCAGTTCTACTTCCGCACGACCGACGTGACCGGCACGATCGAGCTGCCCTCGGGCACCGAGATGGTGATGCCGGGCGACAACGTCGCGCTGGGCGTCAAGCTCATCGCGCCGATCGCCATGGACGTCGGTCAGCGCTTCACGATCCGCGAGGGCGGCCGCACCGTCGGCGCCGGCGTCGTCAGCAGCATCGACAAGTAAGCTGAAAAGCAAGCGCCGCCCGGCCCCGAAAAATCGGGGCCGGGCGGTTGCTTTTTGATGGGGCTGCCTGTAATGGCGCGCCTCCAGTTTTAGTTTGAACAGCAAGAGGCCGGTCACCGGCCCCGCTCTTTCACATCGGTAGGGACATGGACAACAACATCCGCATCCGCCTGAAGGCGTTCGACCATCGCGTGCTCGACCAGGCGACCGGCGACATCGCCGACACTGCGCGCCGCACCGGTGCGCTCATCCGTGGCCCGATCCCGCTTCCGACGAAGATCGAGAAGTTCACGGTCAACCGTGGCCCCCACATCGACAAGAAGAGCCGCGAGCAGTTCGAAGTGCGCACCTACAAGCGCATGCTCGACATCGTGCAGCCGACCCCGCAGACGGTCGACGCGCTGATGAAGCTCGACCTCGCCGCCGGCGTCGACGTCGAAATCAAGCTCGCGTAAGTGAGCTGAAGCAGCCCTGGTGATCCGCCGGGGCTGTTTCCGTTCCTCATTCGCTGAAAAGGCGGGTGAGGGGTGGACAGGGAAGCGAAGCTGACGTAGAGGCGCCGCTTCCCAAACGAGATTCGCGATTCCATCGGGATCGCGCAGGGCCGGCCGGATCGATCCCGATCCGAAGTTCCAGCCAGAGCGTGAAGCTCAAAACGACATAGGGATACCGCCGGGCCGGTGGTTAAACATTTGGCCCGGGTCTGCGTCCCCCGTCTTTCCTAGCCGCAAGGCATGGAATTCAGCCCGGACGGGGGCTCGCATCGCATATTGGGGCTGAAGCGGGTTCCCATCGAAGTAATACTTCGATGGGCGCCCATCACGCACCCTGTGGAATGGTCCATGGGGTGCCTCTGTTATGGAGTGAATGGATCATGCGCACTGGCGTGATCGCGAAGAAAATGGGGATGACCCGCCTGTTCCAGGACGACGGCCGCCACGTGCCGGTCACCGTTCTGGCGCTCGAAGGCGTGCAGGTCGTCGCCCGTCGCGAAATGGACAAGGACGGCTACACCGCCGTTCAGCTTGGCGCGGGCAGCGCCAAGGCGAAGAATGTCGCCAAGCCGCAGCGCGGCCAGTTCGGCAAGGCCGAAGTGGAGCCGAAGGCGATCCTGGCCGAGTTCCGCGTGGACGCGGACGGCCTGCTCGACGTGGGCGCCGAGATTTCGGCTGACCATTATGTCGCGGGCCAGTTCGTCGACATCCAGGGCCGTACGCAGGGCAAGGGCTTTGCGGGCGGCATGAAGCGCTGGGGTTTCGGCGGTCTGCGCGCGACCCACGGCGTCTCGATCTCGCACCGCTCGCTGGGTTCGACGGGTAACCGTCAGGATCCGGGCCGCGTCTTCAAGAACAAGAAGATGGCCGGCCACATGGGCGACAAGAACCGCACCCAGCAGAACCTCGAGATCGTCGGTACCGACGCCGAGCGCGGCCTGATCTTCGTCAAGGGCTCGGTCCCTGGCTCGAAGGGCGGCTGGCTGCTCGTCAAGGACTCGGTGAAGATCGCGCGCCACAAGGACGCGCCGTTCCCCGCCGGCCTCAAGGCTGCTGCCAACACCAATGACACCGCCCCCGCGGAAACCCCGGCCGAAGTGGTCGAGGCTCCCGAGGCGACCGAAGGCCAGGAGGGCTGAACGTGAAGGTCAAGGTTCAAACCCTCGACGCCAAGGCATCGGGCGACATCGAGCTCAACGACGCCGTGTTCGGCGTTGAGCCGCGCGCCGACATCCTGCACCGCGTCGTCACCTGGCAGCTGTGGAACCGTCGCGAGACGGCCCGCCCGACGCGCGAGCGTTCGGAAGTGTCGCGCACCGGCAAGAAGTTCGGCCGCCAGAAGGGCGGCGGCACCGCCCGTCACGGCGATCGTGCGGCCCCGATCTTCATCGGCGGCGGCAAGGCGCACGGCGCGCGCAAGCGGGACTTCAACATCTCGCTGAACAAGAAGGTCCGCGCGCTCGGCCTCAAGATGGCGCTCTCGAGCCACGCCAAGGCGGGCTCGCTGATCGTCCTCGACGGGTTCGACGCGAGCAAGACCGCGGCGCTCAAGGGCCAGTTCGCTGGCCTGAAGGTCGGCAAGAGCGCGCTGGTGATCGACGCCGAGGCCGGCAACGGCTTCCTCGCGGCGCGCAACCTGGTGGGCGTCAACGTCCTGCCGGCGGTGGGCGCCAACGTCTACGACATCCTGAAGCACGACACGCTGGTCCTGACCCGCGCTGCCGTCGAAAAGCTGGAGGCGCGCTTCAATGGCTAAGAAGCAGGAGCAGATCGACGTGCGTCACTATGACGTGATCGTCGCGCCGCACATCACCGAGAAGTCGACGCTCGTCTCCGAGGCGAACGCGGTGGTCTTCAAGGTCGCCAACGACGCGACCAAGCCGCAGATCAAGGCGGCGGTCGAGGCGATCTTCGGCGTCGGTGTCACCGCGGTGAACACCATCGTCCAGAAGGGCAAGACCAAGCGCTGGAAGGGCAAGCCCTACACGCGCTCCGACATCAAGAAGGCGATCGTCACCCTCAAGGATGGTGACTCGATCGACGTGACGCAGGGGGTCAACTGACCATGGCGCTCAAGAACTACAACCCGACCTCGCCGGCGCGGCGCGGCCTGATCCTGGTGGACCGTTCGGGTCTGCACAAGGGCGGCCCCGTCAAGGCGCTGACCGAGGGCAAGCGCAAGACGGGCGGCCGCAACAACAAGGGCCACGTGACCTCGCGCGGCATCGCGGGCGGCCACAAGCAGCGCTATCGCATCGTCGATTTCAAGCGCCGTCTGTGGGACGTCGAGGGCAATGTGGAGCGGATCGAATATGATCCCAACCGCACCGCCTTCATCGCGCTGGTCAATTATGGCGCGGACGAGAACGGCAAGGATCGCCTGGCCTATATCATCGCGCCGCAGCGGCTTCAGGCCGGCGACAAGGTGATTGCGGCCAAGAAGACCGACGTGAAGCCGGGCAACGCGATGGAGATCGGCCAGGCGCCGGTCGGCACGATCGTCCACAATGTCGAGATGAAGCCCGGCAAGGGTGGTCAGATCGCACGTTCGGCGGGCACCTATGTGCAGGTCGTCGGCCGTGACCGCGGCATGGTGATCGTGCGCCTCAACTCGGGCGAGCAGCGCTACGTCCGCGGCGAGTGCATGTGCACCGTTGGCGCCGTGTCGAACCCCGACAACGGCAACACCAACCTCGCCAAGGCTGGCCGCAACCGCTGGAAGGGTATCCGCCCGCTGACCCGCGGCGTCGCCAAGAACCCGGTCGACCACCCGCACGGCGGTGGCGAGGGCCGGACCTCGGGCGGCCGTCATCCGGTCACCCCGTGGGGCAAGCCGACCAAGGGTGCGCGCACCCGTCACAACAAGGCGACGGACAAGTTCATCATCCGTAGCCGCCACGCGAAGAAGAAGGGCTAACCGATGGCTCGCTCAGTCTGGAAGGGTCCGTTCGTGGACCTTCATCTGCTCAAGAAGGCAGAGACCGCGCAGGAGAATTCGGGCCGTGGCGGTCCGATCAAGACCTGGTCGCGCCGCTCGACCATCCTGCCGCAGTTCGTCGGCCTGACCTTCAACGTCTACAACGGCCGCAAGTTCGTGCCGGTGTCGGTGAACGAGGACATGGTCGGCATGAAGCTCGGCGAGTTCGCGCCGACCCGGTACTTCCCGGGCCACGCCGCCGACAAGAAGGGTAAGCGCTAAGATGTCGAAGCCCAAGGCTCCCCGTCGCGTGAGCGACAATGAGGCGCTGTCGGTCGGCACGCAGATCCGCGGTTCGGCGCAGAAGCTGAACCTGGTCGCGGGCCTGATCCGCGGCAAGCGTGCCGGCGACGCGATGAACATCCTCGCCTTCTCGAAGAAGGCGATGGCGGTCGACGCGCGCAAGGTGCTGGCCTCGGCCATCGCCAATGCCGAGAACAACCACAATCTCGACGTCGACGCGCTCGTTGTCGCCGAGGCGTCGGTCGGCAAGTCGATCACCATGAAGCGGTTCCACACCCGTGGCCGCGGCAAGTCCACGCGCATCCTGAAGCCGTTCAGCCGGCTCCGCATCGTGGTGCGCGAAGTGCAGGAAGAAGCATAATGGGTCACAAGAGCAACCCGATCGGTCTGCGCCTGCAGATCAACCGCACCTGGGACAGCCGCTGGTTCGCCGAGGGCCAGGATTATGGCCGCCTGCTGTTGGAGGATCTCAAGATCCGCCAGTACATCATGAAGACGCTGCCCCAGGCCGCGATCTCGAAGGTGGTGATCGAGCGTCCGGCGAAGCTGTGCCGCGTGAGCATCTTTGCCGCGCGTCCCGGCGTGATCATCGGCAAGAAGGGCACGGACATCGAGAAGCTGCGCAAGACGCTCGGCGCGATGACCAGCTCGGACGTGTCGCTGAACATCGTCGAGATCCGCAAGCCCGAAGTCGACGCCAAGCTCGTCGCGCAGGGCATCGCCGATCAGCTGGAGCGCCGTATCGCGTTCCGCCGCGCCATGAAGCGCGCCGTGCAGTCGGCGATGCGTCTGGGCGCCGAGGGCATCCGCATCAACTGCGGTGGCCGCCTGGGCGGCGCCGAGATTGCGCGGTCGGAATGGTATCGTGAAGGCCGAGTGCCGCTGCACACGCTGCGCGCCAATGTCGATCACGCCACCGCCGAAGCGCACACCGCTTATGGCGTGTGCGGCGTTAAGGTCTGGATCTTCAAGGGCGAGATCCTGGGCCATGATCCGATGGCGACCGATCGCCTGAACATGGAATCGCAGACGTCGGGCGTGCGCCCGGCCCGCGACGACCGTCGCTAAGGGTTAAGGACAATGCTGCAACCGAAGCGCACCAAGTTCCGCAAGGCCTTCAAGGGCCGCATCAAAGGCGAGGCCAAGGGCGGCGCGACGCTGAACTTCGGGTCATACGGCCTGAAGGCGATGGAGCCGGAGCGGATCACCGCACGCCAGATCGAGGCGGCCCGCCGCGCGATCACGCGTCACATCAAGCGTCAGGGCCGTCTGTGGATCCGCGTGTTCCCGGACCTGCCCGTGTCGAGCAAGCCGGCCGAAGTCCGCATGGGCTCGGGCAAGGGCGCGCCTGAATATTGGGCCGCCCGCGTCAAGCCCGGCCGCATCCTGTTCGAGCTGGACGGCGTGCCCGGCCCGCTCGCGGCGGAAGCGTTCGAGCGTGCGGCGATGAAGCTGCCGATCAAGACCAAGGTCGTGGCCCGCCTCGGCGACACGTCGCACCTGGAGGGTTGAGTAACATGACCAAGGCAACCGATCTGCGCGCGAAGAGCGACGATCAGCTTGGCGAGGAGCTGGGCAACCTGAAGCGCGAGGCGTTCAACCTCCGTTTCCAGGCAGCGACCAGCCAGCTCGAGAAGTCGAGCCGCGTCAAGGAGGTCCGCAAGGACATCGCGCGCATCAAGACGCTGCAGAACGAGCGCTCGCGCTCGGCTGCGAAGTAAGAGGACAACGAACATGCCGAAGCGCGTGCTGACCGGGCAGATCGTGTCCGACAAGGGCGACAAGACGGTGGTCGTGAATGTGGAGCGCAAGGTCAAGCACCCGCTCTACGGCAAGATCATCCGCCGCTCGAAGAAGTATCACGCCCATGACGAGGGCAACGAGTACAAGGCTGGCGAGACCGTGCGCATCGAAGAGACCGCGCCGATCAGCAAGCTCAAGACCTGGAAGGTGATCGAGCGGGTTGACACCCACGCGACGCCCGAGCGGGCCGACATCGCTTAAGTCCTTCGGGACTCGAGAGTTTAACTGGAACCCCCGGGACATGTCCCGGTAGGCCAAGAGAGAAGGAACCGGATCGATGATCCAGATGCAGTCCAATCTCGACGTCGCCGACAACAGCGGCGCGAAGCGGGTGCAGTGCATCAAGGTGCTGGGCGGGTCGAAGCGTCGCTTCGCCGGCGTGGGCGACGTCATCGTCGTCAGCATCAAGGAAGCGCAGCCCCGCGGCAAGGTGAAGAAGGGTGACGTGCACCGCGCCGTCATCGTCCGCACCGCCAAGGACGTCCGCCGCGCCGATGGCTCGGTGATCCGCTTCGACGGCAATGCCGCCGTCCTGGTCAACAAGAACGAGGAGCCGATCGGCACCCGTATCTTTGGCCCGGTGGTCCGCGAGCTGCGCTCGAAGGGCTTCATGAAGATCATTTCGCTCGCCCCCGAGGTGCTGTGATGGCTGCTGCGAAGATCAAGAAGGGTGACCAGGTCGTCGTCCTGTCCGGCAAGGACAAGGGCAAGACCGGTGAGGTCACCAAGGCGATGCCCAAGGACGGCAAGGTCGTCGTGTCGGGCGTCAACATCGCGGTGCGCCACCGCAAGCCGACCCAGACCAACCCGCAGGGTGGCCTGGAGCGTTCGGAAGCGCCGCTGCACGTCTCCAAGGTCGCGCACGTGACCAAGGACGGCAAGGCGACCCGCGTCCGCTTCGAGGAGCGCGACGGCAAGAAGGTGCGCGTTGCGGTCAAGACCGGGGAGGTCATCAATGGCTGACACCTACACGCCGCGCATGCGCAAGATGTATGACGAGATTATCGCCAAGGCGATGACCGAGAAGTTCGGTTACAAGAACGTCATGGAAGTGCCGCGGATCGAGAAGATCGTGCTCAACATGGGCGTCGGCGAAGCGACCCAGGACAAGAAGAAGGTCGAGTCCGCGGCTGCCGAGATGGAGCTGATTGCTGGCCAGAAGCCGGTCGTCACCAAGGCGAAGAAGTCGATCGCGCAGTTCAAGCTGCGCGAGGGCATGGCGATCGGCTGCAAGGTCACGCTGCGCCGCGAGCGGATGTACGAGTTCCTCGACCGCTTCATCACGATCGCGCTGCCGCGCGTTCGCGATTTCCGTGGCCTCAACGACAAGTCGTTCGACGGCCGTGGCAATTATGCCTGCGGCATCAAGGAACAGATCGTGTTCCCCGAGATCAACTATGACCGCATCGAGAAGGTGCGCGGCATGGACGTGATCGTGACCACCACCGCCAAGACCGACGAGGAGGCTCGCGAGCTTCTCCGTCTCTTCGGTTTCCCGTTCCCGCGCGATGCGGACGGCGAAGCGAAGCAGGCTGCGTAAGGGAAAGAGAACTTAAGTCATGGCGAAACTGAGTTCCGTGAACAAGAATGAGCGTCGCAAGAAGCTGGTGAAGAAATATGCCGGCCGTTATGCGAAGCTGAAGGCGATGGCGAAGGACCAGTCGCTCGACGAGACCGAGCGCCTGATCGCTCGTCTCAAGATGGCCGAGATCCCCCGCAACGGGAATCCGACTCGCATCCGCAACCGGTGCGAGCTGACCGGCCGTCCGCGCGGCTACTACCGCAAGTTCCGTCTGGCGCGCGTGATGCTGCGCGATCTGGCCAACAAGGGCCTGATCCCCGGCGTCACCAAGTCGAGCTGGTAAGGGTTAGAAGATGGCATTGACCGATCCCCTGGGTGATATGCTCACCCGCATCCGCAACGGCCAGCGCGCGCGCAAGGACAGCGTCCTGACGCCCGCGTCGAAGCTGCGCACCCGCGTGCTCGACGTGCTTCAGCGCGAGGGCTACATCCGTGGCTACAGCGAAGAGCAGATGGGCCCCGCGGCCGGCATCCGCATCGAGCTGAAGTATTTCGAGGGCCAGCCGGCGATCAAGTCGATCGCTCGCGTCTCGAAGCCGGGCCGCCGCGTCTATTCGGGCAGCAAGGAGCTGCCGCGCGTCCGCAACGGCCTCGGCATCACGATCGTTTCGACGCCTCGCGGCGTTCTGTCGGACGCCGAGGCGCGCGACCAGAATGTCGGCGGCGAAGTGCTGGCGGAGGTGTTCTGATGAGCCGCACCGGTAAGAAGCCGATCACCGTCCCCGCCGGCGTCACCGCCAGCGTCGAGGGCGGCGTGATCAGCGTCAAGGGGCCGAAGGGCACCCTGACGATGCCGGCGGCCGACGACATCTCGTACGAGGTGGGCGACGGCACGATCACCGTGAAGCCGGCGAACGACACCAAGCGCGCCAAGGCCTTTTGGGGCATGCAGCGCACGCTGGTTCAGAACCTGGTGACCGGCGTGACCGACGGCTTCTCGAAGAAGCTGCTGATCACCGGCGTCGGCTATCGCGCGAACGCACAGGGCCGCAAGCTCAAGCTACAGCTCGGCTATTCGCACGACGTCGATCTCGAGGTGCCGGAAGGCGTCGAGGTCAAGACGCCGGATCAGACCACGGTCGAGATCTCGGGCAACGACAAGCAGAAGGTCGGCCAGTTCGCGGCCGAGATTCGCCGCTGGCGGAAGCCGGAGCCCTATAAGGGCAAGGGCATCAAGTACGAGGGCGAGTTCATCTTCCGCAAGGAAGGGAAGAAGAAGTAATGAGCAAGGGTCTCTCGCTCTTCGAGAAGCGGCGCCGCCGCAATCGCACCGCGCTCAAGGCGCGCTCGGGCAGCCGTCCGCGGCTTTCCGTGCACCGCTCGGGCAAGCACATCTATGTCCAGGTGATCGACGACGCGCAGGGCAAGACCCTCGCCGCCGCTTCGACGCTGGAGAAGGACGTGCGCGGCTCGACCGGCGCGAATATCGACGCGGCCAAGGCCGTCGGCACTCGCATTGCGGAAGCGGCCAAGAAGGCCGGCGTGACGCAGGTGGTGTTCGACCGTGGCGGCTTCCTGTTCCACGGACGCGTCAAGGCGCTGGCGGATGCCGCCCGTGAAGGCGGATTGGAGTTCTAAGATGGCGGATGAAATCAACACGACCGAAACGCCGGTCGAAGGCGCCGCCGCTCCCGATGCGGGCGCTCCGCGTGGTGGCCGTGGCGGTCGCGGCCGGGGTCCCGGTGGCGACAATCGTGGCCGTGGCGGCGGTGATCGCGGCGGCCGTGGCCGTCGTGACGACCGTCGTGGCGGCAATGCCGAGGACGGCGGCGAGGAGCTGATCGAGAAGCTGGTCCACATCAACCGCGTCAGCAAGACGGTGAAGGGCGGCAAGCGCTTCGGTTTCGCGGCGCTGGTCGTCGTGGGCGACGGCAAGGGCCGCGTCGGCTTCGGCCATGGCAAGGCGCGCGAAGTGCCGGAAGCCATTTCGAAGGCGACCGCCGCTGCCAAGAAGAAGATGGTCCGCGTGCCGCTGCGCGAGGGCCGGACGCTGCATCACGACGGCAAGGGCCATTTCGGCGCCGGCCAGGTGACCGTTCGTTCGGCGCCTGCGGGCACCGGCATCATCGCGGGTGGTCCGATGCGCGCCGTTTTCGAGAGCCTGGGCGTGCACGACGTGGTGACCAAGTCGGTCGGCACTTCGAACCCCTACAACATGATCCGCGCCACCTTCGAGGCGCTGAACGACCAGTCTTCGCCGAAGTCGGTCGCCCAGCGGCGCGGCAAGAAGATCGCCGACCTGCTCGGCCGCGGCGGTTCGCAGACCGCCGAGGCTGATGCCGCGGCGATCGTGGAGTAATCGTGATGGCCAAGAAGGAAGCAGCGGCGAAGGCCGGCACGGTGAAGGTGACCCAGACCGGGTCGCCGATCCGCCGCACCAAGGATCAGCGCGCGACGCTGATCGGCCTGGGCCTCAACAAGATGCACCGCACGGTCGAGCTGCAGGACACCCCCGAGGTGCGCGGCATGATCCGTAAGGTGGCGCACATGGTTGAGGTGGTGGACTGATCTTCTCTCTCTCCCGCTTGCGGGAGAGGGTCGGGGTGAGGGCCTGTAAGATCGGCAGGCGCATGGTCTGCGGCTCTTACAGGCCCTCACCCTTCCGCCGTCCTGACGGACGGCTCCCTCCCTCTCCCGCAAGCGGGAGAGGGAATAAGCGCGACAAAAGCGAAAGCGAGTGCAGACGATGAAACTGAACGACATCAAGGACAATGACGGCGCCCGCAAGGGCCGGATGCGCGTCGGACGCGGCATCGGCTCGGGCAAGGGCAAGACCGCGGGCCGCGGCCAGAAGGGCGCCAAGGCGCGCTCGGGCGTCGCGATCAACGGCTTCGAGGGCGGCCAGATGCCGCTCCACATGCGCATCCCGAAGCGCGGTTTCAACAATCCGTTCGGCAAGGACTATGCCGAGGTCAATCTCGGCGCGATCCAGAAGCTGGTCGACGCCGGCAAGCTGACCGCGACCGACATCGACCACGAGGCGCTGAAGGCCGTCGGCCTGGCGCGCGGCGGCAAGGACGGCGTGCGCCTGCTCGGCAAGGGCGAGCTCAAGGCCAAGCTCAACTTCACCGTCGCCGGCGCGTCGAAGGGCGCGATCGAGGCGGTCGAGAAGGCGGGCGGCAAGGTGACCATCCCCGTGATCGTGCCGGCGGCCGAGAAGCATGCCGCGAAGCATCGCTCGGTGCAGAAGGTCATCGCCGCCAAGAAGGCCGGCAAGGCCTGATCTAGCTGTGGACGGGGCGATGCAACGCATTGCCCTCCTCCGACAGTGACCTATATGAGCGGCGGGGCGGCGGTTAACGCTTTCCCGCCGCTTTGGTTTCCAGGAATATCGCGCACATGGCATCCGCAGCCGATCAACTCGCCTCCGGCCTGAACCTGTCCAAATTCGGCCAGGCCACCGAACTCAAGAAGCGCCTGTGGTTTACGCTCGGCGCGCTGATCATCTTCCGGATGCTGAGCTTCGTGCCGCTGCCGGGCGTCGACCCGACCCAGCTCGGCCTGCTCGCGCAGCGCACCCAGGGCGGCGTGCTCGATTTCTTCAACACCTTCTCGGGCGGCGCGCTGGAGCGCATGTCGGTCATCGCGCTCGGCGTGATGCCGTACATCACCGCCTCGATCGTGGTGCAGCTCGCCACCTCGCTGTCGCCGGCGCTCGCCGCGATCAAGAAGGAAGGTGAGAGCGGGCGCAAGAAGCTCAACCAGTACACCCGCTACGGCACCGTCGCGCTGACCGCGGTGCAGGGCTATGTCATCGCGGTCGGGCTCGAGACGCTCGGCGCCAACCAGGGTCTCGCTCCCGTGGTCGATCCTGGCATGCTGTTCCGCATCGCCGCGGTGGTCAGCCTCATCGGTGGCACCATGTTCCTGATGTGGCTGGGTGAGCAGATCACCAGCCGCGGTGTCGGCAATGGCATCAGCCTCATCATCATGGCCGGCATCGTCGCGCACCTGCCGACCACGCTGGTCCAGCTGTTCGAAGGTGGCCGCACCGGATCGATGAACCCGATCGCGCTGGTCGGGATCATCGCCGCAGTCGCCGGTCTCGTGCTCTTCATCTGCTTCATGGAGCGCGCCCAGCGCCGTATCCTGATCCAGTATCCCAAGCGCCAGACGCAGCGCGGCGTGCAGTCGGAGCGCAGCCATCTGCCGCTCAAGATCAACACCGCGGGCGTGATCCCGCCGATCTTCGCGTCGTCGCTGCTGCTGATGCCGCTGACGATCAGCCAGTTCGCCGGCCAGCAGCAGGCGGGTCAGGGCTGGTGGGGCGACTTCATCATCAGCCTCAACCAGTATCTGCAGCACGGCAGCCTGGTGTACATGCTGCTCTACGGCGCAGGCATCATCTTCTTCTCGTTCTTCTACACCGCGGTGGTGTTCAACCCCGAGGAGACGGCCGAGAACCTCAAGAAATATGGCGGGTTCATCCCCGGCATCCGCCCGGGCAAGAACACCGAGGCCTATTTCGATTACGTGCTGACCCGCATCACCGTGATCGGCGCGGCCTATCTCACCGTGATCTGCCTGTTGCCGGAATATCTTGTGTCGGCGCTCGCGATCCCCTTCTATCTGGGCGGCACCAGCCTGCTGATCGTGGTCAACGTGACGATGGATACGGTGACCCAGATCCAGTCGCATTTGCTGGCGCACCAATATGGCGACCTGATCAAGAAGGCGAAGCTGAAGGGCGGCCGACTCCGCTAAGCGGAGCGGCAACAGAGGGGAATTGGCGTGAACATCATCCTGTTGGGGCCTCCGGGGGCCGGCAAGGGCACCCAGGCGTCACGGCTTGAGGACGAGCGCGGCATGGTTCAGCTCTCGACCGGCGACATCCTGCGCGCCGCGGTCAAGGAAGGCACAGAGGTCGGCAAGCTCGCCGACGAGATCATGAAGGCCGGCAAGTTCTTCCCGGACGAGCTGATGGCGCAGATCCTGGGCGAGCATATGGACAAGCTCGGCGCCGAGACGGGGATCATCTTCGACGGCTATCCGCGCACCGCCCGCCAGGCCGAACTGCTCGACGAGCTGATGGCCGCACGCGGGCGCGAGCTCGACCATGTGATCGAGCTGGTGGTGGACGAGGACGCGCTGGTCGAGCGCATCACCGGCCGCTTCACCTGCGCGACCTGCGGCGAGGGCTATCACGACAAGTTCAAGCTGCCAAAGGTCGAGGGCAAATGCGACCAGTGCGGCGGCACCGAGTTCAAGCGCCGTCCCGACGACAATGAGGAAACCGTGCGCACGCGCATGGCCGAGTATCGCGCCAAGACCGCGCCGATCCTGCCGATCTACGAAGCGCGCGGCTTGGTGAAGCGCGTGGACGGCATGGCCGACATCGCCGAGGTGACCGACGCGATCGAGGCGATCCTCGACGGAAAGTGAGGGCAGGGGCCGTGGCCCCCGCCCTTCACGGTCAGGACTGCGACGGGGTCCAGCCTTCCGACGGGTTGGTGTTGACCATCCACGGCACGCCGAACTTGTCGACCAGCGAGCCATAGCCCGGCGACCAGAAGGTCTCGGCGAACGGCATCACCACGCGGCCGCCCTCCGACAGCGCTTCGAACCAGCGCTGGGCCTCGGCCTTGTCCTCGGTGTGCAGGGTGACGTCGAAGCCGTTCTTGGGCTTGTCGACATTGGGCGCCCAGTCGGTGTCCATGTCCGCACCCATGATCGCCTGATCGCCGACGTCGAGCCAGGCATGCATCAGCCAGTCCTTGTATTGCTCGCCCACCGGCATGTCCGGAGGACCGTCGCCATAGGGGATGGCGGCGCTGACCTTGCCGCCGAGCACACCGGCGTAGAACTCGAAGGCCTCGCGGCACTGGCCCTGGAAACTCAGGCTGGTCACGATTTTCATTGTAGCCTCTCCTTCGGTGATTCGATCGGGCCGCGCGGCGCGCGATCCCAAGGCACTATAGACGCTCAAGCTGCGTTTTGGTGTCAGCAGGCCGTTCGCCCGTGCAAAGAAAAGGGCCGCCGCCCCGGGGGACGACGGCCCTGTTTCTCTGGTCCGGCTGGCAGCCTCAGCGGCGTGCGCGGCGCTTGAACTGGTCCATGCGGACGACGTTGCTCGGGCGCTCGATCGCGATGCCCGAATAGAGCGTCGCCATCGGCTCGTCGGTCACTTCGTGCACCACGTCCGAGCCGAAGCCGTTGAACGCGGTGCGCATCGCCGCGCCGTACGCGCCGAGCATGCCCACCTCGATATAGTCGCCCGCCTGCACGTCAGCCGGAAGCTCGAACGGACCCGCCATGTGATCGAGATCGTCACAGGTGGGGCCGTAGAAGCTGAACTCCGCCGTCTCGGCATCGACGCCCTCACGCAGCAGCGTGACCGGGAAACGCCAGCCGACATGCGCCGCATCGAACAGCGCGCCATAGGCGCCGTCGTTGATGTAGAGCTCGTCGCCGCGGCGCTTCTCGACGCGGACGATCAGGCTGCTGTACTCGGCGCAGAGGGCCCGGCCCGGCTCGCACCACAGCTCGGCGCTGTACGAAATCGGGAGGTTCTCGAACGCGTTGTGGATCACGCCGAAATAAGCCTCGAGCGGTGGCGGCTCCATCCCCGGATAGGTCGAGGGGAAGCCCCCGCCGACATCGACGATGTCGACCGTGACCGACGAGGCGACGATGGCGGCGCGCACGCGCTCCATCGCCTCGGCATAGGCCGCCGGGGTCATCGCCTGCGATCCGACATGGAAGCAGATGCCGAGCGCGTCTGCCACCTGGCGGGTCGCGACGAGCAGCTCCTTCACGTCCTCGGGCTCCGCGCCGAACTTGGCGGCGAGGCTGAGCTTCGCGTGATCCGACGAGACGCGGATGCGCACGCACAGGTTCAGGTCCTGCGCGCCGCGGGTGGCGCGCACGATCTTCTCGAGCTCGTCCATCGTGTCGAGGCTGAAGGTGCGCACGCCGTGGACGAAATACGCTTCCTCGATCGCTTCCTCGGCCTTGACCGGGTGCATGAAGCACAGCGTCGCCTTGGGCAGGGTCCGGCGCGTCATGCGCACCTCGCCGATCGACGCGACGTCGTAATGCGTCACGCCGCTGTCCCACAGGATCTGCAGCAATTCGGGGGAGGGATTCGCCTTCACGGCATAGAGAACCGTTCCCGGAAACTTCTCGACGAAGAATCGGGCGGCTCGCTTTGCTGCGTGCGGACGAACGAGCGTTACCGGCTCGACGGGACGAAGGGCTTTCGCTAGCCCGAGCGCGCTATGATGCTTGTGCAACTCAAGGGACCTCCAATTGCCTTGCCGGCATACGGTGAAAAACACTGCCTTGCGGTGGAAGTCCCATGGGGCAGCGGAGCGCTCACATAGGGTCGAGACCCCCCCTTGTAAAGCGATTCGGGGGTCAAATCTGCGATGCGGGGTGATTTGTGACGATTTTGCGACAGCCGACCCGGGCCGGGGTACGCGACGCGGCGGCGAAGGTGGCGGCGATTCTCCCGCCGACCCCGCTGCTGGTGGCGGACATCCGCGGGATTCCCGTGATGTTCAAGGCCGAATGCCTGCAGCCGATCGGCGCGTTCAAGATCCGTGGCGCGTGGCACCGGCTCACCGCGATTGCGCCCGAGCACAAGGACAAGGGCGTGGTCGCCTTCTCCTCGGGCAATCACGCGCAGGGCGTGGCCTGGGCGGCGCGGCGGCTCGGCATGCCCGCGGTGATCGTGATGCCCGCCGATGCGCCGGCGGCGAAGCGCGAGGCGACGCTGGCGCTGGGCGCCGAGGTCGTCGCCTATGACCGGATGAAGGAGGATCGCATCAAGATCGCCGCGCATCTCGCCCATGCCCGCGGCGCGACTCTGGTGCCGCCGTTCGATGATCCGTGGATCATCGAGGGGCAGGGGAGCATCGGCATCGAGGTGCTGACCCAGGCGGCGGAGATGCGGCTGCCCGATCCCGGCCAGGTGGTGGTGCCGTGCGGCGGCGGCGGGCTCGCCGCGGGCGTGACGCTGGCGCTGCCCGAGGCGCAGACCATCATCGTCGAGCCCGAGGGCTGGGACGATATGTGCCGCAGCCTCGCCAATGGCTGGATCGAATCGGTCGGCGATTCGCCGCCGCCGACCGCGTGTGACGCGCTGCAGACCTTCCAGCCCGCGCAACTCACCTTCGACGTGCTGTCGCGGCGCGATGCGAGCGGGGTGACGGTGAGCGAGGCCGAGGTACGCGATGCGCAGCGCTGGGCGGCGCGGCGGCTGCGGCTGGTGGTCGAGCCGGGCGGATCGGTAGCGCTCGCCGCGTTGCTGGCCGGGAAGGTCGATCCGACACCGGACACGCTCGTGGTGCTGTCGGGCGGGAACGCCGATCCGAAGGCGTACGCGAAGGTGCTGGCGGGGACGGACTGAGCGTTCGACCGGTTGTCGAAGTGACGGAAAACGCGGTGTTCGTGGGAGATGCGCCGGGACCGCGGCAGGTTCGCGCCTGCGACTCGGTGGGCAAGCGCCGAGCGCGCGGCAGCGGTGCGGGTGTCGGAATAGGGAGATACTGGCCGGTGTTCCACCGATCAGGATAGATCAGATGAATTCCAACATTGGAAGAGGCAGGTGGGTTTTGCGGCTGGTTAGGTAACGAGGCGGTTGCAGAGCTTGGCAATTCAGTGGTCATCCGGGCTTTGTGCCGGGATCCACCGGGAGGCGAGTTGGAAGCAAGAGGCTCCATCGCACCATTCGTGGCACCGTGGATCCCGGCACGAGGCCGGGATAACGGAGAAGAGAAGCGGCAGCTAGCGCCCAACAGCGGACATTCGCGATCACGCCTGGACTTCCTGAAACAGGTCGCATCCTCTAATTGAGGGAGAGCATTGTGCCGCGCCATTTGGATGACCCCGCATGCTGAAAAATATTCTGCGCTCTGCTCTGACAAGACCGGGTGGTCGTGTGCGCTACAAAGATTAGGGGCGGTTCAGTTGCGGACATCCATATTTGCTCTCGCCACGCTCCTCAGCCTCGCGGCCTGCGACAGCCCCGGAAGCGGTGGCGGCGGTGGCACGCCCACCCCGACACCGACCCCCACACCCAATTCAGCGCCCATTTTCACTTCCGCGACGACCGCCAGCATTCTCGAGAACAACACCGGTACCTACGCGGCCGTCGCAACCGACCCGAATGGCGATCCGATCACCTATACGATTTCCGGCGGCAACGATGCGGCGCGCTTCAGCATCACGCCGGGGGGCGGTGTCAACTTCGTCGCCGCGCCTAATTACGACCTGCCAGGCGATTCCAATCGCGACAATATCTACGAAGTGCAGGTCCGCGCCAGCGACGGCACGCTCGCGAGTACGCTGGACGTGCGGATCGCCGTCGCCAACAGCACCGAGGGTATCGTCGTCGTCAACAATAACTGGGCATTTTTCCACCGAAAGCCACTTCTGCTTGTCTCGCATCCCGCTGCCAACAACGCATTTTTTATCGGCGGAAAGGACGGCACGGTCTGGCAGCACCGCACTAATAGCGATGAAGGTGGCGGCAGCTTCCTGCCTGCCGGCGGGTCTGGTGACGGCGAGGAGGAGATGGGTCAGCTGGGGTTCGTCCCGCTTTTCAACTATGCAACGTCGGGCTTCGCGCTCCAGCACAGAACGCTGCCGGACCATTCGTCCGAGATCGTCGAGGTCAACCGGGATGGCCGTGCGCCTCGCCGGCTGATGCTGATCCCGCGCCAGTTGCAAAGCCCGATCAATTACGCCGGCTGGATGGCGTTCGGACCTGACGGATATCTCTATGTCGGGACGGGCGACGGCGGCGGCACCGGCGATCCCTTCGACAACGCCCAGAATCCGAACAGTCTGCTGGGCAAGATCCTGCGTATCCAGGTCGATAGGTCGAGCGGGACCACGGTCTTCGCGCCCGCGCCCGGCAATCCGTTCATCGGCGGGGGCGGCAATCCCTATGTCTTCGCCATGGGGCTCCGCAACCCACGCCGCGCCAGCTTCGATGGCAACCGGCTGATTATCGCCGAAGTCAGCGAAAGCGTAGCTGATGAGATCAATGTCATGCCGATCGACCAGCCGGGCATGAATTTCGGCTGGCCCTTTCTGCAAGGGACCACCCCTTACAAGGGCGTCGCTCCCACCGGCCTGACGGCACCCGTCCTGCTGTATCCCCACACCGCCGGCCGCCGCGCCAATTCGATCCTAGGTTCAATCTTGGGCGGCGTCGTCTATCGCGGGCCCATCGCCTCGTTGAACGGGCATTACGTGTTCGCCGACTATCTGCTCGGAAACGTCTACAGCATTCCGGCAAGCCAATTGGTGCTGGGTCAGACTTTGCCGTTCACCAGCGTGGAGAACCGCACGTTGGACTTTGCAATTCCACAGCAAAGCACGGAAGCTCCCTATTTCCTCGAGGAGATTTCCAGCTTCGGGCTGACACTCAGCGGCGATCTCTACCTGCTGGATTTCAAGGCACGCGCCGGCGATGGGCCCTTCGGGGAAATCCACCGGGTAGCCGCCGCGCCTTGACGGCAAGGCCCAGAGAAAATCTTCTGGTCCAGACGCAAAAGCCCGCACGGCGAAGGAACACGGGCTTTTTTTGCAAGCAAGTCACACGCGCGGGCGGGGCGCGCTACCCGTTCCCTCTCATGATCTGAATGACGTCCGGTGCACACTTGCGGACGTTTAACGTCCGCTTCCCACCCAATAGCGGAAATCGACGACGGCATGCCGTCCTCACCCCACGAACGCGCGCTCGATCACATAGTGGCCCGGCTTGGCGTTCGAGCCCTCCTCGAACCCGAGGCCATCGAGCATCGCGGAGAGGTCCTTGATCATCTCCATGCTGCCGCACAGCATGATGCGGTCGGTCTCCGGGTCGAGATGTTTGGGGCCGCCCATCTGCGGGCCGAACAGCGCGCCATTCTCGATCAGCGTGCCGATGCGCTGGTTGGTCGGGAAGGGCTCGCGCGTCACGGTGGGGAGATAGCCGAACTGGAGCAGCGCCTGGTCCTGCACCAGCGGGTCGCCGGCGAGTTGCGCCTCGAGCTCGGTGCGGAAAGCGAGGTCGCTGACGCGGCGCACCGAATGGACCAGCAGCACCTGGCCGAACAGGTCGTACACGTCGGGATCGCGCGCGAGGCTCAGGAACGGTGCGAGGCCGGTGCCGGTCGACAGGAAGAACAGCCGCTTGCCGGGCAGCAGCGCGTCGGTGACGAGCGTGCCGGTGGGCTTGCGGCCGAGGAAGACCTGGTCGCCGGGCTGGACGAGCTGGAGCCGCGAGGTCAGCGGGCCGTCGGGCACCTTGATCGACAGGAATTCGAGTTCCTCGGCATAGGCAGGGCTCGAGATCGAATAGGCGCGCAGCAGCGGGCGGCCCTCACCCGGCAGGCCGAGCATGACGAACTCGCCCGAACGGAAGCGGAAGCTCTGCGGGCGCGTGATGGTGAAGCTGAACAGATGCTCGTTCCAGTGACGCACGCTGGTCACGGTCTCGACCGTCAGCGCCGCCGAGGGGGCGAGGGGGATGTGGTTGCGGTCACTCATCACTTCAGGTTCCAGTTTGCGCCGACGGGCTGAGGCCGATTGCCTCCAGCGCCGCCGCCGCGGTTTCGATCGCGAGGTGGAGCGCGGGCGCACTCTCCGGGGGCACGATCATCCCCAGCATCTCCCGCATCTCGCCTTGGGGCCGGCGCGGCGCCTGCTCGAACAGGTCGAGCAGCAGCGCCTCGTCGTCGCTGACGCGGCTATGGCCCGGGGCGCGGAAATAGAGCGGTTCGCGCGCTTCGCAATGAAGAATTGCCATGGCCATCGAAAAGGGCTGCAATGCCTCCGCCGCGCTCCAGCGCGTGAACCCCTCGATCAATGCGTTGCACGGGCAGATGCGATGGCCGACCGCCTGCACCCAACCGCGCAGCGCCCAGACGAGGAACCGTCCGCCGAGATCGAGCGACGAGACGCTGCGGTCGAGATAATGATACACGGGCGCTCCCTTCCGCGCCTTCCTAACGATCGGCTATTGCGAGTCAATCGCAATTATATCTTGGCTCGACGCGAAGGCCCGCTTTGGGCATGGGTTTGGCCATGCAGGAACTTCCCACCGCCGGCGCCACCGTCCTCGCGCTGCTCATGCTCGCCGCCTTCGCGTTGGCGTGGGGCGGTGTGTGGTTCATCCGTAAGGGTGAGCGGCAAAAGGGTGTGCTGATGATCGTCTGCGCGCTGGTGGCGCTGGGGAATGTGCTGATCTGGACGATTTAGGGCGGCGCCGATCGTGACGGGACCTTAGTCCTTGCAGACGCTCACCAGCCCCATCGTCATTGGCGCCCCGCCGAAATTCGGAAAGACCTGGTTCTCCACTTCGATCCGCTTGCACGGCTTGCCCTGCTTGTTGAGGAGGCGTTTGGGTGCGGCACGGCGGGTCGCCTGGGCGGTCTGCCGGTTCTGGGGGCTTGGTCCCGGGCAGACGCCCTCGGCGACGAGCTGCCGATATGCGCGGTCCGACTCGACTCTTGCCCAGGCCTGCGCCGCTGCCTTGCCGCTGGTCCGCAGCCGCTGGCGATATCCGTTCATCAGCCGCTGCTGCTCGGCCTGCGAAAGGCTGTCCGGGGAGCAGGGGCGGGAGGTTTTCTGAGCCACCGGCTGCGCGGCACCGCCCATGCCCGGCGCCCCAGCCTGCGCCTCCAGCGCCAGACTCGCCAAGCCGGCGAACAGGATCATCTTCGATGTGGCGTACGCCATGCGCGCGCTCCCTGGAGCATGAGCTGCCGGAATGATGCGACAGGGGCATTGCGGAAGCCAACGCCTGCCACACGCGTCACCGTGCAAGTCGCCCGGTTCGACCGATCAATCCAGATCCGGCGCCTGCCGGTTGCTCGCGGCGATGGCCGCGGCCCAGTCCGCATCCTGCGCCTCGGTTGCGCCGATATCCTCCAGCGCGGGCAAGTCGCCGAACCACGGCATCCGCGCCTCGGTGCCCATCTGCGTCTTGGGCGGGAAGGCGGCGGGATCGTCGAGCGAGCCGATGGTGAGGTTGGTGCGGCTGCCCTTGAGGTTGCGATAATAGAGCGGGGTCCCGCACGCTGCGCAGAAGCCGCGATCGACATGTTCGGAGCTGCGGAATGCGGCGGGCGTGCCGCGGGTCCATTCAAGCGCATCGTTGGGTGCGGCGACTAGCGCGGCGAAGAGGTTGCCCACCGCCTTCTGGCACATCCGGCAATGGCAGAGATGCGCATTGTCGAGCATCGCGCTCGCCCGGTAGCGGACCGCGCCGCACTGGCAGCCGCCCGTTACCGTGACGTCGATGCGCTTCATGGGTCTTCCCTCGCGACAAATTGATACACTGTTTTGATGGCCGCACGGCGCGGCGCGGGGTAGCTTTTTTCGACCAACCGACAGGTGCGAGCTGTGCGTATCCGATCGATCCTGCCGCCGCTGATCTCGCCGCACGGCTGATCCGCGACGCCCGCGTGCTGGGCGTCGATCCCTCGCGGATCGTGCTCGCCGAGCATAGCGCGGGGGCGCATCTCGCCGCGCTGATCGGCACCGATCCATATATCTCGCGCGTGCAGGGGTCGGCATGGCGCAGCTGAAAGGCGTCATCCTGCTCGACAGCGCAGCCTATGAGGTGCCCGCGCAATCGGGGGAAGGGCCGGGGATCAACGGGTCAGTCGGCCCAATGCCAGGCGGTGTTTCGTACCGCGTCGGCAATGTGCCGGTCCTCGATCTGATCGAACTCGAACAATTCGTTGGCCGCATCACGGAGTTGCGTGATCTGGTCCGGCCCGATCCGCCGGAGCCGTTCGAGGGTCGGATCCTCGTCGAATACCGAATCATAGACTTCCAGCGCATCCTGGCCGGTTGCGGGAACGATCTCCGCGATCGCCTGGCAGAATTCCCGGCCCCAGGTGACGATGATGTCGGTCGCTTCATGGCTCATGGATCAAACCCCGGAAAGCAAAAGGCCGGAGCAATCGGCTCCGGCCTTCAAACATTTGGTCCTAGCGCGGAACGCCCTCACCGAATCGGCGAGTTGGGGTCGAGCCGCATGTCCAGATACTTGTCCACGCTGCCCATCAGCTGATCCATCTCGTGCTCGAAGAAATGGTTCGCGCCCGGGATGGTGTCGTGATGGATGGTGATGTGCTTCTGGGTGCGCAGCTTGTCGACCAGCTTCTGGACCGCGCTCGGCGTCACCACCTCGTCCGCCTCGCCCTGAATGATGATGCCCGAGGAGGGGCAGGGGGCGAGGAAGGTGAAGTCGTACATGTTCGCTGGCGGTGCGACCGAGATGAAACCGCGGATCTCCGGGCGGCGCATCAGCAGCTGCATGCCGATCCATGCGCCGAAGCTGACGCCCGCGATCCAGGTGGTCGAGGCCTCGGGATGGAAGCTCTGTACCCAGTCGAGCGCGCTCGCGGCGTCGGACAGCTCGCCGATGCCGTTGTCGAACGTGCCCTGGCTCTTGCCGACGCCACGGAAGTTGAAGCGCAGCGTCGCGAAGCCGCGGCGCTGAAAGGTCTTGTAGAGCTCCTGCACCATGCGGTTGTTCATCGTCCCGCCCGCATTGGGATGCGGGTGGAGGATCATCGCGACGGGCGCGCGCGGGCGCGGTGCGGGGGAGAAACGGCCTTCGAGACGGCCTTCGGGACCGGGGATGATGACTTCGGGCAAGAGCTACCTGCTTAGAATGTGGGACGCGCGGTGGCGCGGAAAGTGATGCTGGCTATATAGTCGGGAAGCCCCCGCACGCAATTTCAAACGAGTCCCGCCCTGACCGAGCGCATTTATCTGGACCATGCCGCGACTTCGCAGATGCGCCCGGAGGCGCGAGAGGCGATGATCGAGGGCATGCTGCGCTGGGCCAATCCGTCCTCGCCGCATGCCGAGGGGCGCGCCGCGCGCGCCGCGCTGGAGGAGGCGCGCGAGCGGATCAAGGCGGCGCTGGGCTGGGAAGGACACGTCATCTTCACCAGCGGGGCGAGCGAGGCGCTGCGGATCGCGCTGCGGCGCGCGAAGGGGGGACGGCGCTGGCACAGCTCGGTCGAGCATGACGCGGTGCTGCGCGCGGCGCCGGGTGCCGGGGTGCTGCCGGTCAACCGCGAATGGGATGTCGATCCCGATGCGATCGAGGATGCGCTGGCCGCGGAAGACCGGCCGGTGATCGCGATCCAGTGGGTCAATCCCGAGACGGGCAAGGTCCAGCCGATCGAGCTTTATGCCCCGATGATCGAGGCGGGCGGAGGGGTGTTCGTGACCGATGCCTCGCAGCTCTGGGGGCTGAACCGCTTCCCGCGGCGGGGGCAGATGCTCGTGATCTCCGCGCACAAGCTCGGCGGGCCGATCGGCGTCGGCGCGCTGCTGGTCGGCGATCTCGGGCTGCTCGAGCCGTCGGGCGGTCAGGAGTTCGGCTATCGCGGTGGCACCGAGAACCTTCCGGCGGTGCTCGGCTTCGCCGCGGCGGTCGAGGCATGGGCGGCGAAGTGCGACGCGGCTGATGCGGACCGGCACCAGGCGCTGATGGACATGTTCCGCACGCTCGAAACCTATGGCGCGCAGCGTCTAACCGGCTATGGCGAAACGGTGAGCGCGATCAGCGCGATCGCGATGCCGAATCTTAGCGCCGCGGCGCAGCTGGTGCGCTTCGACTTGAAGGGCTTCGCCGTGTCGGCGGGCAGCGCCTGTGCCTCCGGCACGCTCAAGCAGAGCCGGGTGCTCGAGGCATTCGGGGTAGAGCCCGAGGTGGCGGCGCGGACGATCCGGGTGAGCACCGGCTGGTCGACCACGGCTGAGGAGATTAGGCGGTTCACCGATACGTGGATCGACATCGCTATGGGGGCAGCGGCGAAGGCAGGATGACCTATCTCGACTATCAGGCAACCACCCCGCTCGCGCCCGAGGCGCTGGAGGCGATGCGCAGCTGGCTGAGCGACGACTTCGCCAACCCGCATTCGGCGCACGCGCCCGGGCGCAAGGCCAAGGCCGCGGTCGAGGTTGCGCGCGAGGCGGTCGCCGACCTGATGCCCGACAATGGCACCGTCAGCTTCACCAGCGGCGCGACCGAGGCATTGAACTGGGCGATCAAGGGCAGCACCGGCCCGATCGTGACGATCGCCACCGAGCATGCCGCGGTGCTCGATACCGTCGCGGCCGAAGCGTGGCGCGGGCGCGAGGTGACGGTGCTGTCGGTGGGCAGCGACGGGCTGGTCGATCTGACCGCGGCGCGCACCGCGATCAGGCCGGGCACGGGCCTCGTCGCGGTGATGCTGGTCAACAACGAGATCGGCACGATCCAGCCGCTCGAGGAACTGGCGACGCTGGCCAAGCAGGCCGGCGCGCTGCTGCTGTGCGACGCGGTGCAGGGCTATGGCCGCGAGATCATCCCCGAGACATGCGATCTGGTCGCGGTATCGGCGCACAAGATCCACGGACCCAAGGGCGTCGGCGCGTTGTGGGTCCGCGACGGCGTGACGCTGGAGCCATTGCTCCACGGCGGCGGACAGGAGCCGGGCGGGCGTTCGGGCACGCTCTCGCCGGCGCTGTGCGCGGGGTTCGGCGCGGCCGCCACGCTCGCCAAGCAGCGCTTCGGCGCCGACCGCGGGCATGTCGCGCAGCTGCATCGCAAGGCCTATCAGGCGCTGGGCGGGGCTGGCTGGGCGCTCAACGGCTCGCAGGGCGAGCGTTACCCCGGCAATCTCAACATGCGTTACCCCGGCCTCGACGTCGCGCGGCTGATGTCCGATTTGCGCGACATCGCCTTCTCGGCCGGCTCGGCCTGCGCCAGCGGATCGGGGCGGCCGAGCCATGTGCTCAAGGCGATCGGCCTGTCCGACGCCGACGCGCGGTCGAGCATCCGGCTCGGCTTCGGCCGCTACACCACCGAGGAGGAACTGCTCGGCGCGGTCGAACGGATCGACGCCGCGGCGCGCGAGCAGAGGTTCGCCGCATGATCCGCGTGCGCTTCCTCACCCCCGACGGCGACCTCGCCTGCGAGGCCGAGGCGGCGCCGGGTGACCGGCTGCTCGAGTTGGGGCAGGCCAAGGGCATGCCGCTCGAGGGGACGTGCGAGGGGCAGATGGCCTGTTCGACCTGCCACGTCATCGTCGACCCGGAAGATTTCGACCGGCTGCCGCGCGCCAGCGAGGAGGAAGAAGACATGCTCGACCTCGCGGTGGGCGCGACGCGCACCAGCCGGCTTTCGTGCCAGATCGTGCTCGATCCGTCGCTCGACGGATTGACGGTCAGGCTCCCGTCAGAACATCGCGATATGCAGGGACGATGATGACACCGACTCGCCGCGACATGATCGCGGGCGCCGCCGCGCTCGCTGCTTTCCCCGCCACCGCGCTCGCGCAGAAGAAGAGCGCGCTGGAGCGCATCCGCGAGGAGACCGGCGGGCGGCTCGGCCTCGCGGTCTATGACAGCGGTACCGGGCGGCGCTTCTTCGACGGTGCGGAAGCGCGATACGCGATGTGCTCGACCTTCAAGGTGCCGCTCGCCGCGGCGGTGCTGGCGCGCGCCGACCGCGGCGAGATCGACCTCGCGCGCGAGATTCGCTTCAGCGAGGCGGACGTGCTCAGTCATGCGCCGGTGGTGAAGGCGAACCTCGCCAAGGGCGCGCTGCCGATCGAGACGCTGCTCCAGGCGGCGGTCGAGGTGAGCGACAACAGCGCGGCGAACCTCGTCTTCGGCCAGATCTCGGGCCCGCGCGGGCTCACCAAGTTCATCCGCTCGACAGGCGATGTGATCACGCGTTCCGACCGCGACGAGCCGACGCTCAACATCGTCCGCAACGGCGAGGTGCGCGACACCACCACGCCGCAGGCGATGCTGTGGCTGCTCAACGCGCTGCTGCTCGGCGAGACGCTGTCGCCCGCTTCCCGCACCAAGCTCATCGGCTGGATGGAAGCCTCGCCCACCGGCAAGGAGCGCCTTCGCGCGGGCCTGCCCAAGAGTTGGCGCGTCGGCGACAAGACCGGCACCAGCGGCGAGGGCTATGTCAACGACGTCGCGATCGCCGTGCCGCCGGGGCGCAAGCCGATCCTGATCACCTGCTACATGGACGCGCCGATGCTGCCGCTGGCCCAGGCCAACGCGGCGCATGTCAAGGTTGGCGAGCTGGTGGGGCTGCTGTTCGCCTGACACCTGCATTTGCCCGAACGTTGCAATCGGGGGAGGTTTCCCCCATATGCGCCGCGGGAGTCGGGCGGACGATGCCGTCGCCAACCCGGTCAGGTCCGGAAGGAAGCAGCCGTAACGATTTTCGTGTCGGGTCGTCCCGGCTCCCACCTTCTCACATCGGCGGGGAATAGTCGGTCAGGCGCATCGTGCGATCCTGGATCTCGCCGACGATCGGGCGGTGCGCGGCCGGGGTCTCGCGCTTGATCCGTGCCCATTCCTCGTCTGCCATGAACGCGGCCCAGGCCGCCTTCATCCGGTCTTCGCTCGGCCAGCGCAGCAGATAGGCGAATTGCGGCTTGTCCGCCGTGCCCGTCTCCCACATCGACACGATCTTGAACCCGTGCCGCTTCATGATCCGCATGGCGTGGTCGCGGAAGCGGTCGTGGAATGCCGCCTTGGTCTGCGGATAAAGCTCGTAGATGCGCAGCTGATAGACCGGCGCAGGGACAACGTGGTTCTGCGCCGGGGCCGGCGCTGCAACTGCGAGTGCGGCAAGCACGATGATTTCTCGCGGCATCCTGCTCTCCTTAGCTGCCGCGAAGGTGGTGGGCGCGGGATGAGCCGTCAACGGCCAGCCAATCGGTCGGCCCCAAACGAAAACCGCCGCCCCGTTTCCGGAGCGGCGGCTTCGTTTCGATCCTGATCGCGGGGATCAGAACTCGTAGCTGACGCCGATCTTGAAGCGCCACACCGACGAGGAGACGTTGATCGCGTTGTCCGTGATGAACGACGAGTTGGCAGCCAAGGTGTCCCCGTTGTTGGGGTAGCTGCCGCCGGTGAAGCCGTTGATGATGTAGCGGCCCTGCGCATCGACCACGCTCGACACGCCGTTCACCGTGGTGGTGCCGAGCGAGGCGATGTCCTGCACGCCGTAGAAGTTGCGGCGGCGCTGGACGTTCCAGCTGTCGTCAATGAAGTTCAGGAAGTTGTCGAACATCCCGTAGAGCTTGATCTTGTCGTTGCGCCCGAAGAGGCGGCCCGGTCCGGGCAGCTCCTGCGAGATCGTGAGATCAAGATCGAAGTACCAGTCATTGGTGCAGCTGTTGCGCGTCACCGTGCGGCCGATGAACTTCTTCGCGCAATCCAGGCTGTTCGCGAACTTCACCAGGTCCGCCACCGCCGTCGCGTTCGACAGCGGCGAGATGTTCGGGTCGTTCGCACCGGTCGGGATGTAGACAAGTGCGTTGTCGTTGCCCGAGTTGGTGTTGTTGAACGCGCCGCCGCCGGTCCAAGTCAGGCTGTACGGACGGCCCGAACGCGCCACGAAGGTGAAGCCGAACGAGGTCGCCAGGTCCGCCACGAACTCGTTCTTGAAGTTCGTCGCGAAGGTGAAGTTGTGCTTGCTCTGGTAGAAGCCCGGCGAGGAGTCGGGGTTCTGACGGTCGAACGCCGCAGTCTGGTCGTAGTTCGAGCCGGCGGTCGAGTTGTACATGTTCCGGCGGTCATGCGAGTTGGTGTACGCATAGCCGAACGACACCCAGGTCGAGCCGTTCTCGACGATCAGGCCACCCTCGAAGTTCTTCGAAAGCAGGAACGACGCGACATGGCTGCGGAAGCCCTTCGAGTTGGTGAGCATCAGCTCGTCGAAGCGGTTCGCGGTGTTGGTGAAGCACGCCGCGTTGACGTTCGCATAGACCGGCGGCGAGCCCGGATTGACCAGGCGGCCGGTGCAGCCCGTCTGCAGCAGGTCCACCGCCGAGTAGATCGGACGGCCGTCGATCGTGTAGCCGTTCAGGCCCTTGCGGGTATCGATCGTCTGGGCGAGGTCAACCAGCGTGAACGGGTTGCGATACTCCGAGTAGATATAGTCGAGGTTCGCGTTCCAGCGGCTGAAGAACCCGCTCTCGCCGAAGTTCAGCTGGGTGCGGAAGCCGAGGTTGGCGCGGATCACCGTCGACATCTTGAGATCCGGGTCGATCGACTGGGTGTTGCCGCGGCCGGCAGCGGCCAGATCGATCGCATTTTGCCGGATGCAGGTCGGCACGCCGGTGAACTGGCCGCCCGAGAGCACCGAGATCTGGCCCGCCGGGCAGCCCGCCGCCTGGCTGTTGCCGGTGGCGAAGCCGCGGCCGTCGTTCTGGAACGCGTTGCCGAACCACACCAGCGGGTCGCCGCCCGAGAAGATGCCGACGCCGCCGACCAGCTGCGAGCGGCTGAACAGCCCCTCGTTGTTGAAGTCATAGGTGAAGCCCACGCGCGGCAGGACCATCGGCTCGAGCTTGCTGAAGCCGTTGCCGTTGCTGAAGCCGTAACGCTGCGCGAACACCGGATTGTGCCGGGGCGCGCCGCCGTCATACCAGTCGATGCGAACGCCGCCGGTGACCTTCAGCGCGTCGGTCGCGCGCCACTCGTCCTGCAGATAGGCCGAGTAGATGCTGCGGTCGAACGCCGCCGCCGCGCTGGTGACGTCGCCGGTCGAGGTGAAGTTGCCGAACGCGCCCTCGGTCTGGCCCGATACGACGTTGGCCGGCGTGGTGCTGGTCTGGTTGTTGCCCAGGCCCGGCGAGAGCAGGCCGGCGCGCAGGTCGTTGATGTTGCGGAAGACCAGCGTGCCCGTCGCGTTCTGCACGAACAGGTTGAACAGGTCGGCCTTGTTCAGCTCGAAGCCGAGCTTGAAGTTGTGGTTGCCAGCCGAGAGCTTGGCGACCGCGCGATACTGCTCGACCGTGGTGCGCAGGTCGTTGGCCGAGCGCGAGATGCCCGGGCCGGCGAGCACCGCGCCGTCGTTGCCGGTGGCGTTGTCGATGCCGACGATGATGCGCGGGATCGGGTTGCCCGACTGCGCCTCGCCGCCGCCGATCGGATCCTGCAGATCCTGGATCTCCGAACGCGAATAGCGCAGCTCGGTCGAGAACTGGTCGGTCCACTGCGAGTAGAGACGGCCCGAATAATAATCGGAGACCGTGCCGCTCTTGTAGAAGGTGTTCGCGCCGATCGCCTGGGGCGAGTTGCCGGTGAACAGGTCGTCCGGACGCACCGTCGATTCCTCAAGGCGCTGATAGGTCGCCTCGAGACGATGCTGGTCGTTGATCTGGAGGTCGGCGCGGACGAAGTAGCGGTCGTTGGTATAGTCGCGGCTGTAGACCAGGTCGCCGGTGTCGATGCCGTAGGTGCTCTGCAGCACTTGGCGGATCTCGTTGAACTGCGCCAGGCTGATGCCGTTCTGCTGGTTGGCATAGCCTGCGCCGGTGGGGCCGTCGTCCTGCGACTGGCCGGCCTCGTGATGCTCATAGGCGCCGTAGATGAACAGGCGGTCCTTGATGATCGGGCCGCCGAGCGCCACGCCCCAGCGCCGCTCCGGGTTGATCCTGGCGACCGGACGGCCGTCGACGGTAGTGCCGCGCAGGTCCGAGTCCGAATATTCGTAGAAGGCGCTGGCGGTATATTCGTTGGTGCCCGACTTGGTGATCACGTTGATCGCGCAGCCGGTGAACTGGCCATAGTCGACGTCGAACGGCGCGAACTGGACCTGGGTCTCGCGGATCGCGTCATAGGGCAACGGGGTCGACGAACGCGACGAGAAGCCGGTGTCGTTGAGGCCGTAGATGTCGCTCTGCGGAATGCCGTCGACGGTGAAGGTGTTGCCGCGGTCGTTGCCGCCGAGGCACGAGATGCGGTCCTGGCCCGAGCCGCCGTCGTCGCGGTCGAGGCTGACGCGCGGATCGATGCGGATCACGTCGCGTACGTCGCGGTTGAAGCTGGGCGCCGCCGCAAGGACTTCGGCGCCGAACGAGGTGCCGGGGCCGACCGCGAGCGTGGTCGCGCGAACGCGACTGCCGGTCACGACGATCTCGCCGCCGCCCGAGGCGAGCGCGAAGGTCAGGCTGGTGTTACCCTGCAGGGTGGTGGTGATGTCGTTGACCGTCTGGCCTTCATGGCCGGCGGCGGCCGCCACGACGGTGTAGGGACCGCCGGTGACCAGGCCGGTCGCGGCGAAGGTGCCTTCGCTGCCCGTGGTCAGCGTGCGCTCGGCGCCGGTGCGGGTGTCGGTGATCGTCACGTTCGCGCCGGCGAGCGGTGCGCCGTTCTCGTCGGTCACGGTGCCGACGATGCCCGAGGTGATCTGTTGCGCGCTCGCGGCGGCAGGAATCACGAGCGCGGCGACGGCCGCACCGAAAAGCAGATGGTTTCGCATTATTGTCCCCTTAGGATCGGCTCTGAAAGCCTGCGCATGCGGCGATATTCGCCGTCTTGCGCCCGCCCATGGGGAGGATTCTTTGCGGGATTGTTACAATTGATTCAAGCCCGTTGTGCGTTGCAAAAAAGCATCACCTGGCGGCGGCGACAATCGCCCCCCATTGCGCCTCGTCGATCACGCGAATCCCCAGTTCCGCGGCCTTTTTGAGCTTCGATCCGGCCCCCGGTCCGGCGACGACGAGATCGGTTTTCGCCGACACCGATCCGGCGACTCGTGCGCCGAGCGACTCAGCCTGCGCCTTCGCCTCGTCGCGACTCAGCGTCTCGAGGCTGCCGGTGAACACGATCGTCTGGCCGCTCACTTCCGAGTCGCGCGCCTCGATCACGAAGGGCGGGGGGGTAACCTCGGCGAGCAGATCGTCCCACACTGCGCGATTGTGCGGCTCGTGGAAGAAATCGGCGAGCGCATGGCCCACCGCGGCGCCGACATTCTCGACCCCGATATGCTCGGCGATCGCCTTGTCGAGCCGGCCCTGGAACTTGCCCGGCTCCTCGCCTTCGTTCGGTGCCATCGCGTCGCGCAGCGCGATCACCTCGTCGGCCAGCGCCTGGATCGCGGGCAGGGTGGAATAGCGCTTGAGCAGGTCGCGCGCGGTGACCGACCCGATATGACGGATGCCCAGGCCGAACAGCAGCCGCACGGCATCGGGCGACCGCTTGGCCTCGATCGCGGCGAGCAGGTTGTCGACCGACTTGTCCTTCCATCCCTCGCGCCCGAGCAGCTCATCGCGATGCGCGGCGAGGCGGAAGATGTCGGCCGGCTCGGCGATCCAGCCGAGCTCGAGGAACTCGGCGATCGTCTTGTCGCCCAGCCCCTCGATGTCGAGCGCGCCGCGGCTGACGAAGTGGCGCAGGCGCTCGTGGCGTTGGGCGGGGCAGATCAGCCCGCCGGTGCAGCGATAGTCGACCTCGCCCTCCTCGCGCGTCGCCTCGGACTCACAGATCGGGCAGTGAGTCGGGAACAGCCAGGCGTCGCGCGCCTCCTCCCGCGTGAGGTTATCGACGATCTGCGGGATCACGTCGCCGGCGCGCTGCAGCACGACGCGGTCGCCGGGGCGCACGCCTAGGCGGGCGATCTCGTCGGCATTGTGCAGCGTCGCGTTGGTGACGGTGACGCCGCCCACCGTCACCGGTTCGAGCCGCGCGACAGGGGTGAGCTTGCCGGTGCGGCCGACCTGGATGTCGATCGCGTTGAGCGTGGTCTCGGCCCGCTCGGCCGGGAATTTGTGCGCGATCGCCCAGCGCGGCGCGCGCCCGACACTGCCCAGCCGCGCCTGCCAGTCGAGCCGGTCGACCTTGTAGACCACGCCGTCGATGTCGAAGGGCAGATCGGCGCGCTGCTTTTCGATCTTGCGGTACTGCGCCAGCGCGGGTTCGACCTGCGCGCAATGGACGAGCAGCGGGTGGACCGGGAAGCCCCAGCGCTCGATCGTCTTCATCACTTCATATTGGGTGGCGCCTGGCACCGCCGAAGCCTCGCCCCAGCCATGCGCGAGAAAACGCAACGGGCGCGACTCGGTAACCGCGGCGTCCTTCTGGCGCAGTGATCCGGCGGCGGCGTTACGCGGGTTGGCGAACTGGCGTGCTTCCTTGCCCGCTTCCTCGGCCTCGGCGAGCAGCCGGGCGTTGAGCGCGAGGAAGTCGTCCTTCGCCATATAGACCTCGCCGCGCACCTCGAACACGTCCGGGGCATCGGCGGGCAGCTCGGTCGGGATATCGTCGATCGTCAGCGCGTTGGGCGTGACATTCTCGCCGGTCTGTCCGTCGCCACGCGTCGCGGCGAGCACCAGCTTGCGCTTCTCGTAGCGCAGCGAGCAGGACAGGCCGTCGATCTTGGGCTCGGCGGTGAGCGCGACGCGGTCCTCCTCGCCGAGCTTGAGGAAGCGCCGCGCGCGCGCGACGAACTCGACCACCTCGTCGTCGGAGAATGCGTTGTCGAGGCTCATCATCGCCTGGGCATGCCGCACCTTGGCGAGATGTCCGGCGGGGGTGGCGCCGACCAGCTTCGAGGGCGAGTCGTCGCGGACGAGGTCGGGAAAGGCCGCCTCGATCGCCGCATTGCGCCGCATCAGCGCGTCATAGTCGGCGTCGCTGATCTCGGGCGCGTCGTCGGTATGGTAGAGCCGGTTGTGGCGCGCGATCTCGCTCGCCAGCATTTCGAGTTCGGCGGCGGCTTCGGCCGGGCCCATTTCTTCAGGGGCGGGGAGCGTGCTCATCGCTCCCCGCTACCGCGCCGTCACTGCACCTTCAACTGGTCCAGCGCGAAGGCGAGATATTCGGCCTGCTCGCGGAAGCGCTCGAAGCGCCCCGACTTGCCGCCATGCCCTGCTTCCATATTGACGCGGAACAGCAGCGGGTGGGTATCGGTCTTCAGCGTGCGCAGCCGCGCGACGTACTTGGCCGGCTCGTAATATTGCACCTGGCTGTCCCACAGCCCGGTGCCGACGAAGATCGGCGGATAGGCCTTCCGCGCCAGCTGGTCGTAGGGCGAGTAGCTGAGCATATAGTCGTAGCTCGCCTTGTTCTCCGGATTGCCCCACTCGTCATACTCGCCGGTGGTGAGCGGGATGGTCGGATCGAGCATCGTCGTCACGACGTCGACGAACGGGACCAGGCTGATGATCGCGCCATAATCCTGCGGCGCCATGTTGGTGACGCCGCCCATCAGCAGCCCGCCCGCGCTGCCGCCCATCGCGGCGACTCGGCCCTGCTTGGCATAGCCCGCCTTCACCAGATATTCGGTGACGTCGATGAAGTCGGTGAAGCTGTTCTTCTTGTTGAACATCCGCCCGTCGTCATACCATTTGCGGCCCATTTCCTGCCCGCCGCGGATATGCGCGATGGCATAGACCATGCCGCGGTCGAGCAGGCTCGGCAGCATCGGCGAGAAGCCCGGATCGGTCGAATAGCCGTAGCTGCCATAGGCGTACTGGAACAGCGCGGCGCTGCCGTCCTTCCTGAAGCCCTTGGCATAGACCAGGCTCACCGGAACCTTGGTCCCGTCGCGCGCGGTCGCCCATACGCGTTCGGTCACATATTTGGCCTTGTCGTAGCCGGGCACCGGCGTGACCTTGAGCGTCTTGCGCTCGCCGGTCTTCATATTCGCCTCGATCACCGTCGCAGGGGTGGTGAGCGAGTTGTAGGTGTAGCGGACCCAGTCGGTCGCGGTCTCGGCATTGGTGCTCAGCGCCATCGAATAGGCCGGCTCGTCGGCTTCGACGAAGTTCGACTTGCCGTCATTGCCGAGCAGCCGCAGGCGCTTGTTGCCGCCCGAGCGCTCCTCGATCGCGAGGTAGGAGGCGAAGGGCTGGAACCCTTCGATGAACGTCTCCGCGCTATGCGGCACCAGATCCTTCCACGCACCTTTGCCCGCGCCCGTCGCACTGTCGGGCACGGTCATCAGCCGGTAGTTGGGCGCCTGCCAGTTGGTGCGGATCACCCAGCGGTCGCCGACATGGTCCGCGCCATAGAGGAAGTCGCGTTCGCGCGGCGCGAGCACGGTGAAGGTCGCGGGATTGTCCACCGGGGCACAGCGCTGCTCATCGCTGACGGTCTTGCCGATGTAGATGCAAACGAATTTCTCCGAGCTCGTCGTGCCGATGCCGAGCGAGAAGGTGTCGTCCTTCTCCTCATAGACCAGCCGGTCCTGGCTCACCGGCGTGCCCAGCACATGCGCCTTCACCCGCTTGCCGAGCAAAGTCACCGGGTCCTTCTCGATGTAGAAGATCGTCTTGTTGTCGCCCGCCCAGGCGAAGCCGGGCTGTGCATTGGGGATCTCGTCGGCCAGCGCCTGGCCGCTGGTCAGGTCCTTGATCTTGAGCACGTACTGGCGGCGGCCGATCTTGTCCTCGGCATAGGCGAGCAGGCGGTTGTCGCGGCTGACCTGGCGCCCGCCGATCGAGAAGAAGTTCGCGCCCTTGGCCATCTCCGGCTGGTTGAGGATGATCTCCTCCGCCGCGTCCATCTGGCCCTTGCGCCGCGCGACGATCGGGTAGTTTCCGCCGGTCTCGAAGCGCGTGTAGTACCAGTAGCCATTGTCGAGATAGGGGACGGTGCTGTCGTCCTGTTTGATGCGGCCGACAATCTCCTTGTACAGCGCCTCCTGCACCGGCTTGGTCGGCGCCATCACTGCGTCGGCATAGGCGTTCTCGGCCTTGAGATAGGCCAGCATCTCCGCGTTCTTCCGCGTGTCGTCGCGCAGCCAGTAATATTCGTCCTCCCGGCTCGCGCCGAACGGCGCCTTCACCTGGTGCGGCTTCTTGGCGGCGACCGGAGGCTTGGGAGTTTCTTGGGCGAACGCGGGACCGGTGGTGGTGAGGCTCAAGATCAACGCGCGGCGGAGCCAGCGGGACATGCGATTCTCCCAGTAATATGGCGGGAGGTGTGGCGCAAAGCTGATACACGGTGCAAGCGGTTACTGGGGATACCGGGTTCCGCTTGAGCACCGCCGCGCGCCGGTGATATGCAGCGCGCCTCCTGGGGAGGGGATTCGTGGACGATACCGCGATGCGTGCGCCGCCGCGCCATTATGAAACGACGCTCGACCGCGCCGGCTTCGCGTTCGCGACGGGCGGCGGGCTCGGCGGAGTCCTGGTCCTCCTGCTCGTCCTCGCCGGCGGGCAATCCGATCCCGCATCCTTGCTCGCAGCCTGGGCGCTTGGCGCATTGTTCGTGACGCTGGGGATCGCCACCGTGGCCGCGCCGTTGTGGTTCGTGCTTCATCTTCTCGGCCGGCGACAGGCGTGGCACGCCGCGGCGCTTGGCGCCGGGCTGGCGATGATCGTGTTCGTCGCCGGCCAGACCTATGGTTTCGGCCTGCTCGACGCGCCACCTAGCGACGCCCGCACCGCGCTGTTCCGCTGGCTCAGCGCGGCCGCGACCAGCGCGCTGATCGCGCTGGTCGCGGCCGGGATCGCCGTGGCGATGTGGCGCGTGGCCTATCGCCCGGCGCGCTGATCTCAGCCCTTCGTCGCGGCCGGGCAGTCGCCGATGCGCTTGCCGATGATCTGGGTCTTCATCGTCATGCCGCCATTGCCGGGCATCCCCGGCATGCCCGACATCGTCGTGTCGCTGGCGAGCTCGTAGGAGGTGCTGCTGAGCGTGCCGGTGGTGGTCGCCTTCATCTCGCCGCCGGTCTGCGGCTTGCAGGTCATCACCGCGTCCACCTTGCCGCCGGCCAGCTCGAACTTCTCATAGGTGCAGCCGTTGCCGGCCTTGCCGCCGAACATCTCGCTGGGCGGCTTGCTGACCATCTCGGGCGTGACACAGGTCTCGGCGGTCTGCTCCGACATCTTCGCCATCTGCTGGCCCATCATGTCGGCCTGCGCCTTGGGCATGCCGGGCACGTCGACCGAGACGAACTTGATCTGGGTCTGCCACTGGCCGGGCTCCATCTTCACGGCATCCTGGGTGGCCTTGGCGACCTGATCGATCGACGCATTCTCCGCCTTCACGGCGGGCTCGGATCCGCCGCACGCGGCGAGGGCGAGAGGTGAAAGCAGCATCAGCGGAGTAAAACGGGACATAAATGGCTCCTGTTTCGTTACGCATCGGGCACGGCCCGTTGCGCATAACGCATGCGGAACAGATTTTGTCAAGAATGTGGCGATGTGTGCCATATTTTTGCCGTATTCATTCTTGTGCGCTCGGTCATTTGTTCTTGATATGTTCCAAAATATTTTGCTATATGATCCGCGGGAGCGGGGCATGGCAAATCTACAGCGACAACCCCTTCGGATCGGGCAGCAGATCAAACTGCCGCACCAGCGATTCCTGGATGCTGGGCGTGAGGCCAAGAACAAGTTCCTGGCGCTCGACTACTATATGTGGACGCATGGTGGGCGGCTGCCGCCAGACCCGGCGAATCCGCCATCGCTGCAGAGCCAGATTCTCGACACTAATTGGAGGCGGCTGAAGGCGAATGGCTATAGCTATCATATCGATATCATCGATCGAACGCGATATAGCGATGGCTATCTATCCAGAACGTCGAAACCACAGCGATCCGGGCGCAATCAGGCGCGTGCGGGTGGGGCGGATCGTCGGCCGACTGACGATGGCGGCCATCTTTGGGCTGCTCGGTTTAACGGTCCCCTCGACAGCTTCAATCACTTCGCTCAGGACGCAAATTTCAACCGCGGCGCCTATCGTGCCATGGAGCAAGAGTGGGATAAAGACCTGCTTGCAGGGCGAAAGGTTTTTGGCAGCATCAAGCTGTTCTATCGCGGCACTTCCAAGCGCCCTTATCGGTGACAAGCAGGTCGTCTATCCGCCTATGGAAGGGATGCACGAGTGGAAAGGCTGACGGGCCGTGAAGAACCCCTCATTTCCGTCAGCTTTGTCAACCGACCCGTCAACCAACCCCGATTGCCTCGCAGCCTGAAGGCCCCATATTCCCGCCATGGCCATCCAGATCCGCACCAGCCTTGCCGAGCCTGAGACCGGTCCCGGCTTCGTCCCGCACCGCCCCAATCGCCCCGAGAAGAGCGAGGGCGGCAAGGCGTTCAAGCTGGTCAGCGAATATACGCCCTCGGGCGACCAGCCGACTGCGATCGCCGAGCTGACCGAGGCGGCGCTGGCGGGCGAGCGCGACCAGGTGCTGCTCGGCGTCACCGGATCGGGCAAGACCTTCACCATGGCCAAGGTGATCGAGGCGCTGCAGCGCCCCGCGCTGATCCTCGCGCCCAACAAGATCCTCGCCGCGCAGCTCTATGGCGAGTTCAAGAGCTTCTTCCCGGAGAACGCGGTCGAGTATTTCGTCAGCTATTACGACTATTACCAGCCCGAAGCCTATGTGCCGCGGTCGGACACCTACATCGAGAAGGAAAGCTCGGTGAACGAGGCGATCGACCGGATGCGCCACTCCGCGACCCGCTCGCTGCTCGAGCGCGACGACGTCATCATCGTCGCCTCGGTCTCGTGCCTCTACGGCATCGGTTCGGTCGAGACCTATTCGGCGATGATCTTCGACCTCAAAAAAGGTCAGGTCGCCGACCAGCGCGAGATCATCCGCAAGCTCGTCGCGCTTCAGTACAAGCGCAACGACGCCGCCTTCGCCCGCGGCAATTTCCGGGTGCGCGGCGACAGCCTGGAGATCTTCCCGTCGCACTATGAGGATACCGCTTGGCGGATCAGCTTCTTCGGCGACGATATCGAGGAGATCACCGAGTTCGACCCCCTGACCGGGGCCAAGGTCGCGAACCTCGATTACATCCGCGTCTACGCCAATTCGCACCACGTCACGCCGGGGCCGACGCTCAAGCAGGCGATGGAGGCGATCAAGCATGAGCTCGCCGAGCGGCTCAAGGAGCTGCAGGCCGAGGGCAAGCTGATCGAGCATCAGCGGCTCGAACAGCGCACCCATTTCGACCTCGAGATGATCGCCGCGACCGGCAGTTGCGCGGGGATCGAGAATTACAGCCGCTTCCTCACCGGACGCCTGCCCGGCGAGCCGCCGCCGACCTTGTTCGAATATCTGCCCGAGAACGCGCTGCTGTTCGTCGACGAGAGCCACCAGACCGTGCCGCAGATCGGCGCGATGGCGCGGGGCGACCACCGACGCAAGATCACGCTCGCCGAATACGGCTTCCGCCTGCCGAGCTGCATCGACAACCGCCCGCTGCGTTTCAACGAATGGGATGCGATGCGCCCGCAGACCGTCTGCGTCTCGGCGACGCCGGGCGGGTGGGAGATGGAGCAGACCGGCGGCGTGTTCAGCGAGCAGGTGATCCGCCCCACCGGCCTGATCGACCCGCCGGTCGAGATCAAGCCGGTCGAGGAGCAGGTGCAGGACCTGATCGTCGAATGCCGCAAGACCGCCGAGATGGGCTATCGCACGCTCGTCACCACGCTGACCAAGCGCATGGCAGAGGACTTGACCGAATATATGCACGAGGCGGGGATCAAGGTCCGCTACATGCATTCGGACGTCGAGACGCTCGAGCGTATCGAGCTGATCCGCGACCTGCGGCTCGGCGTGTACGACGTGCTGATCGGGATCAACTTGCTGCGCGAAGGCCTTGATATCCCTGAGTGCGGGCTGGTCGCGATCCTCGACGCGGACAAAGAGGGCTTTCTGCGTTCGGAGACTTCGCTGATCCAGACGATCGGCCGCGCGGCGCGCAACGTGGAGGGCCGCGTGATCCTCTATGCCGACCGCATCACCGGCAGCATGGAGCGCGCGCTCAACGAGACCAGCCGGCGGCGTGAGAAGCAGACCGCATACAATATCGAGCACGGCATCACGCCGACCACGATCAAGCGCAACATCGGCGACATCATCGCGCATGTCGCGAGCAAGGATCAGGTGACGGTCGAGATCGAGGATGGTCCGGCACACATGGTCGGGCACAACCTGCGCGCGTACATCGAGGAGCTCGAGAAGAAGATGCGCGACGCCGCCGCCAACCTCGAATTCGAAGAGGCCGGACGCCTGCGCGATGAGATTAGATCTCTGGAGGCTGAAGAGCTGGGCCTCCCCCACGAGCAGCGCCGCGCGCCGGTGATGGGCCGCAGCAACGAGGGCAAGCCGGGGACGCGCAAGGGAAGGTTCGGCAAGGTACAGCGCAAATGGAGTGGAGGACGGCGTTGACCGGAACACGCGGTTGAGCCGCCGGAATCCTTCGCCCATAAGGCTCGGCATGCGTGTAATCCTTGCTTTCGCTTCGCTCGCCATCCTCGCTGGTTGCGTAGCGCCTTCGGCCCCCCCGCCGCGGCCCGCTCCGCCGGCACCGGTTCCGGCGCCCGCACCGGCTCCTGCCCCTCCGCCGCCTGCCGCGAGCAGCGACTGGCGCGACTGGCCGCTGGCGCCGGGAGGGTGGAGCTATCGCCAGGATTCGCGCGGCTCGGTCGCGCTGTTCGGGCGGGAGGGCGATCCGGCGTTCACGCTGCGCTGCGACCGTTCGGCGCGCCAATTGCAGCTGACCCGGCGGGGGGCCGCGAGTGGCACGATGACGGTACGGACGAGCTCGACCGCTCGCAGCCTGACGGCGGGCGGCACCACCGACGGCGCATCGGCGTCGCTGCCCGCCAGCGATCCGCTGGTCGATGCGATGGGTTACAGCCGCGGGCGCTTCATCGTCGAGACCGCGCCGCTGCCGCCGCTGGTGGTGCCGGCCTGGGCCGAGGTGCTGCGCGTCGCTGAGGATTGCCGGGGCTGAGGCGCGGCCCGATCCGCGACGCCCAGACCTCCATGAATCGCCGATTTCGCAATGCAATACAAGACTTGTTCTGCGATTCAGGATGATTCAAAAGTGAGTCGTGCCCAGGCCGGGCGCAACGTCTTAACAAGCGAAAGGAGGTGATCCGATGTCTCATGGTTCAGCAATGGGGTCGGTTCAGTTCGTTCGGGAGACGCGCCGCTAAGTCCAACTGCACCCGGTGGAAGCCCTCCACCGGCACGGCGCACGGGGGGTATCCTCCCCCAACCAACGGCGCCAGCAGCGGACAAGCGGCCCGCATGGTCTCCCGGGCTGGAGCTTCCGGCCGCTGACCATGTCGGAGGTCACCGGGTGCCAGAGATGGCCCCGGTGGCCTCTTTCATTTTGAGCGCTGTCGGAGCGCGGTGAGGATATCGTCATGTCGCACAGGATTCTTGTCTTCTACGGCTCGTATCGCGAGGCGCGGATGGGGATCCGGCTGGCGCGCTGGCTGACCGCGCGGCTGGCCGGGCGCGGGTGCGACGTCGAGCTGATCGACGCCAGGGAGGTCGGGCTGCCGATGCTCGACAGGCGCTACATGGATTATGCGCCGGGCGAGGCGCCGGCGGTGATCGAGGATCTGGCGGGCAAGCTGCGCGCGGCGGACGGGTTCGTGTTCGTCGCGGGCGAATATAATTGGGGCATGCAGCCGGGGCTCAAGAACCTGACCGATCACTTCTTCCATGAATGGTTCTGGCGGCCCGCGGCGATCGCGAGCTATTCGGGCGGGCGGCTGGGCGGGGCTCGGAGCAATTCGATGTGGCACCCGACGCTGACCGAGATGGGGATGGTGGTCGTACCCTCGACGCTGACCGTCGCGCAGATCGGCCAGACGCTCGACGCCGACGATGTGCCGCAGAGCGAGAGCGGCGCGGCGCTGGAGCGCGGGTTCGAGCGGTTCGCGGACGACTTGCTGTGGTGGGTCGAGGCGGCGAAGGCGCATCGTGCGCGGGTGGCGCCGCCGTTCTGAATTGGACCGCGCTGTCCGTCATTTATAACCAAATGGGTTTCACGTGGAACGCACGAAGAAGCGCGGAAATGCGCGGGTTGTCGCCCCTGTCAGGTGACGGCGAGGAGGGCGTGGCAAGGTGGGGATGGAGAACAAGTCGATGCCGATGTTTGGTTTTCGGCTTTGGGAGTTTTCACCTTTGCGGTGAAGGAATGTCGAATATTGCGACGCGCAAGGCGGCGGGTCGTGCGATGCCCTTCCATGGCTTTGAGACGAAGGCGAGTTCCAAAGCAGAACGGGCTGGCGGATGGACGTTCAGGTTTTTCGTCACCCCGGCCCTGTGCCGGGGTCCACCGAGCCGCCCAGCTGAGCTTGAGCCTCTTTTCCAGCGCTTGCCTCCCGGTGGGCCCCGGCACAGGGCCGGGGTGACGGGATGGAAGCGGTGATGGTGGGAAAAACCAGCGACGCCCGGAAACTCGAATGCCGATCCGCCCGCGCTAGACGAGCAGCGTCACAAGCAGGGCGACCAGCGCGACGGGGATGGCGAAGAGCAAGGCGACGACGAGTATGAACGCCCAGGCGCGACGCGCGCCGAAGCCGTCGCGGACGCAACCGAAAATGACCTGCAGCAGGCCGACAAAACCGGATTCGCGCATCAGCCGTCCATCAATCCCTTGAGCCGATATAGCGTGTCGAGCGCCTCACGCGGAGTCAGGCTGTCGATGTCGAGTCCGGCGAGCTCGGCGCGCAGCGCGTCGACGGCTTCTTCTTCCTGCTCGGCCGCCGCGGCGAACAGCGGCAGGTCGTCGAGCCCGGCGGCGATCCCGCCGGTCTTCTCGCGCCCGGCTTCGAGCTTGGCAAGCACCGCTTTGGCGCGCGAGATGGTGACGGGGGGTAGGCCGGCAAGGCGGGCGACGGCGAGGCCGTAGCTGCGGTCGGCCGGGCCCTCGGTCACCTCGTGGAGCAGGACGAGGTCGCCCTTCCACTCGCGCGCGCGGACGTGGTGGAGCGACAGCGCATCGCAGCGCTCGGCGAGGCGGGTCAGCTCGTGATAATGCGTTGCGAACAGGCAGCGGCAGCGATTGTCCTCGTGGATCGCCTCGACCACCGCCCAGGCGATGGCGAGGCCGTCATAGGTCGAGGTGCCGCGCCCGACCTCGTCGAGGATCACGAAGCTGCGCGCGGTCGCCTGCGCCAGGATCGCGGCGGTCTCGACCATCTCGACCATGAAGGTCGAGCGGCCGCGCGCGAGATTGTCCGACGCGCCGACGCGGCTGAACAGGCGGTCGACGAGGCCGAGCTTCGCGCGAACCGCGGGGACATAGGCGCCGGCCTGGGCGAGGACGGCGATCAGCGCGTTCTGGCGCAGGAAGGTCGACTTGCCGCCCATGTTGGGGCCGGTGACGAGCCACAGCCGGTCGCTCTCGGACAGCACGCAGTCGTTGGCGACGAAGCGCTCGCCGCTGCGGCCCAGCGCGGCCTCGACCACGGGATGGCGGCCGCCCTCCACCTCGAAACAGGCGTGGTCGACCAGCGCGGGGCGAGTCCAGCCGCCCTCGGCCGCGCGCTCGGCGAGCGCGCTCGCGACGTCGAGCCGGGCGAGGGCGTCGGCGGTGGCGGCGATGGCCTCGCGCCGGTCGAGCGCGGCGGCGGTCAAGTCCTCGAGATGCGCGGCCTCGGCGGCGAGGGCGTGGGCGCCGGCCTGGGTCACCTTGACCGCGATCTCGTGCAGCTCGGGCGCGTTGAAGCGGACGACGCCCGCCAGCGTCTGGCGATGGGTGAAGCCGCTGTCGGGGCGCATCAGCTCGTCGGCATGCTTGGCGGCGACTTCGATATGATAGCCGAGCACGCCGTTGTGCTTGATCTTGAGTGCGGCGATGCCGGTGCGCTGTTTGAAATCGGCCTCGAGCGCGGCGATGGCGCGGCGGCCGCCCGCGCCTGCGTCGCGCAGATCATCGAGCGCGGCGTCATAGCCCTCGGCGATATAGCCGCCGTTCGCGGCGTCGATCGGCGGGGCGGGGACGAGCGCGCGCTGGAGCAGGTCGATGAGGGCGCCATGGCCGCGCAGGTCGGGCGCGAGGGTTTCCAGCAGCGCGGGCGGATCGTTGAGCTTGCCGAGCTGCTCGCCGAGCCGCCACGCGCCGTCGAGCCCGTCGCGCAGCTGGCCGAGATCGCGCGGGGAGCCGCGGCCCGCGGCGAGGCGGCCGATCGCGCGGCCGATATCGGGGAGCGCGCGGAGCGAGGCGCGGAGATCCTCGCGCAGGCCGGGCTCGTCATGGAAGCGCTGGACGAGGTCGAGCCGCGCCTCGATCGCCGCGCGGTCCATCAGCGGCGCAGCGATATCGGCGCCGAGCAGGCGCGCCCCGGCGCCGGTGACGGTGCGGTCGATTGCGTCAAGCAGGCTGCCCTTGCGCGTGCCCGCCTGGCTCTGCGTGAGTTCGAGGCTCTCGCGCGTTGCCGCGTCGATCGCCATGCACGCGTCGGAGCGGGTGACGCGCGGCGGGCGGAGGAAGGGAAGCGACCCCTTGGCGGTGTGCTCGAGATAGGCGACGAGCCCGCCCGCGGCGGACAAAGCGGCGCGGCCGAGCTGGCCGAAACCGTCGAGCGTGGCGACCCCGTAGAGCTGCTTGAGGCGCGCCTCGCCCCGGCTGCTGTCGAACTCGGCGCGGGGGCGGAAGCTGGTTGCGTCGAAGCTGTCGCTGCCCTCGGCGGCGATCACTTCGGCCGCGTTGAGCCGGGCGAGTGCGGCGCCCACGGCGTCGGCAGCGCATTCGAGGATCTCGAAGCGGCCGGTCGAGATGTCGGCGGCGGCGATCGCGGTCTCGCCCGCGGCCTCGCCGACCGCGGCGCACCAGTTGGCGCTGCGGCTGTCGAGCAAGGTTTCCTCGGTCAGCGTTCCTGCGGTGACGACGCGGATGATCGCGCGCGCGACCAGCGCCTTGGAGCCGCCGCGCTTCTTGGCCTGCTCGGGCGTCTCGATCTGGTCGGCGATCGCGACACGGTGCCCCGCCTTGATCAGCCGCGCGAGATAGCCGTCCATCGCATGCGCGGGCACGCCGCACATCGGGATGCGCTCGCCGCCATGCTCGCCGCGTGCCGTCAGCGCGATATCGAGCACGCCGCTGGCGAGCTTGGCATCGTCGAAGAACAGCTCGTAGAAATCGCCCATGCGATAGAAGAGCAGGCAGTCGTCCGCCTCCGCCTTCAGGGCGTGGTACTGCGCCATCATCGGAGTGGGGGCGGCGTCGGCCATCACGGCTCTCGATAGGGTTTCACGCGCGGGCGGCAAGGGGCTGGGCGGCGTAAAATTGTGGAAGGGTGTCGGTTGCGGACGCCCTATCCTCCACTTCCGTCACCCTGAACTTGTTTCAGGGTCCATTTCTCCCCAGGCGACGCAGCCGCTGGTGGCACCATGGATGCTGAAACAAGTTCAGCATGACGGGACTTTGGAAGAATGGATGGATCAGCGCTCGCGGAACCGCACCCAGTCCGCCGGGCATTGCGCCACCGCCTTTGGCTTGGACTGCGCGCCCTCGATCGTCCAGCATTCGTCGAAGATCGAGCAGTAGCAGGAGCGGACCTGCAGCTTCCACCGCTCCTTCTCGAACCGATCCCACACCGCCTTGTTTTCGGGCGTTTCGACGATCTGCATGAAGTTGATCGACTCGCCGGGGCGGGCAACGATATCGGACGAAGGCGAGGTGGAAAGGCTGAGCCCGCGCAGTCCATCCGGCCCGCAGCATTTGAGCAGCAGGTCGCGCGGATCGCGCACCGGTTTCCCCTGATAGCTGATCTCGATCGGACCGAGCAGCGCAGGGCCGACGCCGTTGTTGGACAGCACGAGCGAGATCACCCGCTCGCCCTTCTCGTTCACATTGCTGGTACCGTAGGAGACGAACGGCCAGGCATCGGCCTGCTGCATCTTCTTGGTCGCCTCGGCCTGGACGAAGGTGGCGTAGGCGACGCCGAGCGAGATGAGCAAAGCGGGCGCGCCGATCAGGAAATGGCTCGCCATCAGCCAGGGCATCAGCTTCAGCAGCCTGGTCAGCCGTGAGCCGACCCCGCCGTCGCGTGTGGAAAGCTCGGCGACCTTCGCTTCGAGTTGGGCGATCCGGTCCTGCTCAGGCTGTGGCGAGGTCATTTCAGCTGGATAGCGAAGGCGCCGGGTGCCGACAATCGCGCCGATACGCGCAACTTGTGCGGATTTTCGCACAGAATGACGGCGGTGATCGTGCGTGCCGTAACGGCATTGCCGCCAATCCCTTGCAAAGCGCCAGATTGCGGTGCCGCGGAGCGGTGCCTAAAGGGAGCGGAACCGGGAGAGAAGAATGTCAGAAGAAGCCAATGTCCAGTTCTCCGAGCGCGAGGCGCTGCTGTTCCACTCGGAAGGCCGGCCCGGCAAGATCGAGATCATCGCCTCCAAGCCGCTGACCACGCAGCGCGACCTGGCGCTGGCCTATTCGCCCGGCGTCGCGGTGCCGGTGCAGGCGATCGCCGACGATCCCGCCACCGCCTACGACTATACCGCCAAGGGCAATCTGGTCGCGGTGATCTCCAACGGCACCGCGATCCTGGGCATGGGCAATCTCGGCGCGCTCGCCTCCAAGCCGGTGATGGAAGGCAAGGCGGTGCTGTTCAAGCGCTTCGCCGATGTCGATTCGATCGATCTCGAAGTGAAGACCGAGGATGTCGACGCCTTCATCAACTGCGTCGAGCTGCTCGAGCCGAGCTTCGGCGGGATCAACCTCGAGGACATCAAGGCGCCCGAATGCTTCATCATCGAGCAGACGCTGCGCGAGCGGATGAACATCCCGGTCTTCCATGACGACCAGCACGGCACCGCGATCATCACCGCGGCCGGGCTGATCAACGCCTGCCTGCTCACCGGCCGCCGGCTGAGCGAGATCAAGGTGGTGGTGAACGGCGCGGGCGCGGCGGCGATCGCCTGCACCGAGCTGATCAAGGCGCTGGGCGTGCGGCACGACCATGTGCTGATGTGCGACCGCAAGGGCGTGATCACGCCCGACCGCGAGGGCGTCAATCAGTGGCAGTCGGCGCACGCCGTCGCCACCGACCGCACCACGCTGACCGAGGCGCTGGTGGGGGCCGACGTGTTCCTCGGCCTGTCGGCGGCGGGGGCGCTCAAGCCCGAGATGGTCAAGGACATGGCGCCCGCGCCGATCATCTTCGCGATGGCCAATCCCGAGCCCGAGATCCGCCCCGAGCTGGCCAAGAACGTGCGCCCCGACGCGATCGTCGCGACCGGGCGCTCGGACTATCCCAACCAGGTCAACAACGTGCTCGGCTTCCCGTTCATCTTCCGCGGCGCGCTCGACGTGCGCGCGACGGGGATCAACGAGGAGATGAAGATCGCCGCGGCGCAGGCGATCGCCGAGCTGGCGCGCGAGCAGGTGCCCGAGGAAGTAGCGCTGGCCTATGGCCGCGCGCACAGCTTCGGCCCCGACTATATCATCCCGGCGCCGTTCGACCCGCGGCTGATGGAGAACGTCCCCGCGGCGGTGGCCAAGGCGGCGATGGATTCGGGGGTGGCGACCAAGCCGATCCTCGACATGGCGGCTTATCGCCACACGCTGCGTGGGCGCCTCAACCCGACCACCTCGGTGCTGACGCTCGCCTATGAGGGCGCGCGTGCGCATCCCAAGCGCGTGATCTTCGCCGAGGGCGAGGAGGAAGTGGTGCTGCGCGCGGCGATCGCGTTCCGCGAGGGCGGCTATGGCACGCCGGTGCTGGTCGGGCGCGACGATGTGGTCGACCGGCTCAAGGCGCTGGGGGTGACCGATCCCGAGAGCTTCGAGCTGCACAACAGCCGCCACTCGCCGCTGGTGCCGGCGATGGTCGACTTCCTCTACGCGCGGCTGCAGCGCCGCGGCTATCTGCGCCGCGACTGCGAGCGGATGGTCAACCAGGATCGCAACATCTTCGGCTCGCTGCTGCTCCAGCTGGGCGAGGGCGATGCGATGATCACCGGCATCACGCGCACCTATGCGCAGAGCCTGCGCGAGGTGCGGCGCGTGATCGACGTCGCCGATGGCAAGACCGCGTTCGGCGTGCACATCATGGTCGGGCAGAGCCACACCGTGTTCATCGCCGACACCACGGTGAACGAGCGCCCCGATGCCGAGGAGCTGGCCGACATCGCCGAGGAGACCGCGCAGGTCGCGCGGCGCATGGGCCACGAGCCGCGCGTCGCGTTCCTGAGCTATTCCAACTTCGGCAATCCCAAGGGCGCGTTCCTCGAGAATATCCGCGAAGCGGTGAAGGTGCTCGACGCGCGCAAGGTGAGCTTCGAGTATGAGGGCGAGATGGCGCCCGACGTCGCGCTCAACCCGCGCCAGCTGGCGAACTATCCGTTCGCGCGGCTTTCGGGGCCGGCGAACATTCTGATCATGCCGGGGCTCCAGTCGGCGCATATCTCGGCGAAGCTGCTGCGCGAGCTGGGCGGGGATTCGATGATCGGGCCGATGCTGGTGGGGATGGAGAAGCCGGTGCAGGTCGCGCCGATGACGAGCACGGCGAGCGAGCTGGTGACGCTGGCGGTGCTCGCCGCGGGCGGGATCGCGCGCTAGGTCCTAGCGTTCAGGCTTTCGCTTCGATCATCCAGCAGGCGGCGGTGAAGCGGACGGTGTTGCCGTCGACGAAGGGCTCGAACGCGGCGCGGACCGTGGCGAGCACGCGATTGCGCGTGTCCGCATCGAACTGGCGCAGGAAGATGCCGATCCGGCCGAGATGCGAGAGGTAGGGGAGCAGGTCGCTTTCGGGCATCGTGCATTCGACGTCCACGGGATTGAGCTCGATACCCTGCCAGTCGCTGTCGCCGAGGATCGCGCGGACGTGGTCGGCGTCGGCGAAGGCGAACTGGCCGGGCGCGCCGGGCGCCATCGGCGGGAGCGGCGGCAGCAGCGGCGCGGCGGCGCGCTCGGCTGCGGTCATGAACGCGTTCTCGGCCGGCGCGCGCCAGGCGATCGCGGCCAGCGGCGCGCCGGGCGACATCGCGCCGTGCAGGCGGGCGAAGGCTGCGGCCGGGTCGTCGAAGAACATCACGCCGAAGCGCGAGACTGCCATGTCGAAAGGTGTCGCGGCATCGATCCGCGAGGCGTCGCCGCGGACGAAACGCGCCTCGACGCCCGCGGGCTCGGCGGCGGCGCGTTCGCGGGCGCGGTCGATCATGATCTGCGACAGGTCGGCGCCGGTGCAGCTTCCGCGCCCGGCCAGCTCGCGCGCGATGGCGAGCGTGGTCGCGCCGGTGCCGCAGCCGATGTCGAGCACACGAGCGGGCTGGTGCCAGCGCACGGCGCTGACGAGCAGCGCCTCGAACGGCGCGTACAACTCGTCGAGCTGCGGTTGTAGCGCCGTCCAGGCATCGCCCGCCGGGCCGTTCCACAATTGGGCCTGATCCATCGCCTCGATCTTCGTCTCTGTCATCGATCGTCCTTTCGCTTGATTCGGGGGTGCTGGAACGGCACCGTGCCACTTCAAGTCGACTTGAGGTCAAGCCCATGGGTGCGCTCGATATTACCACCGTGGCGCAGCGCTCCGGAATCCCGGCCTCGACGCTGCGCTATTATGAGGAGCGGGGGCTGATCGCCTCGATCGGGCGGCGCGGGCTCAAGCGCGTGTTCGAGCCGGGGATAATCGAGCGGCTGGCGCTGATCGCGCTGGGGCGGCAGGCCGGATTCTCGCTCGATGAGATCGCCGCGATGTTCGACGCGCGCGGCATGGCGGTGATCGACCGCGGCATGCTGCGCGCCAAGGCGGACGAGCTCGACACGCTGATCCGGCGGCTGAGTGCGATGCGCGACGGGCTGCGGCACGCGGCGGCGTGCCCGGCGCCCAGCCATATGGAGTGCCCGACCTTCCAGCGCATCGTCCGTGCTGCGGCGAGCGGCGTGCTGGCGCGGCGGGCGCGAGCGGTCCCGCGCCTCGCTCGATCGTGATCATGTAACCGGTTGCTGCTACATTTGTAACATGCTACAAACGTAGCAGGAGGCCGAGATGATCGAGTCGTTGCCGCGCCGCGAGCGCGAGGTGTTCGAGATCCTGTGCGGGCTGGAGGAAGCGACCGCTGCGGCGGTGCGCAACGCGATGAGCGATGCGCCGTCGGATTCGGCGGTGCGCACCTTGCTCGCCCGGCTGGTCGCCAAGGGACTGGTCGCGCACAAGGCGGTCAACCAGGCCTATGTCTATTCGCCCGCCCCGCGCACCGAAGCGGTGGCGGAGACTGCGCTGCAGAAGCTGGTGCAGACTTTCTTCCAGGGCTCCGCGGCAAGCGCCGCCACGGCGCTGCTCGGCATGCAGCCGCGGCTCAAGCCCGACGAGATCGAAGCGTTGCAACGTGTGATCGACCAGGCGCGCAGGGAGGCGGAATGATGCTGCCATTGCTGATTGAACTCGGCTGGAAATCGACGCTGATCGCGGGAGCCGCGCTGCTCGCCGACCGGATGCTGCGCGGGAGGCCGGCGGCGGAGCGCGTGTTCGTGCTGCGCATGGCGGTCCTGTTGCTGCTGGCGTTGCCCGCTGCGGTATTGCTGCTGCCGCCGCTCGACCTGGCCTGGCTTCCGGCACCGGAAGCGCCGGCCGAAGCGGCGCGGGCCGTTGCGGTGAGCGCCGCGCCGGCCGTTGCCTTGCCGCCGCAGAGCGAAATCGACCTTGCCGGGCTGTTCTATGCGGCGGGTGCCGGTGCGGTGGTGCTGCATCTGGCGATGGGACTCGTGATCCTGATGCGGTGGACGCGGCACGGCACCCCGGTCGCTGGCCCCGAGTGGCATGCTGCGCTTGGGCGGGCCACGGCGCGCCTGCGGCGGCCGGTGCGGCTGCTGGTCTCGCCCGACGTCGTGACACCGATCAGTTGGGGCATCCTGCCGGCGTGGATCCTGATCGACCCGGCGACGCTCGAGCGGACGGGCCAGGCCGATGCGGTGCTGGCGCACGAGGCGGCGCATATCCGCCGGTTCGACTGGCCGATGCTGGTCGCGGCGCGGATCGCGGTTGCGCTGTTCTGGTTCAACCCGCTGGTGTGGCTGCTCGGCCGGGTGCTCGCCCGCCGTGGCGAGACCGCCGCGGACGAAGCCGCGGTGCGCGGGATCGAGCGCGCCGACTATGCCGAGGCGCTGCTGACCTTCGCCGCGGCGCGGACGACGCGTACTGCGGCGACCGGCATGGCGCTGTGGCCCAACGCACTGGCCGAGCGGATCGCGCACATCGCGATGCACCGGCAGCGGCGCGGGAGCCGTATCGTTCCCGTGGCGTCGCTCGTTTGTGTGGCGCTCTCCGCGCCGCCGCTGGCGGCCGCCAGGCTGGTGCCGGCGATGCCTGCTGCTGCGCCAAGCGGCGCGGTTTCGCCAGCTCAGGCCGCACCCGTATCGCGTCCCGCGGTTACGTCTCCGGCCCGCACGCCCACGGCCGGACGCCCGGTGGCGGCCGGCGTTGCGGACAGCGAGGTGACGACCGCACCTGTGGTGGCGCCCCAAGCGGTCACCCCGCCGGGCGCGTCCGATCGCGGTCCGGTGCGCGTGTTGCCGGGATCGATCTCCACGCCGGTGCAAGTGGCAGTTCCCCAACCCCAGGTGGTGAGCGCACCGCAGCCCGTGCAGCAAGAGATGCGCATCGTCGGGCAGGGTGGTGCGGAGGTGGTGCGAACCGCGGACAGCGTGACGATCACCGCAGCCCGCGTCCCGCCGCCAGCACCCGTGGCGGAGGAGACTCCCCAATGGGCGAAGCACGCCGCCGACGAGATCAGCCAAGCGGCCGTCGAGATGCGAAAAGGCGCGAGGGACGTCGAGCTGACCGCGGAATTGCCTGGTGTGACCGCGGCGAAGCGCGCGGAGATTCGCGGCCGGGTCCAGCAAATGCGCGCCACCGCGGACGAATTCGACGCGCGGGCGCGCGCATTGAGAGGGCGGGGCGGCTGATCGCCCGCTAGCCCAGGGACTTCATCAAGACCGTCAAAAAAGCGCGGGTTCCGCGCCACGGGACCGGCTTGTCCGGCGACTTCGAAAGGGAGAGCGACGATGCGACTGATGATCCTGATCCCGGCCCTGCTGCTCATTGGCTGCGTCGACGGGCGAGCCGAGGCGGTGACCGCGCGAGTGGCTTATGGCGACCTCAGCCTCGACAGCCGCGAGGGGCGGGCGATGCTGCGCCAGCGCGTGGCCGGCGCGGCGCGGAGCTATTGCGCGGTATATGGCGCCGAGATGACGCCGCATGCCTCGCGCGCCGACCCCTATTACTGCACCGACATGCTGCGCTCCTGGATCATCGGCGAGATGCGGCCCGAGATCCGCCGCGCCTATTTCCTCGCGCGGCACGAGGCTGGGGTGAAGGGGCGGCGGCTCTAGGCGTCGATGCTGCTCCCCAGCGCGGCGTTGACCAGCCCGCCGTCGACCACCAGCGTGTCGCCGACGACATAGTCCGAGGCGCGGCTGGCGAGGAAGATCGCGGCGCCGGCCATGTCCTCGGGCGTGCCGATGCGGCGCATCGGGATGCGCTTGGCCACTTCGTCGCCATGGTCGCGCGCGGCCTTGTTCATCTCGCTGGCGAAGGCGCCGGGGGCGAGGCTGGTGACGATGATGCCGTCGCGGATCAGCCGCGCGGCCATGCGCTTGGTCAGGTAGATCAACGCGGCCTTGGACGCGTGGTAGCTGTACGTCTCCCACGGATTGAGCCGCAGCCCATCGATCGAGGTGATGTTGATCACCTTCGACGGCGCGTCGAAGCTGGCGCGCGCCTTGAGCAGGCCGTGCAGCGCCTGCGTCAGGAAGAAGGGTGACTTGACGTTCAAGTCCATGACCTTGTCCCAGCCGCTCTCGGGGAATTCCTCGAACGCCACGCCCCAGGCGGCGCCGGCATTGTTGACGAGGATGTCGAGATGGTCCTCGCGGGTGGCGAGCTCGGCGGCGAGCGCCTTGCAGCCCTCGACCGTCGAGACATCCATCGGGAGCGGGATGCAGTTCGGGCCGAGCTCGGCGGCGGTCTCTTCGCACGCCGGGGCCTTGCGCGAGGAGATATAGACCTTGGCGCCCTGCGCGATGAAGCCGGCGGCGATCATCTTGCCGATGCCGCGGCTGCCGCCGGTGACGAGCGCGGTGCGGCCCGCGAGGCTGAAGAAGTTGCTGGTGTCCATGTCTCTCTCCCGTGTCTTCAGCCGCCGCGCTTGAGCGTCTCGCGGGCGATGATGAGTTGCTGGATCTGGCTGGTGCCTTCGTAGATGCGGAACAGGCGGACGTCGCGATAGAGCCGCTCGATTCCGTAGTCGGCGATATAGCCCGCGCCGCCGAAGATCTGCACCGCGCGATCGGCGACGCGGCCGACCATCTCGGTCGCGAACAGCTTGGCGGCGGCGCTCTCCATGACGACGTCCTTGCCGGCGTCTTTGGCCGTGGCGGTCTCGAGGACGAGCGCGCGGGCGGCGAGGCTTTCGGTCTTGCTGTCGGCGAGCATCGCCTGGATCAGCTGGTGCTCGGCGATCGGCTTGCCGAACTGCTTGCGTTCGGATGCGTAGGCGACGCAATCGGCGATGAGGCGCTCGGCGACGCCGACGCTGACCGCGCTGATATGGAGCCGGCCGCGATCGAGCACGCGCATCGCGATCTTGAAGCCTTCGCCCTCTTCGCCGAGCCGGTTGGCGGCGGGGACGGGGACGTCGTCGAAGATCACGTCGGCGACCTTGGCGCCCCTCTGCCCCATCTTCTTCTCGGGCTCGCCGATCGACACGCCCGGCAGGTCGCGGGGAACGAGGAAGGCGGAGACGCCGCGCGCGCCGGGTTCGTCGCCGGTGCGGGCCATCACGGTGAACAGCTGCGCCTTGTCGGCATTGGTGATGAAGCGCTTGGTGCCCGAGAGGCGGTAGACGTCGCCATCCTTCACCGCGCGGGCCTTCACCGCGCCGCTGTCCGATCCGACGTCGGGCTCGGTTAGCGCAAAGCTGGTGATGATCTCGCCGCTGGCGATGCGCGGGAGCCAGGCCGCCTTCTGCTCGGGGGTGCCGGCCATGACCAGGCCCTGCGACCCGATGCCGACATTGGTGCCGAAGGTCGAGCGGAAGGCGGGGGTGGTGCGCCCCATCTCGATCGCCACGCGGCACTCCTCGAGCATCGTCAGGCCAAGCCCGCCATAGTCCTCCGCGATCGACAGGCCGAACAGGCCGAGCGCCTTCATCTCCTCGACGATATGCTCGGGGATCGCGTCGGCGGCCTCCACCTCGGCCTCGAGCGGGCGCAGGCGCTCGGTCACGAAGCGGCGTACCGTATCGATCAAAGCGTCGAAGGTTTCGGCGTCGAGCGCCATGCGATCCTCCCCTGAATATGGCGCAGCTATAGCGGGTGGACGCGGGTTCGCAACATACCCTGATTTTGAAAATCGACGGATTGACGCAGCGGCGGGCCGCCATATGCTGACCCGAAACCGCAAAATACGGCGTGCACGATGCGAACCGGCAGCGGGGGAGAGCAATCGATGAGCGGCATGGCGCAAGGCGCGGCGACCCCGCAGGCGCGGCGGATCGGCAAGCAGTCGATGCTCGCCTATGGCTTCGGGGCGGTCGCCTATGGCGTCAAGGACGCCGGATTCCAGACCTTCCTGCTGCTGTTCTACAACCAAGTGATCGGGCTGCCCGCGGTGCAGGTGGGGGCGGCGATCATGGCCGCGTTGATCCTCGACGCGATGATCGACCCGGCGATCGGCGCCGCATCGGACCGCACGCGCAGCCGCTGGGGACGGCGGCACCCGTGGATGTACGCATCGGCGATCCCGATCGCGGTCGGCTGGCTGCTGCTGTGGAACCCGCCGGAGCTGCCGAACGCGGCGATGCTCGGCTGGGTGTTCGCGACCGCAGTGATCGTGCGCACCGCGGTGTCGGCCTATGAGGTGCCCTCGGTCGCGCTGACGCCGGAGCTGACCGCCGATTACAATGAGCGGACGCGGATCATGGCGTATCGCTACCTGTTCGGCTGGGCCGGCGGGCTGGCGATGCTGGTCGCGGCCTATACGCTGTTCCTGGTGCCGGGGGAGGGGCAGCCCAACGGACTGCTCAACCGCGAGGGCTATGGGTTGTTTGCAGCGGTGGGCGCGGCGGCGATGGCGGGGGCGATCCTGATCTCGGCGCTGGGCACGCACCATGAGATTGCGCGGCTGCCGCGCCCCGCGATCGAGAAGACGACGGTCGGGCAGGCGTTCCGCGAGCTGGTCGAGACGGTGCGCAACCGCGCCTTCGCGGTGCTGATGCTCGCCGGGCTGTGCGCCTATTCGGCGCAGGGTATCGGGTTCGCGCTGTCCAACTATCTCTACACCTTCGTGTGGCTGTTCCCGACCTCGGCCTTCATGGCGCTGGGCGGGGTGCTGTTCGCCGGGGTGCTCGCGGCGTTCTTCATCGCGCCGCGGGTCGCCGTGCGCCTGGGCAAGCGCAAGGCGGCGGCGATGTTCATGATCGCGGCGCCGGTGCTGCTCGGGCTGCCCTATTGGCTGCGGCTCGCGGGCATGTTCCCCGCGCCGGGCGACCCGGCGATGCTGCCGGTGCTGTTCAGCATCTATGCCGTCAACACCGCGTGCAGCGTCTCGGTCTTCATGCTCGGCGCCTCGATGATGGCCGACGTGGTGGAGCAGTCCGAAGCCCAGACCGGGCGGCGGTCCGAAGGGGTGTTCTTCGCCGGATCCTTCTTCGTTCAGAAATGCACCAGCGGGATCGGCATCGGGCTCGCCGGGCTGGTCCTGTGGATCGCGGGCTTCCCCGATGGGGCGACGCCGGGGCAGGTGCCCGAGGCGACGGTGGACCGGCTGACGATCATCTTCACGCTCTGCTACCTCGCGCTCGCCTGGGGTGCGGCGTGGTTCTATTCGCGCTTCCCGTTCGGCAAGGCCGAGCATGACGCGCGGATCGCGGCGGGCGCCGGCGCGGCTGGATGACGGATTGGCTTGGACGAATGACGCAAATCGCGTTATAACATTCGTATGAACAAGCCGCTGAAGCTCATCAAGATCGGGAATTCCACCGGAGTCATCCTGCCCAAGGAGGTGCTCGCGCGCCTGCGGGTGGGGCAGGGGGATGAGGTGTTCCTTTCGGAATCTCCGAGCGGGTTCACGCTCTCGGCGCATAATGCCGATTTTGCCGCGGCGATGGCGGCGGCGGAAGAGATCATGCGCGAGGACCGCGATATTCTGGCTGTTCTGGCTCGCTGAGCTTTTGTGGCCGAGTACAGATTCCTCGATGCGGAGATCGCGATGGCGATCCATGACCGCCAGCTCGCCGAGCATGGCGGACTGGCCGGCGTCAAGGATGCCGGGCTGCTCGAATCCGCGTTGGCGCGGCCCCTGAACAAGCTGGCCTATGGCGAGGACGATCCATTCGTGCTGGCTGCCGCATATGCCTATGGCGTTGCCCGCAACCACCCGTTCGCGGACGGTAACAAGCGCACGGTATGGGTGTTGGGGCGCCTGTTCCTTCGACTGAACGACATCCCGATCGCCTTCGACAAGGCGGATGCGATCCGCACCATGCTCGCATTGGCGGCGGGCGAGATGACCGAGGACGCATTCGCGGTCTGGCTTCGCGATCATCATAATCCCCAATGACGCAAATGCCCGCCGGGTTTCCCCGGCGGGCATCGTCCTCCCCAGGACTATTGGCGTCAGCCGAGGCGGCCGAGGCGATGGTAGAGGTTCGCGAACTGGACCGAGCGCGGATCGTCGGCGATCTTGCGCGTGTAATCCGCGACGGCTTCCTTGAGCAGCGCGAAATCGGCGGTCGAGAAGACCGGGCGGGCGCTGGCGGGTTCGGGGGTCTTCATCGGTACACTCCTGTAAAGTTCGTGCATCCTGTGTGACTCGTGATTGACAAGCTTGACAGACTAGATGGGTCTCAAACGCGGTCACGCTGTGGTTGACACGCGACAGCTATTCCGAAACATTGTAAATAATTGACAGATTGGTTCGTTGGCATCATGCGTCGAACATAGCAAGAACGGGGCGTGTAGGAAAATGGCGGAGCGCAAGCTGTTCGCGGGGCATGCGGTGCGGCGATTGCGGCGCGCGCAGGGGCTGACGCAGGCGGCGATGGCCGAGATGCTGGGGGTCTCGGCGAGCTATCTCAACCTGGTCGAACGCAACCAGCGGCCGCTGTCGGCGACGCTTCTGCTGGGCCTCGCGCAGACCTTCGACTTCGATCCGCGCGCGCTGGCGGCGGGCGAGCCGGGCGGGGGCGAGGAGGCGATGCGGCGGCGGCTGGCCGATCCGCTGTTCGCCGATATCGAGATCGACCGCACCGAGCTGACCGAATGGCTGGCGGGCGCGCCGGGCGGGGCGGAGGCGTTTGCGCGCGCCTATGACCGCGGCGCGGGCGGCGGTGTGGCGCTGCCGGGCGAGGGCGAGGATCCCGGCGCGGCGGTGCGGCGCGAGGTCGAGCGCTGGCGCAACCATTTCGCCGACCTCGACGCCGCGGCCGAGGCGCTGGCCGACGAGCTGCGCATCGCATCGAGCGACGGCTTCGGGGCGATGGCCGAGCGGCTGCGGGTCAAGCACCAGCTGTCGATCCGGGTGCTGCCGATCGAGGTGCTCTCCGGGCTGCGTACGCGGCTCGACCTGCATGCGCGGCAGTTGCAGTTGAGCGAGGCGCTCGATCCGCCGAGCCGGGTGTTCGCGCTGGCGCGGCAGCTGGCGGTCGAGGCGCGGGCGGAGATCGATGCGCTGGTGCGCGGCGCGGGATTCGCCGACCGCGTGGCCGAGCGGCTCTATCGCCGGCACCTGGTAAGCTATTTCGCAGCGGCGGTGATGATGCCCTATGCGCGGTTTCTGCGCGCGTGCGAGGCGACCGGATACGACCTCGAGCTGCTCCGCCGCCGCTTCGGGGCGAGCGCGGAGCAGGTCGCGCATCGGCTGACCACGCTGCAGCGGGTCGGCGCGCGCGGGCTGCCCTTCTTCATGCTGCGCATCGACCGGGCGGGGCAGGTGTCGAAGCGCTTCGCCGGGGCGAGCGGATCGCCGTTGGTGGAATCGCTGGTACCGTGCCCGTTGCTCGACGCCTATGCCGCGTTCCAGCGCGCCGACGAGCGGGTGGTGCAGCTGGTCGAGCTGGAGGATGGGTCGCGCTGGTTCACGAGCTCGCGCTGCGTGTCGCCGCCGGGCGGCTGGGCCGGGGCGGTCAAGGCGCGGTTCGTGGTGACGTTGGGGCTCGCAGCTGAGGCGGCCAAGGGGCTAGCGGCGGCGCGCGGGCTCGACTTCGGCGGCGAGGCGACCCCGGTGGGGCTGGGGTGCCGGGCGTGCATGCGGGAATGTCCGCAGCGCAGTGCGGCGCCGGTGGGCCGGGCGATGCTGGTCAATGAGCGCGAGGCGGGGGTGTCGCCGTTTGGGTTCGCGGGGGACTAGCGCGTGGCCCGGCTGATCCTGTTCAACAAGCCCTATGATGTGCTGTGCCAGTTCACCGACAAGGGCGCGGAGACGCCACGCGCGACGCTGTCGGATTTCATCGATGTGCCAGGGGTGTATCCGGCCGGACGGCTCGACCGCGACAGCGAGGGGCTGGTGTTGCTGACCGATGACGGGCGGCTGCAGGCGCGGATCGCCGACCCGCGCTTCAAGCTCGACAAGACCTATTGGGTGCAGGTCGAGGGCGAGCCCGATGCGGCGGCGCTGGAGGCGTTGCGGCGCGGGGTGAAGCTCAACGACGGGATGACGCGGCCGGCGCAGGCCGAGCGGATCGATCCGCCCGAGCTATGGCCGCGCGATCCGCCGGTGCGCTTCCGCAAGAGCGTGCCCGACTGCTGGATCGCGCTGACGCTGCGCGAGGGGCGCAACCGCCAGGTGCGGCGGATGACCGCGGCGGTGGGGCATCCGACATTGCGGCTGGTGCGCTGGCGGGTGGGGGAGTGGACGCTCGACGGGCTGGCGCCGGGGACGTGGCGCGGAACCGACTAGGGCTTCTGACCGTTTCGCTCGCGAAATCTGACAGGAGGGGCGGCATGCGTGGTAGGTTCGGTATCCTGACGCACGTATCGGCGGCGGCATTGTTGGTCGTGCCGGGCATCGGGTCGGCGCAGCGCGCGCCGCGTCCTGGAACGCTGATTTCCGCCCAGCCGGTGAGCACTGCGCCCGCAGGCATGCGCGCGTGGCGCGTGACCTATTGGACGACGAGCGACCGCAACCAGCCGATCCAGGTGACCGGCATGGTGATCGCGCCCGACGGCCGCCGGGGAGATCCGCCGCGCCGGGTCATTGCCTGGACGCACGGCCTGGTCGGCATCTCGGACCGTTGCGCGCCGTCGATCGGCGACGGCAACTTCACCGTCATCCCCGGGCTGCAGGACGCGATCCGGCGCGGCTACACCGTGGTCGCGCCCGATTATCCGGGACTGGGCTCGGAAGGCGTGCACCCCGCGCTGGTCGGACAGAGCGAGGGCCGCTCGGCGCTCGACGCGGTGCGATCGGCGCGCGGCATCCCGCAAGCCAATGCCGGGACGCGCTTCGCGGTGTGGGGTGAATCGCAGGGCGGGCATGCCGCGCTGTGGACCGGCCAGATCTGGTCGAATTATGCCCCCGACCTTCAGCTCACCGGGATCGTCGCGATCGTCCCGCCGACCGATCTTGCCCGCAACTTCGCCGAGGGCAGCGATTTGCGCGTGCGGGCGATGCTCACCGCCTACACCGCGACGAGCTGGTCGCGTCACTATGGCGCGCCGATGTCGGACCTGGGCTCGCGCTCGGTGCAGAATGTGATGACCCGGCTGGCCGACAACAACTGCGTTCAGTTCAATGCCAAACCCAAGCTCGGCACGATCATCGGCATCGCCGTCGCGCAGCGGGCGATCCGTAACCTCGACCTCAGCAAGAAGCAGCCATGGGGCCGGCTGATGCGCGAGAACAGCCCGTCGCCCGCCGCGATTCCGGTCCCGGCCTTCATCGCGACCGGCACCGGCGACGTGATCGTGGCACCCGCAGTGGTGCGCGATTTCGCGCAGCGCGCCTGCAGACAAGGCAAGACGGTGCGCTTCCAGTCGATCCAGGGCGGCGAGCACGCCACAGTCGCGCGGACCGAAGCGACCGCGGCGCTCGACTGGATCGACGCGCGCTTCGCCGGACGGCCAGCGCCGAGCAACTGCCGGGATTTCTAGGGGTTAGGCCCAGCGCAGCCGGTCGCGTCCCTCGCGCTTGGCGCGGTAGAGCGCGGCGTCGGCGCGGTTGGCGAGGACGTCGAAACGCCCGTGGGGGCCGAGCATCGCTGCGCCTCCGCTCAGCGTCAGGAAACCGGCGGGCGATCCGACGTGCGGGATGCCGAGCTGCCGGACACGTTCGAGCAGATCGTCGAATCGCGCCTGCGCCGCGTCGCGCGTGACGCCATAGAGCAGGACGCAGAACTCCTCGCCGCCGAGCCGCGCGGCCGTGTCGAACGGGGTGCGCAGGTCCGCGCCCAGCGCCTCGGCGACGCGCTGGAGCGCGAGGTCGCCGGCGCCATGGCCATAGCTGTCGTTGAAATGCTTGAAGTGATCGACGTCGATGATCGCCAGCGCGACGCCGCAGCCATCGCGCGCGGCGAGCTGCGCGACGCGCTCGGCATGCGCGAACAGACTGCGGCGATTGGCGAGGTCGGTGAGCGGATCGGTATGCGCCTGACGGTCGAGGATCGCGGTGAGCAGGAACTGCCGGCGCTGCGAATGTTCGCGCAGATAGCCGCCCATTGCCGCGACCGGCACCGCCAGCACCAATATCGCGGCGATCTGCACGCGATGCGGGAGCTCGTGGTGCGCATCGAGCACGAGCAGGACCAGGATCGAGACCGCCGCCACGACCAATGCCGCGGCGAGCGCGCGGCGGAAGGTGAGGCCGAGCGGCAGGAAGGCCGCCATCACCACGACGATCTGCGCGCTGTCCGCGGCGAACCCGCCCTCGGCGTGGATGATCCATGCAGTGAAGGAGATGGCCAGACCCATCGCGGTGTACATCGTCCAGGACAGCCAGCCATAGTCGCCGCGGCGGTTGCGGATGATCAGCGCGCCGCCGATCAGGATGACCAGCACCGACCAGCGCGCGCCGAGCCAGAACCACACCGCGGGATCCATGCGCTGCCACAGGCCGAGCGCCGAGATGCGGTGGAGATCGAGCAGCGCGAAGGCGAACCACACGCATGCCCCGACGCCTGCGCAGATCGCCGCGGAGAGCCGCTCCGTCTCGATCAGCGTGCGGCGATACTCGGCCTCGACCACCGGCTCGAAGCGCAGCCGCCGGAAGCCGCGGCGCAGCTGGCGCGCGTAGCGGTCGTCGGGCGTGCTGGCGAAATCGTTGCGGTGGAACATGCCGAGTGCCGCGCTTCCTGCCCCTGAATCCGGCGGCAGCATCGCGTGCGCCGTAAAGCGCCGATCGCAGGCAAAGGTTGGGATTGTGTCAACGAGTCACCGGAACGGGTATAACGGTGTCCCCGGTTTCATGCTGCACTGCGAAACAACTGACACACTTTTGCGACAAATACGTGTGACAAGCTTGCCTTCCTCCTTTGGTGTCCATAGCGCACTGGGTTCATGCGAACGATCCTCACCCTCTTCGCCGCTGCGGCGATGCTTTCAGCTTGTGGTGGTGGCGACGCCGCCGAGAAGAAGGGGCGCACGGCGCCGCTGGTGACCGTGGCACCGGTGCAGCCGGCGCGCTTCGTCGAGCGGATCGATGCGGTGGGGACGGCGCGCGCGAACGAGCAGGTGACGCTGACCGCGCCGGTGACGCAGCGCATCGTGCGGCTCAATTTCGACGACGGCGCCTATGTCAGCAAGGGCCAAGTGATCGCGGTGCTCGAAGCGGGCACGCAGAATGCGCAGCTCGCCCAGGCGCAGGCTCGGGCGCGCGAGGCACATCAGCAGCTCGAGCGGCTCGAAGAGCTGAAGGCGCGCGGCTTCGCGACGCGCAGCGCGGTCGACGCGCAGGTCGCGCTGGCGGGCGCGGCGCGTGGCGAGGCGGCCGAGGCGCGCGCGGGGATCGCCGACCGCGTTGTGCGCGCGCCGTTCGGCGGCTGGGTGTCGCTGCGCAACATCTCCGCTGGCGCGGTGGTGACCGCGGGCACCGAGATCGTCACGGTGAGCGACGTCAGCCGCATCAAGCTCGACTTTGCGGTGCCCGAGACGCTGCTGGCGCAGGTGCGGCCGGGCCAGCCGATCGTGGCGGTCGCCGCCGCCTATCCCGACCAGCCCTTCCGCGGCACGATCGACACGGTCGACCCGGTGCTCAACCCGCAGACGCGCGCGGCGACGGTGCGCGCGGTGCTGCCCAATGGCGACCGCCGGCTCAAGCCTGGGATGCTGCTGACGGTGGCGATCGAGGCGCAGGCGCGCACCTCGCCCGCGGTGCCCGAGCTGGCGATCGTCGGCGAGGGCGAGCAGAGCTATGTCTTCACCGTCGAGAACGGCAAGGCCAAGCGCCTCAAGGTGCGCACCGGGCTGCGACAGAACGGCGTGGTCGAGATCGTCGAAGGCCTGCGCGCCGGGCAGCGCGTGGTGACCGAGGGCGTGGTCAAGATCGCCGAGGGCCAGGACGTGCGCACCGGCGGCGCGGGTGATGCGCAGCCCAAGGCGGTCGCCACTGGTACGACGCGGGCCGCGCCCAAGCCGGCGGCAACGGGCAAGGCCGGCTGATGCAGCTTTCCGACGTCTCGGTCCGGCGGCCCGTCTTCGCGGCGGTGCTGGCGATCCTGCTGACGATCGTCGGCGCGGTCGGGTTCATGAGCCTGTCGGTGCGCGAATATCCGGACACCGACCCGCCGGTGGTGTCGGTCGAGACCGTCTATACCGGCGCCGCGGCGAGCGTGGTCGAGGCGCGCATCACCCAGCCGATCGAGGAAGTGCTGTCGGGCATCGAGGGGATCGAGACGATCACCTCGCGCTCGCGCGACGGCTCATCGGACATCTCGATCGAGTTCCGCCCGGGCCGCGACATCGATTCCGCCGCCAACGACGTGCGCGACCGCATCGGCAGCGTGACCGAGGACCTGCCCGAGGAGGCGCTGGCGCCCGAGGTGCGCAAGGTCGATGCGGATTCGAACCCGATCCTGTTCCTCGTCATCTCGCGGCCGGGCTGGACCCGGCTCCAGCTGTCCGACTATGTCGACCGCAACCTGGTCGACCGGTTCAGCACGATCGACGGCGTGGCGCGGGTGTTCGTGGGCGGCGAGGCGCGGCCCTCGATGCGCGTGTGGCTCGACGCCACCAAGCTCGCGGCATTCGCGCTGACCCCGGCCGACGTCGAGACTGCGCTGCGCAACCAGAATGTCGAGCTGCCCGCCGGGCGGATCGAATCGCAGCAGCAGAATGTGACGCTACGCGTCGACCGGCCGTTCGGATCGCCCGAGAGCTTCACCGGGCTGGTCGTCGGGCGCGGGCCCGATGGTTATCTGGTGCGGCTGGGCGACGTCGCGAAGGTCGAGCAGGAGGCGGAGAATCCGTACAGCTCGTTCCGACTCAACGGGCAGCCGGCGGTGGGCCTGGGCGTGGTGCGCCAGTCGGGCGCCAACACGCTGGCAGTGGCCGACGCGGCGAAAAGGACCGCCGAGGAGATTCGCCCGAGCCTGCCCGAGGGGATGACGATCACCGTCGGATCGGACGATTCGCAGTTCATCGGCCGTGCGATCGACGGCGTGTGGCACACGCTGATCGAGGCGGCGGTGCTGGTGGTCGCGGTGATCTTCCTGTTCCTGGGATCGTGGCGCGCGACGTTGATCCCGGCGGTGACGGTGCCGATCTGCCTGCTCGGCGCGTTCGCGGTGCTGTGGCTGTTCGGCTTCTCGATCAACCTGCTGACCTTGCTCGCGCTGGTGCTGGCGATCGGCCTGGTCGTCGACGACGCGATCGTGGTGCTCGAGAATGTCTATCACCGCATCGAGGAAGGCGAGCCGCCGCTCGTCGCCGCGTTCAAGGGCACGCGGCAGGTGGGCTTTGCCGTGATCTCGACCACGTTGGTGGTTTGCGCGGTGTTCGTGCCGATCTGCTTCCTCGCCGGCCAGACCGGCCTGTTGTTCCGCGAACTGGCGGTGGCGATGATCGGCGCGGTCGCCTTCTCCGGCTTTCTCGCGCTGAGCCTGACGCCGATGCTGTGCTCGAAGATGCTCAAGAAGCAGGAGCGCGGGCGCTTCACCGGTTGGATCGATGACCAGTTCCAGAAACTGGAGCGATTCTACGGGCGCTGGCTCGACAGGGCGATCAACCGGCCGCTGATCCCGCTGATCGGCGTCGTGCTGTTCCTGGGTGTCGCGGTGGCGGGATTCCTGACGCTCCAGGCCGAGCTGGTGCCGGCCGAGGACCAGGGCGTCGCACAAGTCCAGCTGACCGCGCCCGAGGGCACCGGCTTCGACCAGATGGACCGCTACATGACCGACACGCAGGCCAAGCTGCTGCCGATGATCGATGGCGGCAACGGCGCGGTGCGGTCGATCATCACGCGCACCCCGGGCGGGTTCGGCGCGAGCGACGATTTCAACAACGGCGCGTTCGTCGTGTTCCTGAAGCCCTGGGAGGATCGCGAGACGACCACCCAGCAAGTGGCGCAGCAAATCAACCGCATCCTCGCCGACGAGCCGGCGGTGCGCGGCAACGCGCAGGTGCGCTCGGCGCTGGGCCGCGGACGCGGCCAGCCGATCGGCTTCGTGATCGCGGGCAACACCTATGAGGACCTGGCCGTCGCGCGCGACCGCATCCTGGCGGCGGCGGCGAACAATCCGGGGATCGTCAACCTCGATTCCGACTACAAGGAAACCAAGCCGCAGCTGCGCGTCGAGGTCGACACGACGCGCGCGGGCGACCTGGGCGTATCGGTCAACGACGTCAGCCAGGCGCTGCAGACGCTGCTCGGCTCGCGCCGCGTCTCGACCTATGTCGATCGCGGCGAGGAATATCGCGTGATCGTGCAGGCGGATGCGGCAGGGCGCTCGACGCTCGCCAACCTCGCCAGCATCTATGTCCGCGCGCGCGACGGCGGGTTGGTGCCGCTGTCCAATCTGGTGACGACGCGCGAAATGTCCGGCCCGCGCGACCTTGGCCGGTTCAACAAGCTGCGCGCGATCACGCTGTCGGGCGGCCTGGCGCCAGGCTATTCGCTGGGCGAGGCGCTGACCTTCCTGCAGAACCAGGCGGCGGCGTCGCCCGAGGTGATCGCGGTGGGCTATCGCGGCGAGAGCCAGGCGTTCGTCGAGACCGGCGGATCGATCCTGCTCGTCTTCGCGCTGACCATCGTGATCGTCTATCTGGTGCTCGCCGCGCAGTTCGAGAGCTTCGTGCATCCCGGGGTGATCATCATGACCGTGCCGCTGGCGGTGGCGGGCGGCATGCTCGGGCTCGCGCTGATGGGCAAGACGCTCAACCTCTACAGCCAGGTGGGCATCGTCATGCTGGTGGGGCTGGCGGCGAAGAACGGCATCCTGATCGTCGAATTCGCCAACCAGCTGCGCGACGAGGGCAAGTCGATCGCCGAGGCGATCCGCATGGCCTCCGCCCGCCGCCTGCGCGCGATCCTGATGACCTCGATCGCGACCGCGGCCGGCGCCGTGCCGCTGATGATCGCGAGCGGCGCGGGCGCCGCCGCGCGCCAGGCGATCGGCGTGGTGATCGTGTTCGGCGTGATCCTGGCGACGCTGATCACATTGTTCCTGATCCCGATCCTCTACAGCAGGCTTGCGAAGTGGACCGGTTCGCCCCAAGCAGTGAGCCGTGAGCTGGACGCGGCGATGGGGGCGCCGCAGCCGGCGGAGTAATGGTGGCAGAGTAATGGCGGCCGAGTAATGCCCGCGTAAGCATCGCCCTGAAGAGAGGTTCGATGGAGATTGCGTCCAAGGGTCAGTTGCGCCTCGCCTTTCTGCGCTGGGCGATCGTCACGGTACCGTTCATCCTGCTGCTCGGCTTCGCCTCGGGACGGCTGTTCCCGAGCGGGGAGGCGAATCTATGGTACCAGATGCTGCAGAAGCCCGCCGAGACCCCGCCGGGCTGGGTGTTCCCGGTGGCGTGGACCACGCTCTACGTGCTGCTCGGCCTCGCGCTGGCGATGATCGTCAACGCGCGCGGATCGCGGCTGCGCGGGCCGGCGCTGGCGCTGTTCGCGGTGCAGCTGGCGGCGAACCTTGCCTGGTCGCCGTTGTTCTTCGGCTTTCACCAGGTGTCGGCGGCGCAGGTGCTGCTTGGTGTGATCTTCGTGTTGGCGCTCGCCACCACGATCCTGTTCGCGCGGATCCGCAAGGGCGCAGCGTGGCTGATGGTGCCTTATCTGGCGTGGCTGTGCTTCGCGGGCGTGCTCAACTACAAGATCGACCAGCTGAACCCCAACGCCGAAACTCTTGTGCCGGGCCAATCCGCACCCCAAATGGCAATTTGAAATATTCCAGTATTAGGTTCGAGTTACATGCAGAGCGATAACCGCATTTTCGACGACTTCGTGAAGGTCATCAACGGCGCGGCCGGAACCTTTGCGGGGATGGCGCGCGAGGGCGAGGCGGCGGCACGCGAGCGCTTCAAGGGCTTTGTCGGCGGCATGGACTTCGTCGCGCGCGACGAGTTCGAGGCGGTGAAGGCGATGGCCGCGGCGGCGCGCGACGAGAATGAAGTGCTCAAGGCGCGGATCGAGGCGCTCGAAGCGAAGCTGGGCGGCGCGGCTGCGGCGCCCGCTGCCAAGGCGGCGAAAGCCCCCAAGGCCGCGGCGCCGAAGAAGGTGCGGACCAAGAAGGGCGATGCCGATCCGGCGCTGTAACGGCCCGCATTTTTCCACACCTATTTACGCTTTGTTCACCATCAGCGCTTGTGCAGCGCAACGAGGCAAGGCACCCATGCGCTCAGGCAAGGGCCGGGCGGAGGACGACCGGATGCTCGACGAGAGCGAATATGAGCGCGACGATGCCGCGCCGATCGACATGCTGGAAAACTATTACGCGGCGCATGGCTGGAGCCATGAGCGCGAGGACGACGAGATCGTCGCCCGCGTAAAGGGCAGCTGGACCGAATATGAGCTGCGTGCGATCTGGCGCGAGGACGACGGGGTGCTCCAGTTCCTGGCGTTCCCCGACGTGCGCGTGCCCGATGAGCGGCGCAGCGACATCTACGAGGCGATCGGGCTGGTCAACGAGCAGCTGTGGATCGGTCATTTCGAGCTGTGGTCGTCGAGCGGCATCCTGCTGTTCCGCCACGCCGCGATGATCGCGGGCGAGGACGGCGGATCGATGACGCTCGCCCAAGCCGAGCTGCTGATCGAGAGCGCGATCGACGAGTGCGAGCGCTTCTACCCCGTATTCCAGTTCGTGCTGTGGGGCGGGAAGTCGCCCAAGGAAGCGCTGGCGGCGGCGCTGATCGAGACACAGGGCGAGGCGTAGGGCGGCTAGCGGCCGGTTGCTTGCGCCGACACCGCATCCGCAAGCGCGTGGTGGCCGTCACGGCGCAGCCCGTCGATAACGCCAAGCCGGTTCGGCTCCGGCTGGTTCTGGCTGGTCTTCCATTTGCCTTTGATGCGTTCGATCGGCAGCTCCAGGCCGACGATCCCCTTTAACTGCGCGGCAATGAAGGTCTCGGGCGCGTCGGTGACGTTCCATGGTTCAGGCCGTTCGCTTTCATGCGCGGCCGTAAGCTCGCCAATCTGGTCCAGCACCCATTTCGAATCATCGATGATGGCCGGCGTACCCCAAGCCTGCACGATGACGTAGTTCCAGGTTGGTACGACTTTCCCATGGTCCTGCTTGGTCGGGTACCATGAAGGACTGACATAGGCTTGGGGGCCCTGGAACATCACCAGCGCGGGCGTCCCGGCTCGCAAGTCCACGATCTGCTCGTTCGCCTTGGCGAGATGGGCGCGCAGCACGTCGCCGCCGGGGTCGGCGCGAAGGCTGAACGGCAGGACATTGGCGATCAGGCCCGATGGGCCGCCAGTGATGAGCGTGCCGAGCGGGTGTGCCCGGATGGCATCATGCAGGATGTCCAAGCGGTCTTCGCGGAAAGCTGGAGGACGGTACATGGCTTCGCTGACTCCCTGGTCGGGTCTCATATTTGGAAAGCCGTCGTTCGGCTACCGGGTTACAAACCGCCGCACTCGTCCCCGGCCTTGTGCCGGGCTCCAGCTTGCCGCAAGGGCTTTGCTTGCGGTTCCGGCGGCATTGCCGACCGCGCGGTGGACCCCGGCACAGGGCTGGGGTGACGGTTGGGAGTGAGAGGTGGCAGTTCCCAAGACCCTCTGGCTGATCGGCTGCGGCAATATGGCCGGGGCGATGCTGCGGCGGTGGATCGCGGCGGGGACGGTGCTGGGCGCGGAGGTGTTCGTGCTCAACCGGCGGGAGCAGGAGCTGCCCGACGGCGTGCGGCAGGGACGGGTGCTGCCCGAGGGGCCGTTGCCCGATGCGGTGATGCTGGGGGTGAAGCCGCAGCAGATCGACGAGGTGGCGGAGCAGGTGGCTGACCGGATCGCCGGCGTGCCGCTGCTGGTGTCGATCCTCGCCGGGGCGGACGAGGCGGCGGTCGCGGCGCGGTTCGACGCGCGGGCGATCGTGCGGGCGATGCCCAATCTGCCGGTCGAGCTCGGCAAGGGCGTGGTGATCCTGCAATCGGACAGTGCCGGGCCCGACGCACGCGCATCGGTCGAGGCGCTGATGGCGCCGCTCGGGCTGGTCGAATGGGCCGGGGCCGAGCAATTCAACGTCATGGGCTGCCTTAGCGGATGCGGGCCGGCTTATGCCTATCGCTTCATCGATGCGCTCGCGGCGGCGGGGGTGCAGCTCGGACTTCCAGCCGATCAGGCGCTGCGGCTGGCGCTGGCGACGGTCGAGGGCGGGGCGCTGCTCGCGGCCGCATCGAGCGACACGCCCGCTGCGCTGGCGGACAAGGTCGCGAGCCCGGGCGGCTCGACGCGCGCGGGGTTGAACGTGCTCGACGCGGAGGATGCGATCAAGCGGCTGCTGGCCGAGACGCTCGCGGCGTCGGTGCGGCGCGACGCGGAAATGGCTGCCGCAGCGCGGGGTTAGCGGAACGTCGTCGCCGCCGATTGGTTGAAGCGCCACACGCTTTTGACGGAGGCAGGCGATGGCGACGACGACTCAGGCCCGCGACAGCAAGGGCCGCTTCAAGGAAGAGAATGGCAGCCGCATCGGCGGCTTCGGCGCGATCGCCGGGGCGGTGGCCGGCGGCGCTGCGCTGGGCGTGCTGGCGATGCTCGGGCGCAAGGCCGCGGTGCAGTCGGCGACCGCGCTGGCGGGCGACTGGATGGACGGGCTGATCGCCGAGCATCAGGCGGTGCTCAAGCTGTTCGACGCGATCGAGGCGACCGAGGACAAGGCCTCGGGCCGGCGCGCGATGCTGCTGATGCAGATCAAGCACGCGCTCGCCAAGCATGCGATCGAGGAGGAGAATGTGATCTACCCCGCGCTGCGCGAGGCGGGGAAGATCGAGGAGGCCGACGAGCTCACCCGCGAGCATGGCTATGTGAAACAGTATCTCTACGAGCTGGAGAACATGCCCAATACCGGCCCTGGGTTCCTGGAGAAGGTGCGCAAGTTCCGCGCCGACCTCGAGGAGCATATCGACGAGGAAGAGGAGCGGCTGTTCCCGGCGCTGCGCACGCAGCTGTCGGAGGAGAAGAACAAGACGCTGACGACCGCGATGAACAAGGAAGGGTTCAAGGTGGCGTGAGCGAGTAGAGCGCTCTCCTTCCACTGCCGTCACCCTGAACTTGTTTCAGGGTCCATCTCTCCACAGGCGACCAAGCCGCTGGTGGCACGATGGATGCTGAAACAAGTTCAGCATACGGAGGTAAGTGGGGAGGGCGCGCCTACCGCCCCAGCGCCGAGACCCGCTTGCGCTCGGCCTCGGGGATCAGGCCCTCCAGCACGGCCCAGAAGCCGCCGACCGCGCCTTGGCCGGCGCTCGAATAGGCGGCCGACATCTTGTCGCGCAGCGCATCGAACAGCTCGGCCTCGAGCCTCGTCCCTTCATCGGTGAGCCGCAGCAGGCGCTGGCGTCGGTCCTCGCGGCCCGGGCGCGTCTCGATCAGGCTGCGCTCGGCGAGGTCGCCCAGCACGCGGCCGAGCGACTGCTTGGTGATCGCGAGCAGCGCGATCAGCTCGCCCACCGTCAGATCGGGCTGACGCGCGATGAAATAGAGCGCGCGATGGTGTGCGCGGCCGAGGCCCTGCGCCGCCAGCCGCTCGTCGATCGAGCGCGTCAGATGGCTGTAGCCGAAATAGAGCAATTCGACCCCGCGCCGTATCTCGGCTTCGCGCAGGAACAGGGGAGAGGCAGTTGGGACAGCCATGTTGACCTGTTTTGCCATCGGGCTTAGGCGTGCGCAACCGGCATGTTCGAGCCTGAAAAGCAGGAGAGTGGAGTGAGCAGCGCGACGTTCCAGTTCGAAGCCAATCCCAGCCCGGTCGCCGCCAGCGAGCGCGCGGCATTGCTGGAGAATCCCGGTTTCGGCAAGCTGTTCACCGATCACATGGCGATGGTGCGCTGGTCGGACGCGAAGGGCTGGCACGATGCGAAGATCACCGCGCGCGGGCCGCTGACGCTCGATCCGGCGACCGCGGTGCTGCACTATGCGCAGGAGATCTTCGAGGGGCTCAAGGCCTATCGCTTGGAGAATGGCGGCATCGCGCTGTTCCGCCCGCTCGAGAATGCGCGCCGCTTCCGCGAATCCGCGCAGCGCATGGCGATGCCCGAGCTGCCCGACGACCTCTTCCTCGGCTCGATCGAGGCGCTGGTGAAGGCCGATCGCGAGTGGATCCCGAGACTTGAGGGCGGCTCGCTCTACCTGCGCCCCTTCATGTTCGCGAGCGAGGTGTTCCTGGGGGTGAAGCCCGCGGCGGAATATCTCTATCTCGTCATCGCATCGCCCGCGGGCGCCTATTTCAAGAGCGGCGCGCCGGCGGTGTCGATCTGGGTTTCGGATCACTATACCCGCGCCGCACCCGGCGGCACTGGCGCGGCCAAGTGCGGCGGCAACTATGCCGCGAGCCTGGTGGCGCAGGCCGAGGCGATCCGCGAGGGTTGCGACCAGGTGGTGTTCCTCGACGCGGCCGAGCGCCGCTGGGTCGAGGAGCTGGGCGGCATGAACCTGTTCTTCGTGTTCGACGACGGCAGCATCGCCACCCCGCCGCTCGGCGGCACGATCCTGCCCGGCATCACCCGCGAATCGATCCTGACGCTGGCGCGCGACCAGGGCATCGCGGTGCGCGAGGCGCCCTATGCGATCGACCAGTGGCGGGCGGATGCGGCGAGCGGCAGGCTGGTTGAGACCTTCGCCTGCGGCACCGCGGCGGTGGTGACCCCGGTGGGCAAGGTGAAGGGCCGCGACGGCGAATTCACGATCGGCGGCGGCGGCCCGGGGCAGGTGACGCAGGCGCTCAAGGCCAAGCTCACCGCGATCCAGCGCGGCCAGGCACCCGACCCGCACGCTTGGGTCCACCGCTTCGCCTGAACCTCTTCCAATCCGCGGAAGGGCACACTAAGGGCGTGCCTTCCGCGAATGCTGGGGCGTAGCCAAGCGGTAAGGCAGCGGTTTTTGGTACCGCCATGCGCTGGTTCGAATCCAGCCGCCCCAGCCAATCGAATCCCTCGGGATTCGGCTCTAACGCGTTGAAAACTGTATCGAAGACCGTCGATGCCAACGGCAATACACTGGCGCGCGCTCTTCTGGCGGGCACTGGTCATGACGGGAGCGAGGCACTGGTTACTCATGCGTTCAACGCCGACAGCGCCGCGGGTTCACGCATCTGCTCTATGTTCCGTACCAGTATCATTCAGAACTGAAAGGAAGGCCCGACTCGGACAGATCAAGCACCATCCTCTGTATCCCAATATAATTCTGAATTTCCGGATCGGAATCTCCTGAGGAATTTATCGAACTAAGAAGGAAAATCATACAAACATATTCTTGGAATCGTGAAATAATACCGAAGATTTCTTTGAGATTCGACAATGGGGCAACGGGCGGTGGCACCGGCGACGGATACGTATTTGCTAGATTTGAACAAGTTTTGAACAAGGTAGGTAATCTATCCGGTGTCATCAACGGATTCATTGAGGTGATTAACTATAGGGGTCACGTCGTAGAATTTACTTTCAAAGAAGAACGATAAATTCCTGTGGATCAGCGATCGAAATGATTCGATGACCGAAGTTGTTCGTAGAAATGTAATTTCAGACAAGCTATGGAGTTTTTTTACTAACTGACTTCATAGTACGGGTATATTTACTAAATATGCTGCGCGTGAGGCTCTTACGGCCCGGTGTGGTGCTGGCGCCCCGAATCTTTCTCATTAGCGGCCCTGGCCGAAAGGGCAGGTGGAATGAGTTAATGGATTACCCCAAGAGAATCACTTGACATTTATGTCAAATACAAAGACATCGACCCGACTCGGCCGAGGTCTGTCGGATGCTGGCGTCGTAAGATTTTGATATTCATATATAATTTCAATTCCCCCCCTAATAATTGCGAGGCCCTGCAGAGACCCCGTTGACGTAGCCCGAAGGTTGTGTCCCATAATGGCACAGTCCGGGGGGTTCGGGATGTCGGGGTTAGTCGAGTCGGCGTTGGCCATTCTTGCGGGCGCGGGGGATCGTACCCGTCTGGCCTCGGAAAATATCGGTAATATGACGACGCCGGGCTACAAGGCACGGCGCTTCCAGGCCGCCATCGTCGAACGGACGGTGGGCGGCGGCGAAGCTGAGCCGGCCGCGCCGCAGCTCGATTTCGCCCAGGGCCCGTTGCGCGCGACCGGTAACAAATACGATCTCGCGCTGCAGGGCGAGGGCTTCTTCGTGGTCGCCGCGCCAAATGGCGAACTCTACTATACGCGGCAGGGACAGTTCGATCGCGCCGAGGACGGGCGGCTCCTGAGCCCCGGCGGCTATACCCTTCAGCAGGCAGGCGGCGGCGACCTTGTCGTCGCGCACGACCGGATCGAGATCACGCAGGACGGGACCGCCCTCGATGCGGGCCAGCCGATCGGGCAGGTGGCGCTCGCAGTGCCGGAGGCGGGCGTCGAGCTCGTGCCGGTCAGCGGCAGCACCTTTGCCGCGCCGCCGAGCGGCATGAACGAGACCGCCGTGGCGAGCGTCCGGCAAGGGATGCTCGAGGGTGCCAACACATCCCTGGGAGACGAGATGCTGAGCTTGATGACCGCGACCCGCCAGGCCGAAGCCGGGGCGCGCCTCGTCCAGGTCTATGACGAGCTCATGGGCCGCGCCTTCACTACGCTGGGACAGCGCGGCTGATGAGCGAGGCTTTCGAAGTCGGCGCGATCGCGATGCGCGCGCAACAGCGGGCGCTCGAAGTGCTCGCGAGCAACATCGCCAACGTCAACACCCAGGGATTCAAGCGCGCGCAAGTGCGTTATGCGGACCTAGTGTCAAACCGGACCGACGCGCAGCCTCTCACTAATGTCCCCATCGACGACCCGAGCGTTGCGGGCGTGACGATGGACGTCCGGCTCGCGCTCGATACGCAAGGCGAGATCCAGCGCACCGGCCGCGCGATGGACCTGGCGATCGAGGGCGCCGGCTTCATCGAGCTGATGGGGCCGGCCGGGCAGACGCTGCTCTGGCGCGGCGGCGGGCTAAAGATCCTCGACGATGGGATGCTGGCGACCGAGGGCGGTCTTGCGCTCAAGGCGGCGATCTCGCTCCCGCGCGATGCCACCGAGCTTTCGATCGACAAGAACGGCACGGTCAGCGCCAAGCTGGGAGACGAGGCCGATGCAGTCGAGATCGGTCAGATCCGACTGGTCCGGCTCGAAGATGTGAGCGGGGTCACGCGGCTCGATGGCGGCCTCTATCGGGTCGACGAGGCGCATGTGCTGACCGAGGCGGAGCCTGGCGACGACGGTGCGGGGCTGCTCGTGCAGGGTGCGCTCGAGCGCTCCAACGTCCAGCTTACCGACGAGATGGTCCAGCTGATCATGGTCCAGCGCGCCTATGCCGCCAGCGCGCAGGTGGTTCAGGCGGCAGACCAGCTCATGGGCATCGTCAACGGGCTGCGCCGCTGATGTTTCTGGCGATCGCGGTGCTGGCGATGGCCGCGGAGGACGCGCCGCGAGCGGCCTGCGTCGCGACCGTGCGTGACATTGCCGCGGGCGAGCAGATCTCGGCCGAGCTGCTCGTGCCGGTCGACTGCCGCAAGCAGCCCCGCGGCACGCGATGGGCACGTTTCGATCGCATGAGCGGATCGCTGACGGCGAGGGAAGCGCTGCCTGCCGGGGCCTATCTTGGCCGGTTGCCGGCAGCGGCCGCCCCGCTGCTTCCCAAAGGCGCGCGCGTGACGCTTCGGGCGAGCGCGGGTCCCGCGATCGTCGAACGTGAGGTCACGACGCTTCAGCCCGCCCGTGCCGGCCAGCGCGTGTTTGTCCGCGATGCGGACGGCAACGTCTTCGCCGCCGCGATCGCGGTACCGAACGCGGCGCCAGCGATCCGATGAGCCTCGCGTTATCCTTGACGCTACTGGCGGCGGGCGCGGCCGGGCAGGACTTGTTCCAGGGCAGCAACTGGGCAGCGATGGCGGCCGACCGCCGCGCGACCCAGGTGGGCGACTCGATCACGGTGATCGTGCATCAGGTCGCCGAGGCCTCGAACACGACCCAGAATACCACCCGCAAGACCACCGACACCGGTGCCAGCCTGCGCGCCGGCGGGATCGACGAGGGCGGCGCGCTGAGCTTTGGCGGGGGCTATTCCGGGCGCGGGGAAGCGCGGCGGAGCGAGCGGCTGTTGGCCCAGCTCAGCGTCTCGATCGAGCAGATCCTGCCCAATGGCGACTATCGGATCGTCGGCCGGCAGCAGATCCGGGTGAATGGCGAGACGACGTTGATCGCGGTGCGGGGCCGTATCCGTGCGGCCGACATATCCGGGGACAATGCCGTGCTGTCGAGCCGGATCGCCGACGCCGAGATCGACTATAACGGCAAGGGCTTCGTCTCGCGCAGCGCGAAGCCGGGCCTGATCAATCGGCTGTTCAGCCTGCTGGGACTGGGCTGATGCGTCACTTCCTTTCCGTGGTTGTAGCCCTGTGCCTGGTGGCGCCCTGGCCGGCGCTCGCGCAACAGGTGCCCCTCAAGAATCTCGGCCGGTTCGCCGGCTGGCGCGAGAATGCGCTGGTCGGCTATGGCCTGGTCACGGGTCTCTCGGGATCGGGCGATACGCGACGCAGCGTCGTCACGCGCCAGGCGCTGCGCAATGTACTGAGCCGGCTCGGCACGAGCGTCAGCGAAGATGACATCAGCAGCCGCAACGTCGCGGTGGTCATGGTGACCGCGGTGCTGCCGCCCTCGGCGAATGTCGGCGACCGGATCGACGTCATCGTCTCCTCGATCGGTGATGCGCGCAGCCTCGCGGGAGGCACGCTCATCATGACCCCGCTCCTGGGCCCCGACCAGCGCCCCTATGCGCTTGCGCAAGGGCCGCTGCTCGCCGGCGGCTACAGGTTCGAGAGCGAGCTCAACCAGCAGCAGCGCAACTATCCGACCAGCGCGGTGCTTCCGGGCGGCGCGACGATCGAGACCTCGGTTCAGTCGGCGGTCTCGGTGACGGATGGCGAGCTTTCGTTCCTGCTCGCCAATCCGAGCTTCTCGACTGCGCAGCGGATCGCCGAGCGCATCTCCGGCCGCCTCGGTGCTGGAACGGCGCTCGCCCGCAACGCCGACGAGGTTCGCATCCGCTACGCCGGTGGCGCGAGCGAGCTCACCGCGTTCGTCGCCAATCTTGAGAACGTGCTGGTCGAGCCCGACAGCGCGCGGCGTGTCGTGATCAACGAGCGGACCGGAACGGTGGTCGCCGGCAGCGAGGTGATGATCAGCAGCGTCGCGATTGCGCAAGGCGACATCAAGGTCACCGTCACGGCGGAGAATTATGCGTCGCAGCCGAGCTTCATCTCGGGCTTCGCGAGCGATGTGCGCAGCCTCGTCGTCACCAACACCAAGCTGGAGGTCAGTCAGGGCGAGGGCGATCGGACGTTTCGCTTCCCGAACACCAGCGTCGCCGACCTCGTCCAGGCACTGACCGCCGCGCGCGTCGATACGCGGCGGATCATCTCGATCCTCCAGGCGATCAAGGCAGCCGGCGCGCTGCACGCCGATATCATCGTTCAATAGGACCCAGGACACATGGATCCCATTACGTCCATCTTGATCGCCAAGGCGCTCGACGGGCTGCACGCCCGGCAGAAGGTGACCGCGGAGAATATCGCCAATGCCGGGACGCCTGGTTATCGGCCACTCGCCGTCAGCTTCGAGGCAAATCTCAGGGCCGCCGCCGGGAAGGATGCCGCCGCGATCGCGGCGGTCGAGCCGCGGACCTATCTCGCTGCCGATGCGCCGATCCCAGGCGAACTGCGGCTCGATCTCGAGATCGCGACCGCGGCGCAGACCAGCATGCGCTATGGCGCGCTGATCGATCTGCTCGGCCGTCAGATGGCATTGCATCGCGCCGTCGTCTCGGGCGGGAGATAAGCCATGGACGCCATGGAGATCAGCCGCACCGGGCTCGACGTCGAGTGGCAGCGCCTGCAGGTGATCGCGCAGAACCTCGCCAACATGAACACGACGCGGGATGCGGCGGGCGGCGCCTATCGTCCGCAACGCCTGCTTTCCGGACCTCAGGCCGAATTCTCGACCATCGTCCGCGGCGCACCCAAGGGCGTTGCGGTCCAAGGCATGGTCGCGACGGGCGGTGCCGACCGTCGCGTGCACGAACCCCGCCATCCACATGCCGATGCGGAAGGATATGTGACCTATCCGGCGATCGATCACGCTGGAGAGATGACGCTGCTCATCAAGACGTCGCGCGCTTACGAGGCTAATCTCACGGCATTCTCGATCGCGCAGCAGATGTACGCGCGCGCCCTTGACCTAGGCAACAAGGCATGAGCGCGGTCGATCCGGTGGCGGCGCTTAGTCTTTCCGCGCCAGCGATTGAAGGGCTCGATCCCGGCTTCTCGGTGTCGGCCGCCCAATTGCCGCATAAAGGCTTTGGCGAGGTACTTATGTCCGGGCTGCGGGCGGTCGACGCCAAGCTCGAAACGGCCGAGCAGCTGGTTCAGCGGTTCGCGGTCGATGATTCGATCCCGGTGCACCAGGTCACGATCGCGCTCGAGCAGGCCCGGCTGTCGGTCGAGCTCGCGATGCAGGTGCGTACGCGCCTCGTCGAAGGCTACCGCGAACTCATGAACATGCAGCTGTGAACGACGCCATGTCGGACTTCGCATCGCGCAGGCAGTATCTGGTCTTTGGCGGCGTCCTCGCGGCGATCTTCGCCGCGCTGGCGCTGGGCTATTTCCTGTTCTTGCGCGCGGATTACGCCGTGTTGGCAAGCGGGCTTCGGGCGGAAGAGGCGTCGGCAATCGTCGCCGAGCTCGACAAGCGCGCCGTCTCCTATCGCATCGAGGACGGCGGCGGCACGATCCGGGTGCCGGCGAGCGAGGCTGATGCGACCCGGGTCGCGATCGCGGGATCGGATGCCGCGGCGCGCGGTCAGATTGGGTTCGAGCTGTTCAACAAGTCGGACATGGGGCTGACCAACTTCGCGCAGAAGATCAACTACCAGCGCGCGCTGCAGGGGGAGCTCGTGCGCACGATCACGGCCATGGAAGGCGTGGAGACGGCGCGCGTGCATCTCGGCCTGCCCGAGCGGAGCCTGTTCCGCGGTGAACGAACCGAGCCTTCGGCAGCGGTCACCGTGACGATGAAGCAAGGCCGGCTCCTCGATCCGGCGCGGGTGGCCGGTATCCAGCGTCTCGTCGCCGCGGCGGTGCCTGACCTGACCGAGGCAAAGGTTGTCCTGCTGGATGGCCATGGCCGAGTAATCAGCGCAGCCGTGCCGTCCCAGATCACAAGCGACCTCGACGAGCGGGGCGCGATCCAGGCCTATTACGCGGCCCGGGTACGCACTGCCGTCGAGCCGATCCTCGGGCCCGGCAAATTCAGCGTGCGGGCGCTGGTCCAGACCGGCGCCGCGACCGGCGCCCTGCCGATGGCACCGGGCGAGAGCGATACCCGCAACTTTGCGCTGCGGATTCTGCTCGTCACCCCGGCCGCCATCCCCGGCGAGGATCAGGCGGTGGTGCGGGACGCGGTGGTCCGGTCGATCAAGGCCGACCCCGGCCGGGGGGATAGCATCGAGTTGGAGATCGGGCCGCTCGCGATCGCATCCGGGCCGGTCGCTCCGCCGGTCGCGGCGAGGGCGCCCCAGGTTGCGGACGTTCCGCAGCAGGAGGCTCCAGGCGCCCCTGCGGTCTGGCCGGCGCCGGCGATGTCGATTTGGCCCTGGATCCTGCTCGCTGCCGTGGCCGCCGTCTTGGGTGTCGCGGTCGTCGCGCGCCGGCGCTCGCGAATGACCGGCGACGAGCATGACGCCTTCGCCGCCAGGCTGCAGCGGCAGCTCGCACTAACTGAGGAGCCGGGCGATGCTCAGCACGGATGAGCCGATCACGCTGCTCATCGAAAAGCTGGATGCACTGGCCACCCCGGACCGGGCGGCGATCCTCAAGCGATTGTCGCCTCAGCAGCGCCAGCGCCTCGAGCGGTTGCGTACGGGACAGCGCGCCCCCGCGCCGGATCGCTATTCGCCGGCACTCCTCGAGCGGATCGCCGAGCTCGATGCCGGCACGTCGCCGCTGACCCCGACTGTGCAAGGAGCGTTGCGGCGAGCGGCTAAGGACGGAGCCCCTCGGTCTGTCCCCGAAACGGCGCGTGGCGCATCGCTGGCAGACGTCGCCGGGGGCCTGTTCAGGAAGCGGGGAAGCGCGTGATGGCGTTGCTGTCGCCGTGCAACGCTGATGAGGTGCGGACCTTCGCCGGCGAACGGCCGCCTGCGGCGCCTGTCGCGCATCCGTTGGAAGCGGAGTGCGCGGCGCTCCGCGGTCAGCTTGGCGAGGCCGAGGCCGCGATCGACGATCTGCGCCGCGAGCATGCGCGTGCGGTCGAGGAGGCAGTCGAACGTGGCCGGCGCGACGGGCTCGCGCAGGCAGAGAGCCGCGAGGCCGCTAGGCTGGCGGCGTTGGAGGAGGCGCTGACCGGTGCGGCGCGAATTTTCGATCAGAAGCTGGCTGGCCTTGATCGACTGGCGGCCGAACTCGCCGAGGTCGCGCTGGCCCGATTGCTCGACGATCCCGCCGCGCCGGCGCGGCTGAGCGCTTCGTTCATTGCGTGTCAGGTTGCCGAGCTCAGGGCCACGGGCGTGGTTCGCGTGCGGGTCAGCATGGCCGATTTCGCGGACGAGGCGAGCCTGGTCGAGCTCACCGGGCGGCTGCGCGGGGCGGGCAGCTCGATCGAGGTCGTTCGCGAGGCGACGCTGGCGGGAGGGCAAGCCACGCTCGACTGCATGCTGGGTCAAGCAGATCTTGACCTGACATGCCAATGGCAATCGCTGGCGGCAGTGCTTCGCGACATGGCGAGCATATAGCCATGGAGCATCCCTTCCTGACGCGCCTGCGCGAAGCTGAGCTCGTCGCCCCCTATGGCTATGTCACGGCGATCGCCTCGACTCACGTTCGTGCGACCGGCCCCGCCTGCGTGCTCGGCGATCTGTGCGAGCTTGACGACTATGACGGCGATTGGCGCGTGCTCGCGCAAGTAGCCGCCATAGACGGCGCGGGCCTCACGCTTATGCCGCTCGAGCATGGCAACGCCATCCGCCTCGGTGCCAAGGTGCGAGGCCGCTGTGGCGGGGCGCATGTCGGGGTAGGCGAGGCCTATGCCGGACGCGCAATCGATGCCGTCGGGCGGCCGCTCGACGGCGGGGAACCGATCAAGCCGGACCGGTTCGTGCAACCGGGCGGGACGCTGTTGGCGACGCTCCACCGCGCGACGCCCACGCGGCTGTTGCCGACGGGCGTTCGCGCGATCGATGGCTTGCTTACCCTCGGATGGGGACAGCGGATCGGGATTTTCGCGGCCAGCGGCGTCGGCAAGACCAGCCTGATCGAGCAGATCGCCGCCCAGGCCGCCTGCGACCATTGCATCCTGTGTCTGGTCGGCGAGCGCGGCCGCGAGGTCGAGGGCATGTGGCGCACGATGTCCGAACGCGCCGATGCGCTGCCCGTGACGCTGATCGCGGCGACCTCCGACGAAAGCCCGAGCCTTCGCGCACGCGCGGTCGATACCGCGCTGTGCCTGGCAGAAGCTTGGCGCGATCAGGGGCGCGATGTGTTGCTGATCATCGATTCGGCGACCCGCTACGCCATGGCGCTGCGCGAGATCGGCCTCGCCGCAGGCGAGCCCCCCACGGTGCGCGCCTACACTCCCGGCGTGTTCGCGGCGTTGCCGAGAATCGTCGAGCGGTGCGGAGCGAGCGCTGCGGGCGGGTCGATCACCGCGATCATGACCGTGCTCAGCGAAACCGACGATGTTGACGATCCGATCGTGGAGGCGATGAAGTCGCTGCTCGACGGTCATATCGTGCTTTCGCGGACACTCGCGGAGCGTGGCCATTTTCCCGCGATCGACGTCGGGCGGAGCATCAGCCGGCTGGCTGACCGGTTCATGGCGACGGAACATGGCGCGGCTGCTCGCAACGCCGTTGCGGCGCTCGGCATTTATGACGAGGCACGAATCCTGATCGAGAGCGGTATGTACAAGAGCGGCGCGAGCCGTGAGGTCGATCAGGCGATCGGCTGCCGCGATCGTTTGCTCGGCTGGCTCCGGCAGGGACGCGATGAGCAGGCCGGCTTTGCCGACACGGTCGCCGGCCTGCGCGCCGCGGTCAGGGCAGCATAAGGTGGCGGGTTCGAGCGACCTCGCCAGTCTCAAGCGGCTCACATCGTTGTGCGACGCCCGGCATCGCCTTGCCGTGCAGGCGCAAGCTCAGGCGACGCACGACGCCGAGCATGCGGCGCGCGAGAGGATCGCAAGCGAGTCCGCTGTGACGCAAGCACAGCAAGGCTGGCAGCGGATCATGCAATCCGCGGTTCTGGGCCCGGAAATCGCCGCCGTCGCTGGAGATGTGCTGGTGGAGCGAGCGCGCGTGCTGGCGAATTCGATTGATCGTGAAGATGGCGCCCGGATTGCGCTGGCGGCGTGCGAGGCTGCTCGGCGCGAGGCGGACGTGCGTCTCCGCCAGGCCGAAACGGTCGTTGCCCGCCGGGACCAACTGCTGCGCCGTAAGCATGAGGAACGACAACTTGCGGCGATCGAGGACCGCGTTGCGTATCACTGGAGGCGGGCATGATCGATCGCCCGCCGGTATCATCGGTTGCGGAACCCGTCTTGCCGTCGCGCGTCGAGCGCAAGGCCGGGGAGCATTTGGGAAGCTTTGAGGCGTTGATGGCGCGGGTCATCGCCGTGCCACGCCTCCCCGTGCTGCCGGACGAACCGCCGCTCGGCGTGAGCGCGCATCCGCTCCCGGCGCAGGCGCAGGTCTTCAACGAAGACGGCTTCTTCGCTGAGACGCGGACGATGCAAACTGCTGGGCCTGGCCCGCACCGAAACATGCAGACAGCGTGCCCGGTTGATGGCATGCGGCCCGTCGATCCGGTTGCGAGCGACCCACGCGCTGAGGGCGTATTGCCGATTGCATCCGGATACAGAGGCGTCTCTCGCACACTGGCAAGACTCGATGGTCCCGGGACGGCGCCGCTTTCTGTGGCGCGGGGCGCTGCGCCACGTCCGTCGAGCGAACATCGGGTCGCACCGTCGATCGAGCATCCGGTCGAACCGCCGGCTCTTGCCGACGTGGAGAATTTCTCGGCTGAGCTGCCGGACCGGCGCTCGCGTATTGCGCGGGCACAGTCGCTTCTCAGCGTCGCCCTCCGCGATATCGAGCGCGGATTGCAGGTTCGCGTCACCGCACAGGCGCTGAGCCGGGACGAGCGGGAGCGGCTAGCAAACAAGATCGCGGCGCTTCTCTCTCGGCATGGTCTCACGCCGCATGAAGTGTTGATCGCGGCGCCGATTGCGAACCGCAATTCAGGGAAGAAATGAGCATGCAGGTTGGCCCCATCGATCCCCAAACTCAGCAACCGGCCGCGAACGGAAATGACGCAGCGACGAGCGCGTTCGGGCTAAGCTTCGACGCGCTGCTCAAGATCATCCTGACTCAGTTGACCTATCAGGATCCGCTGAAGCCCATGGACAATTTCGAGTTCGTCTCGCAGCTCGCCCAGTTCTCGCAGATCCAGCAAGCTCAGACGATGAACGATCGTCTGGAAGCGCTGGTATCGGCGCAGGCCACCAATCAGGCGACCGGGCTTCTCGGGCGCGAGGTCGACCTGCCCGCGGGCAGCGCCACGCTGTCGGGCAAGGTCACTGCGGTGTCGTTCCAGAGCGGCGCCCCGACTGTGACGATCGAAACCAGCGACGGGCGGACCATCAGCGGGCTCGCCATCGGCAGTATCACCCAGGTGAGGGAGGAGGAATAGATGTTCGGCGCAATCTATATCGGGCTGAGCGGGCTGAATGCCTATTCGAACGGATTGAAGCAGGTCAGCAACAACGTCACCAACCTCAACACCTCGGGGTTCAAGGGACAGACGGTCACCTTCGAAAATTATGCCGGACGAAGCGATCTGGGCGGGCTTTCCTTCTCGCTCGAGGGGCAAGGGACCGGCGGCGGCGTCGAGACCGGCAAGTCGCAGCTCGACCTGCGCCAGGGCGAGCTTCGCCAGACCGATCGCGACCTCGACTTGACGGTCGATGGCACCGGTTTCCTGGTGCTCTTCGACGGCAGCGAGATGCTCTACACGACGACCGGCAGCTTCAGCATCGATAAGGAAGGGTATATCGTCCTGACGGGCACCAACTATCGTCTCGCGACGCTCGATGCGTCGAACCAGCCCGTCGCGCTGTCGATCGACCTCTCGCGAACGAATCCGCCCAAGGCGACGACGACCGTCAAGTTCACCAACAACCTCTCGGCCGATGCGAAAGATCCGCACAGCGTCAGCAATATCAAGGTCTACGACTCGACCGGGAAAATGCACACATGGACTGCGACGTTCACGAAGAAGCCCAATCCCGATACCACGACCAACCCGGGCGCCACGTTCTGGGACGTCGATGTTACGGACAGCACTGGCAAGACGATCGTTGAAGATAAAACGCTCAAGTTCGTGAATGGTATCATCGATCAAACCACGGCTCGCTTCGACGCTACTAACTCGGACGTGAGTCTCACGGTCAAGCTGGACTTTGCTGCGGGCGTAACCTCCCAGTCCGGCGGTGCGATAAGCCAGCTGAGCACGTCTTCCGTGGACGGCTATGGCCTGGGCTCGCTGACCTCGGTCGGCATCAATGCCGATGGAGAGGTTGAGCTCGGCTATTCGAACGAGCAGAAGACTCAGCTCGGTGCCGTCGCGATCGCCGATTTTCGCGAACCGCAGGTGCTTGAATCCCGGGGCGCCAGCCTGTTCGGCGTGATCGGCAACGGCCAGCCCGAGATCATGACCAGCGCCGATCCGCGCGTCGGCCAGGTGGTCGGACGTCGCCTGGAGGCCTCGAATGTCGATCTTTCGCGCCAGTTCGGCGACCTCATCCTGATCCAGCGCGGATTCCAGGCATCCTCCCAGATCGTGAGCGTCTCTAATGACATGATCCAGCAGCTGTTCGGGATTCGCGGCCAGGGATGACCGAAGCACGATCATGGTTACCCGCGAACACTTGCTTCGCGATGGTGGATCGGCGCATCGTCGGCATCGTGCGCGAATGGTCGCGCACGTGGTTCGGCGACGACGACGTCGAGATCGCCGCAGACGGCGCCGCGCGCTGGCGCGCAGCCAAGCCGCTTCGATGCGCGCGTGGCGCGTGGCTCGTCACATCCGAGGAGACGGTGGCGGCGCTGGGGAGATGTGCACTGCAGATCGAGGCCGGCGCAAACGAAACGGCGCCCGACCAGACGGTGTTCGACACCGTTGGCGAGGCCTGCCTTTCGGCCTTGCGTGAAACCCTTGTCCGCGAGTTCGATCTGGCCGGCGCGAGCAGTGCCGGTGCCATCGAGGATACGCCGGCGTTTGCGGTCGGTACGACCTGGAACATCGCGTCCAGGCGCGTGCCCGTCCACCTTGGCTTCGTGCTGTCGGAAGCCGAGCGGGTCGAGCTCTTGCTGCGGCTCCTGCCGCCCCCGACTCCCGGACCGGAACTGATTTCACCCGGGCTCGCTCTGGCGCCGCTCGAGATCGAGCTGGCGACGAAGCTTGGCGCTTGCGGTGTTACGGTCCTGGAGCTCAAGTCGCTGTCGCCGGGTGACGTGCTGGTGCTCGATCGCGAACTTTCCGCGCCTTCCCCGCTCGCCGTCAATGGGGAACCAACGCCCAGAGGAACCTGCACGGTTTCGCGCGACGCCGACATGCTCGTCCTCGAAATCATCGAACCGATTATTGGAAGAAAATCGTGACCAAAGATGCAGCGTCAAGCGTAGCGGCAGATCAGCCAAGGCGGGTCAGCGCGAAGATCATCGAGAATGTCGGCGTCGAGCTCCAAGCGCTGCTCGGCAAGGCGCGTCTTACCGTGGCGGAGCTTTCCGCGCTTCAGCCCGGCGACGCCGTGACGCTTGGAACCGCCTTGAATGAGGCGGTTGAGCTTCGGCTGGGTGAGGCGATTGTCGCGCGCGGCGAGCTCGTCGCGGTCGGTGAAAAGTTCGGCGTCCGTCTGACCGAAATTGCGCAATGGCCCGAATGACGCGATGCTATGGTGCTCCCGGCTTTGGAGCAGCTATGCTCTGGAGCGGCAGCGCCTGGGCAGATACAGCGCGACTTGGCGGGGGCGGGGGGCTTGATCTCTCGCTGACCCGGATCGTGCTGTCGTTGCTGCTGTGCCTGGGCATCGCGTTATCGGTGATCCTTCTTCTCAAGCGCAACGGCGGGCGGATGAACGCGGCCGCGCTACGCGGCCTGCTCAAGGGGATTCGGACCGATCAACGCGTCCGCGTGATCGAGTCGAGGCGGATCAGCGCGCATGCGGATTTCTGCCTGGTGCGCTGCGATGACGTCGAATATGTCATCCTCAGCTCTACCAGGGAGCAGAAACTGCTTCGCGAACAACCCGCGGCGGGAAGGGGCGACGCGTAATGCGGGTTCTTGGCCTGGCGCTCGCAGGCATCTTGCTGGTCGTGTCCAGCCCGGCTGCCGCGGCGCCGGCGCACATGGGGATCGGGACGGACGCGGTACGCACCATGCTGATCCTGACGATGCTGGCGGTGGTGCCGGCGATCGTCGTCAGCATGACGAGCTTCATCCGGATCGTCATCGTGCTGTCGATGGTGCGTCATGCCTTCGGTATGCCCGAAACGCCGCCCAATCCGGTGCTCGTTGCGCTGGCGCTGTTCCTCACCGCCTTCACCATGTCGCCGACGCTCACCGCCTTGAACACGCGCGCGCTCCAGCCGTTGATGGCTGGAGCGATCAGCGTCGAACAGGCAATGGAGCGCGGCAGTGCGCCGCTCCGCGACTTCATGCTGGCACAGACCCGCGACGAGGATATCGAAGCGATCTACGCCATCGCCAGGGCGCCGCTCCCCGACCGGCCCGACCAGGTTGAGCTGCTGAAGCTCGCCCCGGCATTCATTCTCAACGAGCTGCGCGTTGCCTTCACCATCGGGTTCGTGATCCTTCTGCCCTTCCTGTTGATCGATCTGGTAGTCGCGAGCATTCTCCTGGCGCTCGGCATGATGATGGTTCCGCCCGCGACGATCGCGCTGCCGATCAAGATCTTGATGTTCGTCCTGATCGACGGTTGGGGGCTGATACTTCGTGGCGTCCTTGGCAGCTTCAAATGAAGCCTCGGCGCCTTACCGGTCTAGCACTCGTCGAAGTGCCGCCCCGTGTAGAGGCGTCACTATGGCGCCGGCTGCGGTTCGAGGCCGAGCCTGGCTGCCGTGAGAAGATCTTCATGCGCTACCGGGGGCTCGCGCGCGCCCTCGCGAAGCGGAAGCGCGGTCGGGCGATTCAGGGTACCGAAGCGGAGGATGCCGAGCACTTCGCCTATGAAGGACTGCTTCAGGCCATCGACCGGTTCGATCCGCTGCGCGGGATTCCGTTCGGTGCTTTTGCAAGACGCAGGATTGCCGGCAGCATCGCGGATGGCGTCGCACGGCAAAGCGAGGTGGCCGCGCAATCGCGCCAGCGTGGCAAGGTACAGCGTGAGCGGCTCGAACTGCTGGGTAGGACGGCTGCCGAGGAGTCCGATGGGCTTAGCGCGCTTTCTTCGCTCGTATCCGGGTTGGCGATTGGACTGCTGCTCGAAGATTCAGGACTGGTCGCGCCGGATGGCGGCGCGGATACTCGTCCGAGTGCCTATGATGCGCTCGCGATGCGCGAGCTTGCGGCGGTGCTTCGGGGCGAAGTCGCTCGCCTTCCGCATCGTGAAGCCATGATCATTCGTCTTCACTATGAAGATGGGGTGAGCTTCACCCATATTGCCGAGCTCCTTGATCTCTCCAAGGGCAGGGTCTCCCAACTTCATGGGGCGGCACTACTCAAGCTTAAGCGACGCATTAGGAACTCGACATGACAGGCACCTCTCCCGATGCCGAAATCGAAAAGCTGATGTCCGCCTTGGCCGGGGGCGCTGACGATGCGTTCGCGCAGCTCGAAGCCCTGGTCGTGCAATATCCCCAGGAGGCGCGGCTGCATTTCCTTCGCGGCTCGCTTCTCATTGGCGCCGGCCGCGCCATTGAGGCGCACGCCGCGCTGAGCGAAGCGGTGGCCCTTGCCCCTGACTACGCGCTTGCCCGGTTCCAGCTTGGTTTCTTCGAGCTGACATCCGGTGAGCCGGCTCGTGCGCGTCGAACCTGGGAACCGCTCGATGCGCAGCTTGCGCCCGATCATTACCTCGTTCGATTCGCCAATGGATTGCGGCACCTGATCGAGGATCGTTTCGAGAGCGCGATTGCGGAACTGGAGGCGGGGATCGCTGTCAATGACGAGAATCTGCCATTGAATGGCGATATGGAGCTGATTGTCGCGGAGTGCCGCAAGCAACTCAATCCTTCCCAGGAAACGGGAGAAGCGTCCGCGACATCGTTACTGCTCGGTCAGTTCGCCACGCACGGCACGATGCACTAGGAACCGCCATTGACCCGCATCGGAAATGTCGACCAGATTCTGCTTTTGCTACGCGAGCAATTGCAGCGCGCTGGCGAGGGACGCGCGAGGTCGGGGGCCTCACAGACCAGGGCGGGAGATCGCGCGGAGCAGCGGCCGCTGGACCGGGCGCGCACGCTCGCATCGCTCGGCGCGATTGATCCTGAGGAACGCCGCCGATTGATTGTCCGAACGCTTCTGCTTGAGGAGTTGGATGAGACGGCAGGCGCTGATCCCGCCTTCGCGGCCTTGGCCGACCAGGTGCTGGCAATGGTGCGCGATGTCCCAGGCGGCGATGAGCTGATCGACCGCGCCGTCCGCCAATTGGGCGGACAGGACTAGCCCGCTCGCGCGCCGAGGCGTGCGAAGGATTGGGCGAGGGTGCGGCCGCTTGCATCGAAGGGCGTGGCCAGAGCGGCCTCAAAGATGCGGCGTGACTTCTCGGCATCGCCCGACCCCGCGGCCAGCAGCATCTCTGCAAGTGCGGCGGAGAAGCTGGCGCGATCGAGGCGCTTTGCGATTGCCACGCGCCGGCTAGCCTGATCGAGCTTGCCTTCGAGAAGGTCGAGCACGGCGAGCGAGCCATGCGATTCAGCGAAGCTGTCATCGAGTGCAAGTGCGTGCTCGAACCGGGACCGGGCCGTCTTCATGTCACCGGCGGTGAAATGCGCCCAGCCGGCCGCGATCCACGAGCCGAGATGCGTCCCGAACAGCTCGGCGCCACGGTCGAGCTCGGCTGCGGCGCCAGCATGATCGGCCTCGATCAGGCGCGACAGCCCGCGGCCGATCAGGGCGCGGGGCGAGTTGGGGTCGCGCTCGAGCGCCTGCTCGAACAGCTTGCGCGCCTGCATGCTGTCTTCGGCCTCAAGTGCGAGTGTTCCGAGTGTCGCGAGCGCCTCGGGATGGTCTCCTGCACGCTGCGCGCAGTGCGCGGCAAGCGCAACGTCCTCGATATCGATCGCGAGCGTCGCGACCGCAGCGTTGAGACCACGATGATCGGGATGGACTTCCAAAAGCGCGCGCGCGCGCGCCTCGGCCCCCTCGAAGTCGTCGAGTTCATGCCGCAGCCGGACTTCCAGTTCGGCTGCCTGCGGAAGCGTTTGCGCCGTGACGTTGTCGAGGACGGAAAGGGCGTCCGCGGGTTGTTTTTCCATCGCCAGCGACCAGGCGAGATTGAAGCGGATCGCTGGCGCGGTTTCGCCCGCCGCGAACAGTCCGCGAAACTGCGCCGCTGCGTGCGACCACCTCCTGCGGTGCATCGCAATTAGGCCGCTCAAATATGCGGTGCGAACTGCATCGAGCCGGTGGCGGGCGAGCAAGGCTTCGGCCTCGTCGGGTCGATTTTCGCTGATTGCCGCTTCGACCGCGTCGGTCGCGAGCGTTTGATTGTGGGGATCCTGTTCGAGAAATTCGGTCAGGCGGTCGAACCGGCTCGTGGGCAGCCCGTCGGTTGATTGCATCGGATTATCCTTCCAGACGGACGACGTCGAATGACTTCAAGTTAATCCGCATCGGTATCTCGCTGACTGACAGGATCGACAGTTTGGGAATGCTCCGGCGCGTGAGCGTCCGCAAGTGGCGGCGGGTCTCGCCGCCGCAAAGCAGGACCGGGGCACGGCCTTGGCGGAACATCTCCTCCGACAGCGGGACCAGCTTGCGGATCACCTGCTCGGCGAGCTTGGGCTCGACAGCGATGCCGGCGCGGCCGCTGCCTGCGCTAATGCTGGTCGCGATCTGATTTTCGACGCGCGGATCGAGGCTCAGCACGGCAAGGTCGTTATGCCGGCCGCGTAGTTGGTTGCAGATCGTATAGCTCATACGCTGCCGGACGAGCTCGGTCAGCTCGGTTGGATCCTTTTGCGTGCGGGCGAGATCGGCGAGATGTTCGACGATGAGGTCGATGTTCGCGATCGAGATGCCTTCCCCGACAAGGTTCTGGAGAACCCGCTGCACGTCCGAAATGGTGAGTGTGGTGGGGAGCAATTCCTCGACCAGCCCCGGCTGGCGCGAGCGGACGCCGTCGAGCAGCGTGGCAACGACCGAACGCGTTAGGAGTGAACTCGATTCGGTACGCACGATGTCGGTGAAATGGGTCATCAGCACGGTGATGGGATCGACGATCGTAAAGCCGCCGGTGCGCGCGGTTTCCGCGTCGCCCGCCGTGATCCAGGTCGCCGGCAGGCCGAATGCGGGGTCCTGCGCCTTGATGCCCTCCAGCGTGTCGCGGCTCTCCTTCGATGAGATGGCGAGCATGCGATCGGGATGGATTTCCGCCGCGCCATAGCGCGATCCGAACAAGCGGATCTCATACTCGTCGCTTCCCAGCCCGTCGCCTTCAAGCAGTTGGACGAGGGGAAGCTGCATCCCGAACTCCTGCTCGTGGCCGCGCCGGACGCCCGCGATCCGCTCGAGGATCAGCGGCTCCTGGTTGTGCCACGCCTCGCGCAGCGTCGCGCCCAAGCGAATCTCGAGCGGCGCGATCGCCGGAGCGGATGCGGCGGCGTCAACCAACTCGGCATCGGCCATGCCAGCGCCCGCTGCGCGCCGCCGTCGGCCGCGCCACCAGATGCCGAAGGCGGCAAACGCGATGAGCGCGATCGGCCATTTGGGCATGCCGGGGAGCAGCAACAGGGCAAGCAGCACCGCGGCCACGATCAGCGGGATGCGCGGCTCGGACGAGAGCTGACGGAACACCTCGGTGCTGAGCTTGTTGTCGGCGGCCGAGCGCGTGACGATGATGCCGGTCGCGATCGAGATGATGAGCGCGGGAAGCTGGGTCGCGATACCGTCGCCGATGGTCAGCAGCGTGAAGCGGTGCAGCGCTTCGCCCCATTCCATGCCCATCTGGGTCACGCCGACGATCCAGCCAGCGATGATGTTGATCAGCAGGATGATGATCCCTGCGATTGCGTCGCCCTTCACGAACTTCGACGCGCCATCCATCGCGCCGTAGAAGCTCGCTTCCTTCTCGAGTTCCTCGCGGCGCCGGATCGCTTCCTTCTGGTCGATCAGGCCCATGTTGAGATCGGCATCGATGCTCATCTGCTGGCCGGGCATCGAATCGAGCGTAAAGCGCGCGGCGACTTCAGAGACGCGCTGCGCACCGCTCGTCACCACGACATATTGCACGACCACCAGGATCGCGAAGACGACGAGGCCGATCACGAAATTGCCCTGCACCGCGAACTCGCCGATCGAGCCAATCACCTCGCCGGCGTCCGCGCCGGTCAGGATGAGGCGGGTCGCCGCGACATTGAGCGAGAGACGAAACAGCGTTGCGACCAACAGGAGCGAGGGGAAGGTCGAGAACTCGACTGGCTTCGCTACATAGAAAGTGAGCAGCATGATCGAGAGGCCGAGGCCGAAATTGAGGATGATCGCGAGATCGAGCAGCGCTGGAGGGATCGGCGCGAACAGGATTACGAGGATCGCGATCGTCGCGCCGACCAGTGCAAGATCCTTGTTGTTGTCGAAGATTCGCTGGAACATCAGTCGGCCGGGCCTTCAGGAGGAGGGGCGGCCGCTTCGCGCCGCAGCTGGATATAGAGTTCGGCGACCGCCTCATAATTGACGGGCGGAATCTCGCGGCCGGACGAGCATCTCCGGTAGAGCTCACGGGCAAGTTCCGGCCGGCGCAGCACCGGAATGCCGAGCCGTGCGGCTTCGACCTTGAGCGCGAGCGCCAGCCGATTGCGGCCCTTGGCCGAGACGGTGGGCGCCGTCATCGCGTCTGCATCGTAGCGCAGCGCCACCGCGAAATGCTCGGGATTGACGACCAGCATGTCCGATCCGGGCAGGTTTCCGGTGCCCTGGCTCTGGCTCGCATACTCCTTGTGGAGTTGCTTGCGCTTCTGGCGGATGCGCGGATCGCCCTCGCGCTCCTTGTGCTCGCGCGTCATCTCGCGGTGGCTCATTCGCATCTGCTTCAGGAACTCGCTGCGGACCAGAACCTGGTCGAGGATCGCAAAGCAGACCGCGATCACGATGAACACCAGCGCGAGCCGCATGCCCGCGGCCGCCAGCACGCCGGCCAGCCGCTCGCCCTCGCTTGACGCAATGGCGAAGCGGTCGATCGCGTCGGCGATGATCAGCCACAGCGCGACGCCATAGACCGCGGCCTTGAGCAGCGTCTTCAGCGTCTCCTTGAGCAGGCGCATCGAGAATAGGCGCTTGAGGCCCTGTGCCGGATTGAGCCGGGTGAAGTCGGGCTTCAACGAATGGGCGCTGAAGATGAAGCCGCGCAGCTGGATCAGCTCGAGCAGCAGCACCACTGCCATCACCGTGCCGCCGAGCAGCAGCAGCGGCTGGAGCATCGACCAATAGGTCATGCCGATCAGCTCGCCTGCCTGCTCCGGATCGCTGGCGCGGTCGATGCCGGCGGCGAAAGTGAGGCGGCTGATGTCGGCGATGCGGGCGGCGAAGCCCTCGCCGGCGATGGCGATGAACGCGGCGAGCGCGATCAGACTGCCGAGGAACCCAAGCTCGACGCTGCGCGCTACCATGCCGCGTTCGCGGGCGCGGCGCAGCTTGTAGGGCGTCGGCGCTTCGCTGCGGTCCTGGTCCTGCTGCTCGCCCGCCATGTCAGAGCATCCGCGGTGTGGTTTCGAGGGCGAGGCGCAGCAACCGCACGAACAGTGCGCCCGAGAGCGGTAGCGCGAGCGGCAACACCGCCAGCGTCGCGATCGCCTTCACCTGGAAGCCGAGCAGCAGCACGTTCATCTGCGGCATGGTGCGCGAGAGGAAGGCGATGGCGAGATCGAGCAGGAACAGCACCAGCAGCACGAGGCCGGCAAGCCCGATCGCGAGCAGGAACACCGCGCCCATATAGTCGATCAGCACGCCGGGATCGGCGCCCGCCAGCGCCGCTGCGCCGAGCGGCACGCGATCGACCGACGCGGCCCAGATCGCCAGCAGGTCCGCCGGCCCGCCGATCGCGAAGAAGATCGCGGCGCCGAGATAGGCGAAGACGGTGCCGACCAGCGGCATCGCGGCCCGCGTGGCGGGATCGACCAGCACGGCAAGGCCGAAGCCCGCCTGGATGTCGATCGCGCGGCCGGCGACCAGCAGCGCGGCGAAGGCGAGTTGAAGCGCCAGCGCCAGCGAGATGCCGAGCAGCAGCTCATTCGCGACGACGATGGGCAGTCCGGCGCCCCAGAAATCCGTCTGCCAGGTCGCGACGGGATTGCCCGCCACCAGCCAGGCGGCGAGGCTGATCGACAGCATCAGCCGGATGCTGGCGGGGATGCGGAGCAAGGTGAAGGGCTGGGCGAAGGCGAGGGTGGGGGCGATGCGCAGGCTGACGAGCAGCGTGGCGACGATCTGATCGGTGAAGTCGCCCATGCTGCCGCGGCGGTCCGGCTCAGGCGGCCAGCGAGGGGATGGACAGATAGAGCGACCGCGCGAAATCGGTGACGCGGGCGATCATCCACGGGCCGAGCAGGATCAGCAGCAGCGCGGCGCCGAGCAGCTTGGGCACATAGCTCAGCGTCACTTCCTGAAGCTGGGTCGCGACCTGGAGCACGCTGACGGCGAGGCCGATCAGCAGCGTCGCGATCAGCACCGGTCCGCCGACGACCATACAGTTCCATAACATGTCGTTGAGCAGATTGAGCGCGCGGTCCGCTTCCACGCCTGTCCCCCGATGACGCAAGTCAATCGGCGAATCCGCCTGATTCGCCGCGGGCCATCCTAAAATGGGACAAGGGTGGAGCAAGGGAAATCGGCGGTGAAGGCGCGGAAAGTCCCAAAAGTCACACTGCCGCGCGTGCGAGCCGGAAGTTGACGGAGTTGCGCGGAACGGCGCCGATCGTGTCAACTTCGGTTGACGAAGTTGACAGAATCGAGGGGCTCTGCGCGCGGATATCAAGCAGCGGAACCAACCGGATCAAAGAGCGGCGGAGCGCTGTGCGGCGCTTCGGCTACCCGAGTGAAGCAGGCGAAATCCAACATTGCAAGGGTCGATTACCCTCTCTGCGGCAACAGAGCTTCCGACGAAACCAACGCCCTAAAAGGGCAGCGGAAAGGGTTTCATCTTTGCTTCGAGAATATCCCAACGGCCATGAGCAAAGGCTGTAATGGCCTTTTGAGATTCATCATTATCGTGAAAGCCCCCTAGACTGACCCCAAGGTCTCTCAGAACAATGGTGCCGAGGACTTCGCAAGGATTCCCATCGAGCTTACACAATTTCGCAAAAGCATCCGAGGATGAAAAAGGGTCAATATCGCAAATTGAAACCGACGCCTTCGGATCAAATCCAACCTCTACAAGAGCTTCGTCCTCCATCATGACGTTAAAGCCGTCATACCAGAGTATGGGATGCCCGTTCCGGCTTTTTGTAATCCGCTGCGGATCTCCCATCGAGGTAATAACCTCGTCTTGGCTCATGCCAAAATACATCGAGCCAACTGCCTTATATGGTTCAATTATCAGGGTCATTTTTCAACCAGCCCTTCCCATACGAGTAATCCAGCATTTCTTGAACAGCGCGATTATACTTGCTCGCTGATCCGCCTCCTTGAACCGCAGCGCGACGGATATCCCAAACCTCACGAGCCATTGCCCCGCGCACATTACCGGCGTCAATTAAGTCTTTTAACTCACTTCGATAGAGTGCGCCTTGTGCACCCATTCTGGTGTGGCTTGAAGTCAAAAGGTGATCAGCATAGTCCATTTGGATCGCGGGGCCACTGTATTCAGTTGTGAAATCGAGACTTTTTGGTGGCGCGTGATGGCGCTCGATTACACCTGCCTCAGAAGAAAGTCTCCCGTATGCACCGCCACGGTAAGTGCGCGCCAAGGGCGCCGCCCCTTCTGCGACAAGGGGTGAGGTTGTGATGGAGCCGATGCGTTTGGTGAGAGCGATTTCTCCGCCGATGATGAGGGCTTTGCCTGCGCCATTGCCGAGCGCGTAGTTATCGCCGCCCATGACGCCGTGGACAAAGACTTGCTCGCCCGTTCGGCCGAGTGCCTTGGCGGATTGAACCGCGACGTCGCCCAGGCGAGCGGAGGCGGCGAGATCACCTCTGTAGGCTGCGCTCACATCTTGCCCAAGCTGCAGCGTCCCCTGACCGGCCGTCAGGAGGCGCTGACCGGTCGCATTGATCTCGGGGAATGCGGCGCTGACCTGATAAGGCATGCCGCTCCGCATCGCCACCAATGCCTTGCCTGCATCGGCAATTGGCTTGAGCGCCGCGGACGCACCGTCAAGGATTGATCCACGTGGGCGTGCGTTGAGCTCGGCTCGCCGATATTGCTCCATCGTCCGATGGTTGGCGGGATCACCGATGACCGGGACCTGGAACCGCAGAGAGTCCCCCAACTGCGACCACCGGTAGCTGAATTCATCCCATGCAGACCACGGTTCGTGGGTGATGACGTATTCCGGGACGTCCGACTGGACGTCCTGCCCGAATGGCATCGAGCCCAAGGCCGCAGTTTGTGTACCGCTCCACTGCCTCGACGCTGCGAGCTCGATCGCCCCGCCCACGGTCTGCGCGATGATGTCGGGAAGTGCGGCGATGAGGTTGTCGCCGAAGCTGGTGCCGGTGAGCAGGCTGCGCGCGGCGGCGTTGGCGAGGCCGCCCGCGGTGCCGGTCAGCAGGCGCTGGCCGATCGCGGCGCCGGCTGAGCCCGGGATGCCAAGCCGGCTGCCCAGCGCACCGCCCGCGAGCGCGCCCACGCCCGCCGCGGCGACACCGACGAAGTCGAACTTGCTCTGGAGGCCCGTGGCGACCCCGACGCCCTGCGTCAGGGCGTTGCTCACCACGCCGCGCAGGGCGACTTGAACGACGCCGCCGCCGAACAACCCGTCGGCTCCCGCGATCCCGTTCGGCCCCAGCGCCCCGCCGATCGCGCCGGAGATGCCGCCGAGCGCGACGCCGCCCCAGTTGATCTTGTCCTGCATCCCCATCGCGATGCCGGCGCCCTGGCTGGCGATGCTGCCAACAGCGCCGCCGAATGCGTCCGCCGCGATCGTGGCGCCGGCGCCGACATTGGCTGCGCCGGCCACGCCCAGGAACGCCTTGGTGGCGGCCATGAAGCCGCCCTTGACCGCGCCCACCGCCGATAGCGCGGCGCCCGCCGACGCGATCGTCACCGTGACCGCGACCACGGCGATGAGGACCGCGCCGACCACCCCACACTTGTTGCCCTTAGGCGGTTTGGGGGTGGTGGGCATGGTGTCGCCGATGATGTCGGCGGGGTCGTAGGGCTTGAACGTTTGGGCGTTGTGGGTGGAGCGGATGATGCCGGCGGGGAGGGTGAGCGTCTGGCCCTCGGCGAGCGGGGCGTCGGCGGCGAGGCCGGGATTGGCCTCGGCGAGCGTGTACCACAGCGCCGCATCGCCCCACAGCGCGGCGGCGATGCTCGCCAGCGTCTCGCCGCCGCGCGCGGTGTAGCCGCCATAGGCGCTCGCCTGGCCATAGCTGTTGATCGCATCATAGCTGCCGGTGAAGTCGGCATAAGCGACGCTGGTCGCGGTGCCGTCGCGGAATGGGCCGGTATAGGCCGGCGGGCGGCTCATGCGCTCGGTGATCGAGCTGCCATAGTCCATCTCGCGCGTGCCGTTGTTGCCGGTATAGCCCATCTGGCGCCCGGCGAAGCGGTACCAGATCTCGTGCGGGTCGCCCTGCGCGGTGTTGGTGTCCGCCTCGTCGCGGCGCACCGCCTGGCCGCCCACGTCGTTGGTGAACACGACATCGCGGGTGCGCCCGTCCGCGACATGCACGCTGGCGAGCAGGCCGCGCGTGTCGTAATAATAGGTGGTGACCCCGGGCGCGTTGGAGCCCGAGCCGGTGTCGCCGTCGAACGTGACGCTCGCCTGCACCGCGCCGTCATACCAGCCATAGGCGGTGGTGGTGAGCGTGTCGGGCGCGGCGCCGTCGCTCCCGTCCTTCCAGTTCTGGGTCGCGACGCTCACCGCGCTGCCCAGCGCGTAAGCCGCGCCTGCGCCATAGTTATAGACCGAGCGTGCGCGCAGCAGGTCAGTCCCTCCGACCGTTCCGGATTCCCAGCGCAGCGTCGCGCTGTCGTGGGCGGAACGTGGCGAAGGTCGCCCGCGCGTGGGCGGCGGAAGTTGACGGAGTTGCGCGCAACGGCGCGGATCGTGTCAACTTCGGTTGACGAAGTTGACAGAAGTGACGGGTTCTGACGCGCGTGTCAGGCGGTGGGGATCGACGAGATCAAAGAGCGGCGGAACGCTATGCGGCGCTCCGGTGGTGGGAGTGAAGCAGGCGGAATCCTACATTGCAAGGGTACCAATGTGCACCCGTGAAGATGCGATGTGGCCGTCACCCAAAGTGGGCAATTGAGTGGGCAATTGAGTGCGCAATTGAGTGCACTGTCACCGTAATCGCAACCTACCTTCTGCGGCAACTAATTCATAAAGGCTATTCTAGAGCCGGCACCCGCCTTAATATCACCAATGATAGGTACACCATGATTAAGTTCGTAAGGAACATAGCACAAAATCGGACTAGAACTTTTGTCATCGATAGATATGCTTATCGCATCCACCATATGTCCCGTTTCTTTATCCGTAAGTTCAACATGCGATACAATTGCTACGGTATTGTAGTCGCCTGCGATTCCGCCCTCCCTCAGCGAAACTTTCAGAACTTCGCACACGCTATCCGACGTAGGGCGAGGGTCTTCCAGCATAGCCTGAATATGACGAATCTCGCCCTTGTTCGTCTTAACCACCCCAAAAGGAAAAAACTCCCCGCTCTTCTCGATAAAATGAACAGCAGTGTTAATCCCATCGCTGAGAACCAAATCCATATCTTGACGGCTCATATGCCTCACCTTGTTAACGGCGATTAAGGTCCATAGTTCTAATCTTAATCGGACTTCCTGGATTCAGATGTTCTCGAAGCAACGGCCCACTGATGGTTGTTCTGCTATCGATAATCACATCCACTCGACCGGGATACCCGCTTCGATTCACATGCGCCACATCATCCAGAATCTGAGATGTAAGAGTTTGATATTTAACGTTCTTTGTTTCCGCAATGTATAGCTGATCCAGAGGCTCCATGTGGTCCGGAATACGATAACCTTTGGCTCCCGAGGCCGATGGAATCCGTAAGGTATTTTTGGGAAGCCCTGTTACCTCAGCACTTACGACCTCGCCAGCGTGGCCGAGTTCGCCAGGCAACGAATGAGCCGTTACCGCCTCTGCGGCGTTACTTACGCGGCCAAGCTTCGTTGCCATTGTTCCGCCAGCGCCAACGACAAATCCTGTAATGTCGGTGGTCTGCTTATCGAACGGTGCGACCCAACCATTTCGTCCTCGATAGTAGGAGGACGCCAAATCAGATGCACCGGTAGCGGCCGAAGTGAGCCAAGTCGGGACAGCGGCTACGTACCCCAAGCCACCCGCATTCCAAAGATTGTACGCATCGTGCTGCCTGCCTAACACCGCATTCCTGTAGTCGCTCCACACTGAAGGCGTGTAGGAATTGACGAACTGCGTAGGCGAATATCCTGAAAGCCTTTGCGCAATACTCTCTGCTACGATCTTACTTGCAAGGCCGGATTCTCCATAGGCAACAGTCAAACTGAGTTGAGTTATATTATCAACCCCCCCGTGATACACATAGCCATCTCCCCCTTGCCGGAAGACGATCCTGATTGCGCCATCGGCAGGATTCCCCACCCAAACGCTGGAGAACGCGCCGTAGGTGCCGCCGTCTTCAGCATAGCTGACGAACCCGGACAGGCCTTTGGAGTTCGCCGTTTGCACAGAGGCTGCATGCGTGACATTTTCGACATCATATCCAGAATTATAGCCAGCTCCTGATGTGCTAAGCACCTCATTGACGGTCCCCTTGGCGACCCTAATGCGCGCATTGGCTCCTTCGCCTTCGATTGCATACGGAATCCCCATAGCATCCAGCTTTGCGGCCTCCGTAGCGATCGCGTCTGCTGTCGATTCTTGAGCTTTTCCACCGGAGAGACGCCCCGTGCCGTCCCTTACTCCCGCCATCCTCCGTGCGATCATCCCGCCGATGGTCTGTCCGATGACATCGGGTAGTGTGGCGATGATGTTGTCGCCGAAGCTGGTGCCGGTGGCGAGGGAGCGGGTGGCGGCGCTGGCGAGGCTGCGGGCGGTGCCGGCGGCGAGCTGCTGGCCGCTGGCCGCCAGCGCGCTGCGCGCCGGCTTGAACCCGCCGCTGACCGCGCCGGCGATGCCCGCACCGATCCCGGCCGCGGCGACACCGGCGAAGTCGAACTTGCTCTGCAGGCCTACCAGCCGCGCGACGCCTTGCGTGGCCGCGCTGGTGAGCGCGCCGCCGACGACATTGCCGAGGAACTGGCTGCCCGCGATGTTGCCGACCGGCACCGGTCCCAGGAATGCGGTGAGCGCTGCCATCCCGACCGCCCCCCAGTTGAACTTGTCCTGGATGCCCGTGGCGATGCCGACGCCCTGGCTGACCGCCGAGCCGATCGCCGCGCCGGCCGTTACCGCCGCGAGGCCGGTGCCAAACCCGACCGAGACGCCGGCCCCTGCCGAGGTGCCGAGCACCGCGCCGATTCCTGCGCCGAACGCCTTGCCCGTGGCGGCCGCCAGGATGCCGCCGGTGGCGATCGCCGTCACCGCGATCGCCACCACCGCAATGATGATCTGTCCGACCACACCGCAATTGTTCTTCTTGGGCGGCTTGGGGGTGTTGGGCGACGTATTCCCGATGGCCTCGGCGGGGTCGTAGGGTTTGAAGGTGTCGGCGTTGTGGTGGTTGCCGATGACGCCGCCGGGGATGGTGAGCGGGGTGCCTGCGGCGAGCGCGCCGGCGCCGAGGCCGGGGTTGGCCTCCGCCAGCTTATACCACAGCGAAGCATCGCCCCACAGCTGCGCCGCGATCGACTGCAGCGTCTCGCCCGCGCTGGCGGTGTAGCTTGAGGGGCCCTCGCTGACCGTGCCGCCGTTGAACGCGGTGAAGTTGGCGTCGAAATCGGCGTGGATCGTGCCGGTCGTGGCGCCATTGCGGAACGCGCCGTTGCCCGGCGTTGCCGTGCGCTCGGCGATCGATGCGGCATAGTCGACATTGCCGGTGCCGTCGTTGCCCACCACGCCCATCTGGCGGCCGCCGAACATGTAGGTGCGGCTGCGCGGGTCGCTCTGGTTGTAGTTGTAGTCCCACTCGCTGCGGTTGATGATCTGGCCCTGCAGGTTGGTCGAGTAGTTGATAATGCGCGGGCGCGTGCCGCCGGTGATATTGACGGACTCAAGTGCCCCGTCGCGATCATAGTCATAGGCCGAGGTGCTGGTGCCGTCCCGATTGACCAGCGTGACGCTCGTCTGCATCGCCCCGTCGCGCCACTCATAGGACTGGCTGGTGTAGGCGTCCGCAAAATCGAGATCGGCCTGCGAGTAGTTACCGGGCGTACCATAGACCGGCGAAGCGCTGCCGTTCTTCCAGTTCTTGGTCTCGCTGTAATAGAGCAGGTTGCCGCTCGCGCTGCCCGTCTGGCCCGACCAGGTGATCGTCGCATGGCCCGGACCGGAGCCGGTGGCGCTGTAATAGTTGACGGTGTGGGTGTAGATCGTGTCCGATCCCTGCCGGGTTGCCGTCTTCTCCGCCAGCACCAGCCCGCGCGGATCGTAGACGATGCCGTGGCGGCTATGCACCGCGACGCCCGAGGCGTTGTACTCCGCATAGCTGGAGACCCGCCCCACTGCGTCATAGCTGGTCTGCGCGCGGGTCACCCCACTGATCACCACCGAGGTCAGCTGGCCCGTGGCGTTGTAGCCGTAGCTCTCCTGCGCGTTCCAACCAGTCTCCGCGGTCGCCCGCTGGCCCGCGGCGCCATAGGTGATGTCGGTGCCCGTGCCGCCGCGCTGAATGGTCCCGGATCCCGCGGTGCCGACGAACGTCCCCTTGGTCGTGACCTGGCGGTTCATGCTGTCATAGCGATACCAATAGGCTTGCGTGGTCGCGGTGCCCGAGATCCCGCCGTTGGCCAGTATCGGCAGATATGTGGTGGTGATCGAGCGGACGTTGCCGACCGCGTCGTAAGTCCAGTTCTTGTCGACATTGTCGGCGCCGCCATAGGACGCCACGTCGCGATAGCGGGTTATGCGGCCCAGCGAGTCGTATTCGGCGCGTCCATCCTGCAATGTCTGCGTCTGGACATTGTAACTTTCGGGCACCCAATCCCAATAGCCTGGACCTTCGCCATCGGGCGTATCGGGCGAGGTGCCGGGATCTCGAATCCAGACATATCTTTCTTCCTGATAGTCTGCGACCTCGCTCACCAACTTCTCGCGCGTCAGCTGGCCGAGCGCGTCATATTCGTAGCTCGCCACCTTGCGCGACCAGTCGGTGTTCATCACCGGCGTGTCGCCCGAGGCAATCTCACGGATCTGGCCGGTGTTATAGTAGCTGTAGGTAGTGTTGCGTCCCCACGTGCTCGTTTCAGTGATAGCACGCCCGGCGCGGTCGAACTGATAGCTATAGGCTTGGCCGCCCTTGTCGGTGCGCGCGATGGTGTGGCCGAACATGTCGGTGTGCTGGACCGCGGCGTAGATATAGTCGCTGCCCGAGGCACGATCCGCGTCGACGCTGGTGGTTTGGATCCACCCGCCGAAGGTGCCGAGGCCGGTGGTGGCAAGGCTGTCGTTCCAGACATAGCTGGTGATGGTCGTCTCGCCGCCGAAAGCGGTGGAGGAAACGACGCGGCCTTGGGCGTCATAGTCGGTCGTCGCCCAGCCCTGAAGGGGGTTGGCGTGGGCAATGAGCTGGCCGAAACCGTCATAGAGGAAAGACTCGGTGAGCGCGCCGCCGCGGCGGGTGACGTAGATCGCTCGGCCCATGGCGTCGTAGGTGCGCGTTTCGTCCAGCCCGAGCTGGTTGCGCAGGATGCGGGCGTCGCCGAACACATCGTAGAAGGTCTTGAAGACGCCGTTATCGTCCGGCAGCGCGTCGCCGTCCGCACTGTCGGCATTGAACGCGTGCGTGACCAGCGCCTCGGTGCCGCCGTGACCGGTGCCGGCGAGGAGCGCCTGGGCACGCGTGTTGCCATTGGCGTCGACTGTGCCGATCAGGCGGCCGGCGATGTCGTAGCGGTAATGTTCGATCGGGTTGACCGTCGAGACGGCGCCGTTCTCGGCGGTGACGCTGACCTGGGGCGAGGTCTTGGTGATCAGCCGGCCGATATTATTGTAAGCGAAGGTGGTGGTGTAGCCGCGCGCGTCGGTCTCCGAGATCGCTTCGCCGAACGCATTGTAGGCGCGGGCACGGGTGATGGTGACCTCCGCGCCGCCGGCGGAGAGCTGGCGGCCGGGTTCGCGGGTCTGTGTGATCATGCCGCGCTTGTCGTAGACGGTGAAGGTCGCGGCGATGCCCGGGATGTTGGTGTCGATGCCGTAGGCGACCGAATCGACCAGATCGGTAAAGTTGATGCCGGTGAGGTTTTCGGTGCCTTCGGAGACCAGCGTCAGCGTCTGGTTGCCGGCCTTGTCGTAGAGGAAGTATTTGTCCACGCCGTCCCCGGCGTTGCTGCGCCGCAGATGGCCGTCTGAATCGTAGAAATAGGTCTCCTGATAGACTGCGGCGGTGGTGTGTCCGGCGGTGATGCCGCGGCCGGTGAGCTCGCCATGGGCGTTGTAACGCAGGCGCGTGGCGTCATAGGCCTGGCCCGAGGGTTCGGTGTGGGTCCAGCCGGTGCCGTCGTGGCGGGCATGGGTCTGGGTGATTACCCGGCCGGCGGCGTCATATTCGTAGAACACCGCCTCGGCGATCGAGCTGCCGTTCGACAGAAGGCGCGCGTAGCGCTCGGCAACAAGTCGACCGGCGGCGTCGTAGTGGTAATAGCGCGTGGACCCGGCGGCATCGGTCGAGGAGGTGAGCCTGCCATCGGCATAGGTGCTGGACGTGAGGCGGTCGCCGTTTACGCCGCCCTTGCCGATCTGCCGGGTAGCAGTGAGCTGGTCGAGCCCGTTGTAGTAATAGCGCAGCTCGGGGGTGACGGGGGGCGCGCCGGTGTGATCGATGTAGGACGCGCGCTGCTCCTTGGTCAGCCGTCCTGCATTGTCATAGGTGTATGTGGTAGTGTCGCCATTGGCCTCGATCTTGGTCTCGACCTGGCCGAGCGCGTTGTAGGTATAGGTGACGGTGGCGTTGCCATTGGCCGCGGTGAGCACGCCGGTCGCGGGATCGATCGACCAGGCTTCGACCCCGGCACGGGTCTCGGTGAGGCGGCGGCCAAGCTCGTCATAGGTGAAGCTGGTGATGCGATCGCCCGCAACTGCAGTGGCGCCGATCGCGAATGGCGGCGCACTCGTCGTGACGCTTCCAGCCTGCGTCACGAAGCGCCGCTCGAGGAGCACATTGCCTTCGGCATCGAGCAGCCAGCTCGTCTGATAGCCTTCCTGGTCGACCTGCGCGGTCTTGCGGCCGAGCTTGTCGTAATAGGAGAAGACGGTCGCGCCGTTGGGATCGGTCGTCTTGATGACGTTCCCGGCCGCGTTGTACTCGTAATAGGTGAACGCCGCGCCGGTCTGGGTGACGAACACCGACCCGTCCCAATGACCGGTCGCGCCCACCTCCACGTAGCTCGACGTCAGGCGGTGCAGGTTGTCGTAGACATAGTTGGTCTCGCGCCACGTGCCGCCGGGCAGGGCGACGGCCCCGCCCGCCGCGACCGGCAGCGTGACCTGCGTGTCATAGGCGCGGGTGCGCGTGAGGTTGCCGGCGGCGTCATAGGTGTACGCGATCACCGCCCCAGTTGGGTCGATCTGCGCCACCTTGCGGTCGAGATCGTCATAATAGAACAGCATGCGTGCGCCGGTCGGATCGACGGTCTCGATCAGGTTGCCGCGATTGTCATAGGCATAGGTCTCGACCGGGATCACGGGCACACCGGAGAGGCCCGTTTCCACTTGCCCGCCCGACTTGGAGATCAGCCGGTCGGCCTTGTCGTAGGCGAACGCGGTGTCGCGCTGTTCGGGCAGGTTATAACCCTCGATCTGATAAGTTAGATTGCCACGCGCGTCGTAGTAATTGACGTAGCGATAGAAGGTCGATGCGGTCTGGTTGCCCGCGCTATCGTAAACCGGGGCGACGACATATTCATGCGTCAGCTCTCCCCGCCGGCTGTAGCTGTAGTGCACCACGCCGCCGAGCTTGTTCTCACGGCGCACTAGGTTCCCGAACGCATCATATGCGCTGTATTCGGTCTTCTCCTCGGCATCGGTAGTGCTGGTGACGCGGCCGAGCTTGTCATAAGTGAACGCGGTGGTGGCATCCGCCGTGACCGCGACATAGGTCGGCAGCACATCGACGGAGGCCGTGTTATTCGCCTTGTTGTAGCGCCGGGTGACCGTGGCGATCTCGCCGAACGCGGTGTAGCTGGTCTCGGTGACATAATCCTCGGCATCGCGCGAAGCGATCACGCGGCCATAGCTGTCGTAGTAATTGTAGCTTGAGTTGCCGCGCTCGTCGGTGGTGCGCACGACATTGCCGAAGGCGTCATACTGATAGCTGACCGTGCCCGATGCGGCATTGATCTGCGTCAGGACGCGGCCGAGCTTGTCGTGGGTGTAGGTGGTGGTGCGGTTGTTGGGATCGGTGACCGAGGTGAGGTTGCCAAGGCCGTCATAGGCGAACTGAGTGAGCACTTGGTCGGCCGAAAAATAGGCGTCGTAGCGCTGCGACTCCCGTCCCGCAGCGTCATACACGTGGAGGACGCGCGCCTCGTCCGCGCCACCATAGTCGATGACCTCCTGGGCGAGCTTGCCGGTCGCCCAGTAGGTGTAGTCTTTCCGCTCGCCCTCGCCGTTATACTCCTGGATAAGCTGGCCGGCGGAGCTGTAGTAGAAATGACGGATCGAAGCGGAAGTACCGAGCGCGTTGAATACGTCGGCGATCGCCCAGCTATCGGTAGCCGACACCGCGGCGTCATAGCGCGCTTGCAACGCAACCCGCCCTTCGGCGTCATAGTCGGTACGGGTGATGTAACCTTCGGCATCGATCGTGAAGCGAAGCTGGCCGCGCGCGTCGTAATAATAGCGCGTGACCCGGTCGGTAAGCGCCGGGTTGGCGGCCGCCCAGCTGTCCATGTCGGCCTGGGTCGGCAGCGAGCTGGTCGTGCGGGTGGTCGCATACTGGATCTGCTTGGTGACCTGGCCGAGATTATCGTAGCTGTAGCCGGTGACCGCGCCGCCCGCGTCGATCGCATAGGCGACCCGCCCGGCGGTGTCGTAGACCGCCCAGCTCGTGCGGTTGGCGGCGTTGCTGGCGAGGCCCGCTGACGCGATTGCCGCCTTCACATCTGCATAACGAAAGACCGAGGCGGTGAGCGGCGCCGCGTAGGTAGTTACCTTGCGAACCAGGCCGATCGAGCCCCAGTCGAGGTCGGATTCATAACCATATTCGGTGACGTAGCCGAGCCCGTCGATCTCGTAACGCAGCAGGCCCTGGCCGTCATAGACATAGTTGGTCTCGCGATTGGCCGGGTTGGGATTGGGGTTGGTGCTTTCCCTCAGCTGCTGGAAGGTGCCATTCGCACGCAGCGCGGGATCGGTCGCCTTGGCATAGGCGACCTCCTTCACCTTTTGGCCCGCACGATCATAGGCGATGCGCGTCAGATAGCCCGCGCCATCGAGCGTGCCGAGCGTGCGCCCATCCTTGTCGTAGAAGATGCGCGAGACGGCGTCCTTCGGATCCGCCGCGGGAAGAACGCCGGTCGTCGGCGACGCAGCCCGGAACGCCGCGAGCTGCCCGGCCGACAGCTTGTTGAAGTATTCGGTGCTCCGCACCAACTGGCCCGAGGCATCATATTCGTAGCTGGTGGTTGACCCATCGCCATCGATCGCCTGAAGCACCCGGCCGTCTGCATCGTAGACGTGCCAGGTCCAGATATCGTAGCCGTGGTCGGCCGGTCGGATGGCTGCCACGTCGATCGTCGAACTGGTATCGCCGATCAGCGCGATCTGCGCCGTGGTAAGCGTTAGGGCATAGCGCGCGGTGGCGACCAGGCGATTACGCGAATCGTAGCGATACTCGATGAGATCGCCAAATTCGTTGACCTCGGCGGTCTTCCGTCCGAGTTGATCGTAGAGATAATAGTGTGTGACGCCGGTGGCGTCGGTCGCGATGCGCAGGCGGCCATTCTGGTCATAGGCATAGGTCGCCGTGCCGCCGATGGTGTAGGAGCCGCCTTCCTGGAAGCTGATGAGCTCGCCCGCCTTGTTGTAGGTCGAGGTCTGCACGAGCCCGTTGGCCAGCGTGACGACGGTGGTCTGCCTGAGCTCGTCATAGAAGAGGATGCTGGTCGTGCCGCCGTTGATGTCGGTCGAGGAGGTGACGCGCCCGAGGCCGTCATAGGCGACAAATTCGCTGTTCTGCGAACCCGTGCGACGGCTCAGCAGCTGTCCGGCCTGATCATAGGTGAAATATTCGTCGTGGTAGCCCTCCGCATAGCCCATCGAATCATAGCGGAGATTCTGCGTTGCCTGCCGGAGCGCGGTCAGATTCCCGCGGTTATCGAAGGTCATGTAGCTGATCTGGGCGCTTGAGGTGTCGCCGCGCGTGGCGCTCCAATTGTCCAGGGTCGCCTGCGAGATGTCGGTGGCCGGCGACAGCCCGCTGACATCGTAAAGATGATCGGGGAAGTTGTTGGTCCAATAGAGCTGCCCGCTGCCGTCATACCAGTTGCGGGTGACATGCCCCTCGGCGCTGACCACATAGACGAGGCGGTTGCTGCTGTCATAGACGTAGCGCGTCGTGTGGCTGGCGGCGGCGGAATCCCGGTCCGAGCCGGTGCGCGTCTCGGTCAGCACCTGGTTGGCGTCGTTATAGGTGCTGGTGACGACGTTGAACGATTCCGCAAGCGAGGTCGGCGTCAGCGAGACATCGGCCATCGCCTCCGGCTGGTAGAAGGCGGCATCGGCATAGAAGGTGCCCGACACGCCGGAAACCGAACGAAGCGAGCCGGCTGCCTTAGCCGCCTCGAGCGTCGCCCCTTTATAATATTTGATCGTGCTGCCAGTGCGCACCATCCATAGGTTATCGCCCGGCGCATAGCTGGTCAGTGCCCCGCCGCTGCCATTTTCCCAATAATAGATCTGGCCGTTGCTGGCCGCCTCAATCGCAAAATCGAGGTTGTTGTAGTGAGTCGAGGCGTTGGGGTTCTGCGATACCCCCGCCATCAGATACTGGTTGGCCTGCAGCGGCCGGATCCGGAACACGAAGTCGCCCGAGATGCCCTGTGAGGATTGCACCTGCGCGTCGTAAGAGCCGTAGTTGCCGCCGGTCTTGGTGATGCGGTAGCTGCCGTCGGGCTGGAGCGTCGCGGTGCCGTTGGTGCCGCTCTGGATCGCCACGCTGACCGCATCGCTGCGGGTGAGCATGTTGCCGGATGCGTCATAGGTGTAGCTGGTGGTCTTGCCGCCGGCATCGGTGGTGCGGATCAGATCGCCATTGGCGTTGTAGCCGAACTCGACCGTCTGCGCGGGCGCTCCAGCGTTCGCCGGCGGCGCGGTGACGCGGATCAACTGGCCGTTGGCGTCATAGTGCAGCGTGACCGTCTGGTTCTGCGGATCGGTGACCGTCGTGATGCCCGAGCCATAGGCGATCGTGGTGGTGCGCGTGACGCCATCGACCACGGTCTGGGCGATCGAGGTGACGCGGTTCGACCCGTCATAGGTGAACGCGATGCTCGACCCGTCGCTCTGCGTGATCGTCGCCACCAGCTTCGACGCGCCGTGATAGGTGTAGCTGGTGACATAGCTGTTGCCGTCGGCGATGTCGTTGTCGTTCGGGGACTCGTCCACCGTGACGCTGGTCAGCCGGTTGTAGCCGTCATAGCCGTAGCGCGTGCGGGTGAGGGTCTTCGCCACGCCGCCGTCGACATAGCCGGTGGCGATCTGGGTGATGTTGCTGCCCGACCAGCCATAGTCGGTATATTCCCCGTTCGCGGTGGTCACCCGCGTCAGATTCGCGCCGCTATAGGTGAAGGTCAGGCTGTTGCCGCTGGTGTCGGTCTGCCCGAGGATGCGGCGCCAGCTGCCGAACGGCGCGAACTCATAGGTCTCGGTGACGCGGCTGTCGCCGTCCCGCCACAGCCACGTCGAGCCATCGAACGTGATCGTGTCGTAGCCACCCGCGCCGTCGGTCGCGACATAGGCCGAGCCGTTCCAGCTATAGGTGACCTCCGACCCATCCCCGCCGCGACGGACGACCGTGCCGCCCCAGTCGTTGACCGGCCCGTGCGGGTTGATCGCGCGATCCATGCTCTGGCGCCAGTTGTCGCCATTGTCGTCCGACATGTTGCCGAGACTGTTGTAGACGCGGTTGATCCCGACATCGGGGCCGCGGCCGGCCAGAAACTCGTCCTGGCGGCTGATCATCAGATTGCCGTTGGCCGCGTTGAGGAAGATGTTGTCGCCGCCGCGCCCCTGCGCCGCCGCGCCGAGCAGCCCGGCCGCGCCGAGCACGCTCCCCGATCCACGCTCGAAGCCCGTGCCTGCTCCGGTGAAAATCGCAACCATTGGAGATCCCCCATGTCGTCAGGCTGCAACCAGCCGTCTGAGCTAGAGATCGGGGGAATCGGCGAAGTGTTTAGGATTTTTTGCCGGGGCTTCCGGACCAAGCGCTTGTGGGCCGTCCCTGCGAGCATCAATCTAAGGCGGCCGATCAGCGACGCCAAGCGTCATGTGCCGCGTGAAGACCGTCGCTCACGCCGCTCGCCATTGACTCGAAGACTCCACTCCGCTTTATCGAAAATCGCTTTATTAAAGCGCTCATCTTTATGGGCTTCAGTCCGTTCACAGTCCTCGGGCATATGGACAACTCGGAGAACATCCACCGATGCCGCCCAATCTTCCAGCTTTTGATCAGCGGCAGACGACAAAGGGTGGAATCGAGGCGCGAGATGCCCGGCTGACCCTCAGTCTTTCGGGTACGAATCTCGAACGGGCGGGTGACTATAACCAGCGGATCGTACTCCAGGCCATTCGCCTGACCGACGAGACGACGCGAAGCGATCTGGCGCGCGTAACCGGGTTAACGCCGCCGACGATCGTCAACATCACGAAGCGGCTGATCGATCTGGGCCTCGTCAAGCCGGCCGGGCGGCTGCAAGGCAAGCGGGGCCAGCCGGCGATGCGGATCGTCATCGATCCGGATGGCGCCTTCGCGATCGGGCTCAACATCGACCGCGATCACATCACGCTGGTGACGCTCGATCTCGCGGGGAAGATCCGCAGCCGCCATACGCGCGAGATCGCCTTCGCGCTGCCGGAAACGGTCGTCGATTATGTGCGAGAGATGCTGCCCGGACTGCTCGATGAAGGCGGGATCGACCGGGACCGCATCCTCGGTGTCGGGGTCGCGCTCCCTGACGATCTCGGGCGCATTTCGCTGCCGCACCGGCCGAAGGAATATGATGCCTGGGACGATATCGACCTTGGCGCGTTGCTCCGCGAAGTGCTCCCCTGGCCGCTTCATGCCGACAATGACGCCGCATCGGCAGCGCTCGGTGAAGTGCATCTTGGCAATGGCATCGCGCATCCCAGCTTCTTCTACCTGCTGATCAGCGCGGGGCTGGGGGGTGGTCTGGTCATCGATCGAAGCTATGTTCGCGGCGCGAATTCCCGATCGGGGGAGATCTGGGCAATGCCCGATCCCGAACGGGGCGAAGGCGTGAATGTGCAGGATACGGTTTCGCTATCGGCGCTCTACGCGCGGCTGGAGGCGCAAGGGTATGAGGTGAACCGGCCCGAAGCGCTGATCGACGGCCCGGCCGGGCAGGAGGCGGTGATCCTCCAATGGCTCGACGATGCGACCGATGCGCTCGTTCAGCCGCTGATCGCGGTGAACTGCCTGATCAACCCCGCCGCCATTCTGATTGGCGGGCGGCTGCCGGGCAAATTGGTCGACGGACTCGTCGAGCGGCTCAATGCACGGATGGCGGGGCACAAGCTTCCCGTGGTGGCGCCGGTGCAACGTGCGGGCGCATCCGACGATGCGTCGGCGATCGGCGCGGCGATCATTCCCTTTCTCGACCATGTCCTGCCGTCGGAATCGATCCTGATGCAGGCGGGGCGCTAGGCGCGCCTAGCGCTCCTTGATCTGGCGATCCATCTCGTCGAGGTCGACGCCCCGCGTTTCGGGGAAGACCGCCGCCACCACGATGAACTGCAGAACCATTGCCCCGGCGAAGATGACGAAGGGCGCTCCGGGCGACCATGCCACCATGATCGGGAAGATCCCTGCGACCAGCGCGTTCATCAGCCAGTGCGTGCCGGCGCCGAGCGCGCTGCCCCGCGCGCGGACCGGCGTCGGGAAGATCTCCGAAATATAGACCCAGATGACTGCGCCCTGGCTGGTGGCGAAGAAGGCGATGAAGCCGATCAGCGCCGGCAGCATCAGGCGCGCATCGACCGCGCCGAACAGCACGCCCGCCGCGAGGGCGAGGCACAGAGTCATGCCGGCGGCACCGATCAGAAGCAGCGTCTTGCGCCCCAGCCGGTCGATCAGCGCCATGCCCACGAGCGTGAAGACCAGATTGGCGGCACCGATCAACACCGCCTGGCGATCGGGCGACAGCGAACCGGCGCGCGCGAAAATGTCGTTCAGATAATAAAGGACTGCGTTGATCCCGGCGAGCTGGTTGAACATCGCGACAAGGATCGCGAGCAGGATCGGCCGGCGATGGCGGCGCCACGACAGTTTCTCGCCAGGCGGATCGCGCTCGAGTGCCTGCTCGATGTGGTGGAGCTCGGCCGCGGGGGACTCGCCGATCCGGGCGAGCGCCTCGCTCGCTTCGCCGCGGCGGCCTTTGGTCACAAGCCACCTTGGGCTGTTGGGGATCGCGAACAGCAGCCCGAAGAACAGCAGGGCAGGGGCGGCGGTGACGCCGAGCTTCCATCGCCAGGCGGTCTCGCCGTCAATAAGCCCGGCGATCGCCGCGTTGCTGAGATAGGCGGCGAGGATGCCGGTGACGATCATCAGCTGGAACAGGCCGACGAGGAATCCGCGATGCTGCGGCGGCGCGATCTCGGCGATATAGACTGGCGCAAGGACCGAGGAGCCGCCGATCGCGAGCCCGCAAATGAACCGGAAGAGGAGGAACGAAGGCCAGCTCGGCGCCAGTGCGCAGCCGAGGCCCGAGACGAAATAGAGGATGGCGAGCACGCGCAGGCTGTCGCGGCTGCCGAACGCGTCGCCTGGCTTGCCTGCGAACAGCGCGCCGGCCAGCGTACCCCACAACGCCGCCGAGACGGTGATACCGAGGGTTTCGGGCGTGAGCGCGAACAGGGCGGTCAGGTCGCCGGTCACGCCGGCGATGACCGCGGTGTCGAAACCGAACAACAAGCCGGCAAGTGCCGCCGTTCCGATCGCGGCGGCGAGGACGCCGCGGCGTGCGCTGCCGCGCGCCTCGGCGCCAGAAGAAGCTGCGCGCTCGGGCGTGCCTGTCATCCTACCTCTCCCGCGGGATCGAGCATCGGTGCCCGTCCTCGTCTTCCACGGGGCATGCCACAAACGCGATTTCGATCAAATAAATTAATTTTAGTTATTATCTTGACGCCGACGGTGCGGGCGAGGCAGGCTGCAAACATCGGGTGCATCGCGCTGCGCGGGTGCTTCCGGCATCGCCTGACCCGCAATGGCGGGCGGGAAGCGTAAGGAGGGGCTGGTGCCAGCGACATTGCTTGCGACCCATCGCGTCGAAAAACCGTGGGGGCGGCGGCAATTGCGGGCCCCGTTCGGCGATTCGGCGGCGGATGGCGAGCCGGTCGGCGAGATCTGGTTTCAGGCGCCCGGCGACACGGCGCCCGACCTCCTCATCAAATATCTGTTCACCAGCGAAAAGCTGTCGGTGCAGGTGCATCCCAATGACGAACACGCGCACGTCCGCGGCCTGCCGCGCGGCAAGGATGAATGCTGGCTGATCCTCGATGCCGGACCCGGCGCGACGATCGCGCTCGGTACCAAGACGCCGGTCGACAAGACGGCGCTGCGCGCAGCGGCGCTCGACGGCAGCATCGAACAGTTGCTCGACTGGAAGCCGGTCAAGGCGGGCGACTTCTTCTACGTCCCCTCGGGCACGGTGCATGCGCTCGGCGCTGGGCTGACACTGATCGAGGTGCAGCAGAATAGCGAGACGACCTACCGGCTCTATGACTATGGGCGCCCGCGCGAGCTGCATCTCGACGATGGCGTCGCCGTTGCTGATGCGCGGCCCTACACGCCCTACCGGTCGCCCGCCCGCGTCGATGACGGCAGCGCGATCCTTGTCGACGGGCCGAAGTTCGCGCTCGAGCGGTTTCCCGGCGGCGATTGGACGATTGCGGTCCCCGCTGACGGTACCGCGTGGCTGATCCCGGTCGCGGGCGAGGGGCTGGCCGATGGCGTCGCCTTCAAGGCAGGCGAATGCCTCGCGCTGACCGGTACCGCGCAGATCGCCGCCGATGCCGATGCGGACCTGCTGCTTGCCTACCCCCTGGAAGGACAATCGAATGACCGATAGCCGATCGGGCACTGCCTGGACGTTCGCCTACGTCACGATGCTGTTCTTCGTCTGGGGCGCGGTGACCGCGGTCAACGACATTCTGATCCCCGCGGTGAAGGCGATCTTTGCGCTCAGCGATACCGAAAGCTTCCTGACCCAGTTCGCCTTCTTCATGGCCTATGGTGTCGTCTCGCTGCCGGCAGCGGCGATCATGGGGCGGGTGGGCGCGGCCAATTCGATCATCCTCGCGCTGGCGACGATGATCGTCGGCTGCCTGATCATGCCGCTCGCGACCGTGGTGCGCGCCTATCCGATGGTGCTGGTCGGCCTGTTCGTGATCGCATCGGGCATCACTTTGCTGCAGGTCGCGGCCAATCCGCTGTCGGCGTCGCTCGGGCGCCCCGAGCGGTCGCATTTCCGGCTGGTACTGAGCCAGGCGTTCAACTCGCTCGGCACGGTCGTCGCGCCGTATCTGGCCGCGCGGACGCTGCTGCAGGGCGGATTGTTCGAAGCAGGGCCGGTGACCGAGGCGAAGATCGCCTATTCGCTCGGCCGGATCGACGTCGCCTATGTCTTCATCGCGGTGGTGATCGGCGTGCTCGCGATGTTCCTCTATCGCGTCCGCCACGAGATCACGGCCGCCGCGCCGCCGCCCGAAAAGAGCGCCGGCGTCGCCAGCGCCTTCGCCTCGCCCTGGGCGCTCGCGGGGGCGCTGTCGATCTTCCTCTATGTCGGCGCCGAAGTCGCGATCGGCAGCGCGATGGTGAACTTCCTCGAGCAGCCCGACGTGTTCGCGATCAGCGCGGTGGAGGCGGGCAGCCTTGTCAGCCTCTACTGGCTGGGCGCGATGATCGGCCGGTTCGTGGGGTCGGGCCTGCTCTACCGGCTGCCCGCGGGGCCGCTGCTCGCGGCGGCCGCCATCGCCGCGGCGCTGCTGTGCCTGACCGTGAGCCAGATCAGCGGGCCGGCGGCGGGGGTGCTCGCGATCTCGGTCGGGCTGTTCAATTCGATCATGTTCCCGGTGATCTTCTCGCTGACGATCGAGCGCTCGACCGCACCGGCATCGGCGACATCGGGGCTGCTGTGCATGGCGATCGTCGGCGGGGCGTTCGTTCCGCTGCTGTTTGCGTACGTCGCCGACGCCAGCGGCAGCCGTTTCCTCGCCTTTCTGGTGCCGGTGGCCTGCTACCTCGTCATCGCACTGTTCGGCTGGCGTGCGGCGCGGGTGGCAGGGGCGGGGGCGCCGGACGTTTCTCCGCACTGAAGCACACGCAACGAAACCCGTTTTCGAGAAGGGGCGCGATGAAAAGGACACATTTGCAACATCGCTTTCGCACGGTTGGCATCGCGATGGTGTCGTCCGCGACGATCCTGGCTGCTTCCTCCGCGACCGCGCAACAAGCGCCCACCGCGCGCCAGTCGCCGGTCGATCTCGCCGACCCGCTCGTCGGCACCGCGCCGCTCGACGATCCGGCGGTGATCGGCAATGCCCCGCCGCCGGGGGAGCCGGTCTATTCGGGGCAGACCTCGCCCGGCGCGCGGCTGCCGCATGGCGCGGTCGAGGCGGCGCCGGTCAACAACAATATCGAGCTGCTCTACCCCAACGGCGTCCCCGTTCCCTATTATTACACCAACCCGACGATGATCGGCTTCACCGGCGGCGGCGGATCGACCTATGGCGGCGGCGCGAAACCGATCATCATGCCCGTGGTGGGCGACTGGTCGCCGCCGCCTGCCTACAGCCAGTCCTATTACGACAAGTCGCGCGAGAAGGCATCGCCGGGCTATTACTCGGTCTATCTCGATACCTTCCGCACCCAGGTCGAGCTGACCGCGACGCGCTGGGCGAGCGTGATGCGCTTCACCTTTCCCAAGAGCGAACGATCGAACGTCATCGTCAACCTGCCGCGCCACGGCGGGACGATCGAGGTCGTCGGCGACCGCATCGTGCGTGGCCTGTCGAACGACAAGGACAGCACCGACGGTGCCTATTTCGTCGCCGAATTCTCCAAGCCCTTCGCCGCGCTCGGCACCTTTCGCAAGGCGCCAGGCGACAATATCGGCTGGGGCATCGGCAACAGCGACGTGAAGCCCGGCGGGCGCGACATGACGGGCAGCTACGCCGGCGGCTACGTAACCTTCAGGACAAATGCCGGCGAGCAGGTGCTGGTGAAGATCGCGCACGGCACCAGCTACGAGCAGGCGGCGCAGCGGCTCGCCGCGGAAATTCCGGGCTGGAATTTTGATGGGGTCCATGCCGCGGCGCGCGATACCTGGGCGCAGCTCCTCAATCGCGTCCGCGTGTCGGGCGGCACCGAAAAACAGCGCAAGCTCTTCTACTCGACCTTGTTCCAGTCCTTCGCCTCACCGCGGCTGATCGCGGCGAAGGGCGAGAAATTCGCCGACTTGGGCGGCAGGGTCCAGGTCGCGACGCACGACCGCTACGGTCCGGTTCCCTTCTGGGATACCGGGCGCAACCAGATCGTGCTGCTCGAACTGATGGAGTCCGAGGCGGTCAAGAACATCATGGCGTCCGAACTCGCGATGGCGCGCGAGAAGGGCTTCATGAACACCTCGTTCCACGGCGACAATGCGGTGTTCCTGTTCCTCGGCGCGTGGCAGCGCGGCATCGAGTTCGATTACGCCGCAGCCTATGAATATCTGCGCAAGAACGCGACCGACCCCAAGGGGCCGCGCGGCTATCTCGCCGAATATATGCAGCAAGGGTGGATCTCGGACATCGTGCCCGATCACAACCCCAGCCCGCCCTATGCCGGCGGCAAGGCGGGTGCGGACAAGACGCTCGAATATGCGTGGGACGATTATGCGCTCGCGGTCTACGCGAAGAAGCTCGGCAAGGATGCCGACTATCGGATGTTCCTGAAGCGCGCGAGCAACTATGCCAACGTCTTCGACAAATCGATCGGCTTCATCCGCGGGCGCACCGCCGACGGCAAGTGGATCGCGCCGTTCGATCCGCAGGAGCCTTATTACAACTTCATGATGAAGGAGGCGTCGGGCTGGTCGACGCTGTGGCTGGTGCCGCACGATGTGCAGGGGCTGATCGGTCTGCTCGGCGGGCGCGACGCGTTCAACGCCAAGCTCGATGAATTCTTCACCAAGCCATATAATCCCAAGGGCATCTGCCGCGACTGCACCGGCGTGATCGGGCAATATGTCCATGGCAACCAGCCCGACCAGCAGGCGCCCTATTATTACAACTGGAGCGGCCAGCCTTGGAAAACCCAGGCGCTGGTGCGGCAGATCCTCGAAAGGACCTATGCCAGCGATGCCGCGGGCTATGGCTATCCTGGGATGGACGATCAGGGCGCGACCTCGTCCTGGTATGCGCTGAGCGCGCTCGGCTTCTACCCGGTCGATCCGTCGAGCCAGGATTACATCATCGGCAGCCCCCTGTTCGACGATGCCAGCCTCGAGATGGGCAACGGCAAGATGCTGCGCATCGTCGCGCGCAACAATTCGGCCGCGAATGTCTACATCCAGTCGGCGACGCTGAATGGCAGGCCGTGGAACAAGCCATGGTTTCGCCATGACGATGTGAAGGGCGGCGCGACCTTCATCTTCACCATGGGACCCAGACCGAACAAGCAATGGGGTGCCGCGCCCGCCGCCGCGCCGCCGTCGATGTCGCCGGGACGCTGACCGGTGCAATACCCCGGCCCCGCCATTGCGCGGGGCAGGAGCCCAGGACCCGTACCCCTCCCCCTCAGGCGGGTCCTGGGCTCCACCATATGAGCCGACCGGAACAGGAGAAGATCCGTGCGTAGCCTGATGATCATGACGTCATTTTTGGCCCTCACGCCGATGGGGGCTCAGGCTCAGGCCCAACCGCGTGACGCCGTCTATACCAGCGACCTGATGACACGCTGGGGCAGGGAGGTGACGCCTGAGAATGCCTGGCGCCTCTATCCGCGCCCGCAAATGGTGCGCGAGCGCTGGATCAATCTCAACGGCCTGTGGGATTATGCCATCGCGCCCAAGGCGGCCGAGCGGCCGGCGGCGATGGACGGGGAGATCCTCGTGCCGTTCCCTGTGGAGTCGAAGCTCTCACGCGTCGCGCGCAAGGTTACGCCCGACGACCGCATCTGGTATCGCCGCAGCTTCACCGTTCCCGCCGATTGGCGCGGCGAGCACGTCATGCTCAATTTCGGCGCGGTCGATTACGAGGCGACGGTGCGCGTCAACGGGTCGCTCGTCGGCTCGCACCGGGGCGGGTTCGACGCCTTCGGGTTCGACATCACGCCCTATCTGAAGCCCGACGCGAACGAGCTTGTCGTCGAAGTGACCGATCCGACCAGCGCCGGCACGCAACCGCGCGGCAAGCAAATCCTCGACCCCTCGGGCATCTGGTACACCGCGGTCAGCGGCATCTGGCAGACGGTATGGCTCGAGCCAGTGCCCAAGCTCCATATCGCCGAGGTCCGCGCGATCCCCGATATCGACCGCGGTACCGTCGACGTGGCGGTCGCGCTGAGCGGCTGGGCGAACGACACCGATGCGGTCCGGCTGACCGCGAGCGCGGGCGGCAAGACCATCGCCTCGACGATCATCCGCGCCAACCGGCGGGCGACGCTCGTCGTCCCCGGCGCGCGCCTGTGGTCGCCCGACGATCCGTATCTCTACGATCTCAAGGCCGAATTGGTGACGGTGCGCGATCCCTATGCCGGCGAGAAGGAGCGCGATCGCAAGGCCTATGATTCGCGCTTCACCGGCCATGAACGGCAGGCCTATGCGGGCGCGCAGATCAGCGGCGCGCCGCGCGACAGCGTCGCCGCCTATTTCGCGATGCGCAAGATCTCGATCGGAGCAGGCCCGGTGCAGGGGCAGCCGGTGATCCTGCTCAACAACAAGCCCGTTTTCCAGAACGGCACGCTCGACCAGGGCTGGTGGCCCGACGGGCTCTACACCCCGCCGTCGGAAGCGGCGATGAAGAGCGACATCGTCTTCCTCAAGAAGGCGGGCTTCAACATGCTGCGCAAGCACATCAAGGTCGAGCCGGCGCGCTATTATTACGACGCCGACCGTCTGGGCATGCTGATCTGGCAGGACATGCCGTCGGGCGGCGGCGAGGATCAGTATCTCGCCGGCACGAGCCGGTATCAGGCGGTCTTTTCGTCGGAGACGATGGCCGAACAGCAGAAGCAATTGTCCGAGATGATCGGCGAGCTTCGCGCCTTCCCGTCGATCGTGATGTGGGTCGTCAACAACGAGGGGTGGGGCCAGTATGACTCGGCCACCCTGTCGCGTTTCGTGAAGGGCCTCGATCCGACGCGGCTGGTGAACGCCAATTCGGGCTGGCTCGACGTCGCGCCCGATGTATCCGATGTGCTCGACATCCACACCTATGAAGACGTGCCGAAGACGCCGCCGCTTCAAGCGAACCGCGCAATCGTGCTCGGCGAATATGGCGGCGTCGGCTTTCCGGTCGCAGGGCATATCTGGCGGCCGGGCAAGGGCAATTGGAGCTATCAGGTCGCACGGGACGAGAACGACTATCTCGCGCGGTACCGGCGCAAGATGGAAGAGGTAATCCGGCAGGCCAGGGAGGCCGGGCTCAGCGCATCGGTCTATACCCAGACCACCGATGTCGAAGACGAGATCAACGGCCTTTTGACCTATGATCGGGCGGTGCCGAAAGCGCCTCCAGAGAGCCTGTCGAACATCGCCGCTCCGCTCTGGCGAGTCGAAACGCGGGACTGACTCGCCGCAGGCGGAACGCGCCACCGTTTCCAAAGCTCGCCGGCACACGGGCCGTCGCGAGAAGGGTGATTGCGGCTCTCGCCCGAAACCATTCCGATCCTCCAGAAACCGCAATTTCATAGCGATTTAGGCTCGTCTCATCGCACCTCCCCGCATGCCGGAAAGATTTATTTGACAAATTGTTTTTTATATTCTGAATTGAAGCTGCGTGGACTGGACAGGGTCGGAGCCCGGTTCCTGCGGAGCCGGATAATGAGCGGGGCAAAGAGCCCCTCCAACAGGGAGAGTGATCACATGAAGGCAGGGCAAATCCGTTCGCCAGAGGTGCGCGGCCGCGAGCGGCTGGTGCGCGACCTGATGCTGACCGCGGGCGTCGTGGTCGGCCTATCCGTCGTCCCCGCATACGCTCAGGACCAGCCGCCACCTGCCGGCGCGCAACCTCAGGCGGGCGATGCCGCGCAGGATGACGAAGCAATCGTCGTCACCGGCTATCGCCGGTCGATCGAGGCGAGCCTCGAGCAGAAGCGCGAAGCAAACGCGTTCGTCGATGTCATCACCGCCGAGGATATCGGCAAGTTCCCTGACAAGAACGTCGCCGACGCGCTGCAGCGTGTGCCGGGTGTGATCATCTCGCGCGATGGCGGCGAGGGCAGCCGCGTGAGCATTCGCGGCCTGCAGGAAGGGCTCACGCTGACGTTGCTCAACGGCAACTTCCTTGCGGGCGCGGATAGCGGCGATCCGCAGCGATCGTTCAACTATGTGCTGCTGCCGTCCGACTTCATCGCCAGCACCGAGGTTTACAAGTCGCCCGAGGCGCGGCTCGAGGAAGGCGGCGTCGGCGGCACGATCATCCTCAACACCCGGCGGCCGCTCGATTTGCCGGCCTGGTCGGGCTTCGCCTCGGTCGAAGGCACCTATTCGGACACCACCGAGAAGTTCGAACCGCAACTCTCCGGGCAAGTCTCCTGGAAGAACGAGGCCGAGACTTTCGGCATTCTGGTCGGCGGCGTTTATCAGAAGCGTTCCAACCGCGAGCTACGCGGCACGACCGAAACCTGGCGCTGGTGGAGCGACCGCGACGCGGACGGCAACGTCCTGACGCCCGCGACCGACATCAACGGCAATCCCTACGCCAATGACGACGCCATCTCCTATTGGCCGGGCGAGGGAGTCACCGCCCGCGACGGGACGCATTATACGGGATATTGGGCGCCGCAATCGGTGAACACGGAAGTGTTCAATCAGGAGCGCGAGCGCTGGGGCATCCAGGCGACGGTGCAGGTCAAGCCGTTCGAGAACGTGACTGTGACCTCCAATTATTTCCGGTTCGAGTATAGCAGCAATTTCACCAGCAACGTGCTGAAGATTCCCGAATGGGGTTATGGGAATTTCTTCACCGGGCCGACCTTCGATCCCAGCGGCACCATTTTCCAGTCGGCGCGGTTCGAGGTCCCGGCGGCGGGAACCGAATGCCTCGCCAATACCCCGCCATGTACCATGGAAACGCCCCAGCTTGCCGGCAGCTACAGCCGTGAAAAGCAGGTCTCCAACACGTTCGAGACCGAGGTCAAATATGAAGGCGACCGCTTCGACGCGGTCGCGAAGTTTGGCAAGACACGGGCGACTGGCGGCCCGTCGATGCGGTTCAACGTTGCGGCGAAGCCGCGGCTGACCACCACCGGTGCCGAGCGGAACGGCAATTTCCTCAGCGCCTGGGACTTCACCGGCGGCGATCTCAACATGGAGTTCTCGCCCGAACTGCAGGAGAATCTGAAGAACGGCATCGCGCAGATCGACATCGGGTCGACCGGCTCGGGCTTCACCAACAGCGAGATGGAACAGCGTTACGCGCAGCTCGACCTGATCCGGCGCTTCGACGGCTTCCTGAAGTCGATCCAGGTCGGCGCCAAGTGGCGCGAATTGGACGTCCACCGCGAACGCGGCCGCAACGAATGGTATGCCGATCCGGCAACCGAGCTGCGCTATCAGGATACGCCCGAGGGGGCGATTGCGCGTCCGGAATATTTCTATGACAACCCGATCGGCAACATTACCCGAGGGTTCGGTGCGAGCTCCTTCCCGGGCATCGATTTCGAGCGGTATCTCGCCCATATAAACTCGACCTACGGCCCGTCGGTACGCGTGCTCGAAGAGGAGAACGTGTACAGTCTGACTGAGCGCGTCTGGGCCGGCTATGTGCAGGCGAATTTCGAAAGCGGTGGTTTCCGCGGCAATATCGGCTTGCGGGTCGCCAATACCAAGCAATCAGGCGTCAGCACGGACCGGCTGGAGTATCTCGACGACTATTGCGTCGACGGTCCGGGGGGAGACTTCGACCCCAACAAGCCGCTCGGGCCGGACGGCAATTGCCTGATCATCCCGCTCGAGCAGCGCCGCAGGCTCGTCAACACCCCCGTCGACCAGTCCAAGAGCTATACCGACTGGCTTCCGAGCCTGAACGTTTCCTATGAGATCACCAGCAATCTGCTGGTGCGTGGTGCGGTCGCGAAGGTGATCGCTCGCCCTGCGATCCACGAACTCGGGAGACAGCGCTCGCTCACCTATCGTTCGGCGGCATGGGCCTTTGACCGGGGTCAGTTCGGCGAGTTCGAAGGCTGGTCGGGCGAAGGCGGCAATGCCGAATTGAAACCGTTCTCCGCGTGGCAATACGACGTCGGTATCGAATGGTATTTCCAGCGCGGTTCGGTGATCGGCGCGACGCTGTTCCGCAAGGATGTATCCGACTTCATCGTGCCGCTGGTGCTCGACGTGACTCGCGAAGTGGCCGGCGAGCAAGTGCTGATCCAGCCCTATTCGACGAACGCGAACGGATCGAATGCGGTGTCGCAGGGCATCGAGCTCTATGCCCAGCACACGCTGTCGTTCGGCCTGGGTGCGCAGGTGAACTTCACCTATAACGACACCTCGGTCGCCCAGATCACGCTCGATGGTCAAGTGGTCGGCGAGTCCCCGCTGGTCGGCAGCGCCAAGACCCAGATCAACGCGTCGGTGTTCTACGAGAATGACAAGCTGCTGCTGCGCGCATCCTACAACCGCCGCGGGGAGCGGGTGCAGGGGCTCTCTTCGGGGCTGAACATCTATGATGCGCCCTATCAGCAGATCGACCTCAATGCGTCCTACGAACTGATGGACGGCCTGATGCTGTCCGCCTCGGTCATCAACCTGACCAGGGAGGTTGAGCGCCAGCATCTCGGCAACGACACCGACGCCCGCTTCGTCCGGAGCAACTATTTCGGGCGACGTGCTTATGTGGGACTGTCCTACAAATTCTGATGGGGCACATGCCCCTGGCTCTCCCCCCGGGTGGCTCCGAAAGGAGCCACCCACCCCTTTCACCGGGGAAGGGATGCAAATTTCGATGCGGCAAGATGTCCGCGTGATGGGGAACAAGGGGAGCGGCGTAGCGTGCGGTTCGGTCTGAAATCACTGGCTTTTGGCGTGGCGCTATTGGCGAGCGGCACGGCTTGCGCGCAGAACCCGATCGTTCCTGGCTGGTATGCCGACCCGGAAATCCGTGTCTTCGGCGATCGCTACTGGATCTATCCGACCTATTCGGACCATGCCGAAACGCCCGATGTCTCGCCGCATTTCAGCGAGAAGCAGAAGGAATTGCGGAACCGGAAGGCGGTGCGGCCTTCCTATCATTTCCAGACCTTCTTCAACGCCTTCTCGTCGCCTGACCTCATCCACTGGACCAGGCACGACCATGTGCTCGATGTCGCGAATGTCGCCTGGGCCGCCTATGCCGTTTGGGCGCCGTCGGCGATCGAGAAGGACGGCAAATATTATCTCTTCTTCGGCGCCAACGACATCCAGTCGGACGATCAGCTCGGCGGCATCGGGGTCGCGATCAGCGACCGCCCGGACGGGCCGTTCAAGGATGCGATCGGCAAGCCGCTGATCAGTGCGTTCCACAACGGCGCGCAGCCGATCGACCAGTTCGTCTTCCGCGACGACGATGGGCAGCATTACCTCTTTTATGGCGGCTGGGGCCATTGCAACGTCGTGCGCCTCGGCGACGACCTGACCTCGCTTCAGCCCTTTCCGGACGGTAGCAGGTTCAAGGAAATCACGCCGAAGGGCTATGTCGAGGGCGCTTTCATGCTGAAGCGCAAGGGCGTCTATTATCTGATGTGGTCGGAGGGCGGCTGGACCGGCCCCGATTATTCGGTCGCCTATGCGATGGGATCGTCCCCGACCGGCCCGTTCAAGCCGATGGGCAAGGTTCTTCAGCAGGATTTCAAGATCGCGCGCGGGGCAGGGCATCATTCGGTGGTCAATGTGCCGGGCACCGACGACTGGTATATCGCCTATCACCGCCGACCACTTGGCGAGACGCGTGGCGAGCGGCGCCAGCTTGCGATCGACCGCATGATCTTCAACGCCGACGGGACGATCGCGCCGGTGAGAATGACCAATAAGGGCGTTGAAGCGCGCCCGCTGCCGGCGCGTCCGGAAAAGGGGGGAAGGGCGAAGTGAAGACAATCCGGAAAGCGGCGCTGGCCGCGGCCGCGAACGCGCTCGTGCTGACCAGCCTGGGCACGCCGGCAGCGCTCGCACAGTCCTCGCAAGGAAGCGGGCAGGTTGCCCTCGCCGATCTGGTCAATCCGCTGATGGGTACCGATTCAAGCTTTCGCCTCTCCTACGGCAACACCTATCCCGCGGTCGCGGTGCCGTTCGGCATGAACAGCTGGACCCCGGTGACGGGCGAGCCGGGGAATGGCTGGGGCTATACCTATGACGGCGAGAAGATCAGCGGCATCAAGCAGACCCACCAGCCGAGCCCGTGGATGAACGACTATGCCGCCTTCGCGCTGATGGCGGAAACCGGACCGGTCAAGGTCAAGCAGCAGGAGCGCGGCAGCTGGTTCAGCCACAAGGCCGAGGTGGCGCGTCCCTACTCCTACAAGGTCTATCTCGCCGACTATGACGTGACCGCGGAGGTTACCCCCACCACGCGCGCCGCGCAGTTCCGCTTCACCTTTCCCGAGAGCGACGCCGCGCACATCCTGCTCGACGGTCTCGCAGGCGGGTCGATGGTCAAGGTCGATGCGCAGAACCGCCGGGTCACCGGCTATGTCCGCAACAATCGCGGCGGTGTGCCCGACAATTTCCACAGCTATTTCGTCGCCGAGTTCGACCGCGATTTCGAGGTCGCACGCACCTGGGCGGGCGACAACCAGCCGACGAACGAACTGGCGCGCGAGGGCGACCACGTCGGCGCAGTGCTGAGCTTCAAGACCAAGAAGGGCGACAAGGTTCATGTCCGCGTCGCCTCGTCGTTCATCAGCCCCGAGCAGGCGCTGCGCAACCTGCGCACCGAGATCGGGAACGACAGCTTCGACACCACGCAGGCCAAGGCGAAGGCCGCATGGGAAAAGGAATTGTCGCGCATCCGCGTGACCGATCCCGACCCTGAAAAGGTCCGCACCTTCTATTCGGCGCTGTACCGGATGCTGCAATTCCCGCGCATCTTCTGCGAGAAGGACGCGGCCGGAAAGATCGTCCACTACAGCCCGTATGACGGCAAGATGCATGACGGCTACATGTTCACCGACAACGGCTTCTGGGACACGTGGCGCGCGGTCTTCCCCTTCTTCGCGCTGATGTATCCCGAGCTCGACAGCCAGATCATGCAGGGGCTGGTCAACACCTACAAGCAGGGCGGCTGGCTGCCCGAATGGGCGAGCCCCGGCTATCGCGACGTGATGATCGGGTCGAACTCGGCGAACCTGATCGCCGACGCATATTTCAACGGCGTGCGCGGCTTCGATGTCGAGACGCTGTACGAAGCGATGATCAAGAATGCGACGACCAGCCAGGGCCGGCCGAAAGACAAGGCGGGCAAGGTCATCGGCGCGGTCGGGCGCGAGGGTGTCGAATATTATAACCGGCTCGGCTACGTCCCCTATGACGTGGGCATCAACGAGAATGCCGCGCGCACGCTCGAATATGCGACCGCCGACTTCTCGATTGCTCAGCTTGCCAAGGCGCTCGGCAAGGAGGCCGATGCGAAGAAATATGGCACGCAGGCGCTGAATTACCGCAAGCTCTATGACAAGGAGAGCGGCTGGATCCGCGGCCGCAATCAGGACGGAAGCTGGGCGACGCCGTTCAACCCCTACAAATGGGGCGATGCGTTCACCGAGGGCAATGCGCTCCACTATAGCTGGGCGGTGATGCAGGACGTCCACGGGCTGATGGAGCTGATGGGCGGACGGCAGAAATTCGTCGAGCGGCTCGACGCGATCTTCACCACGCCGCCGATCTTCGACGAAAGCTATTACGGGCAGGTGATCCACGAGATCCGCGAAATGCAGATCGTCGACATGGGGCAATATGCCCATGGCAACCAGCCGATTCAGCACATGCCCTATCTCTATAATTGGGCGGGTGCGCCGTGGAAGACGCAGCATCATGTGCGCGACATTATGGCCAAGCTCTATTCGTCGGCGCCCGACGGCTATCCGGGCGACGAGGACAATGGCCAGACCTCGGCCTGGTATGTTTTCTCGGCGCTCGGCTTCTATCCGGTGACGTCGGCGACGGGCGAATATGCGATCGGCAGCCCGCTGTTCCGGAAGGCGGTGCTGACGCTGCCCAACGACAAGACGCTGACGATCAACGCCGCGAACAACAGCGCCGCGAACGTCTACCTCCAATCGGTGACGCTCGGCGGGAAGCCGCATGCGAAGACCTATTTCACGCATCGCGCGCTGTCGCAGGGAGGAACGGTCGATTTCGTGATGGGCGCCAAGCCCAACAGGCAATGGGGCAGCGCGCCCGCCGATGCGCCCTTCTCGATCAGCGTGCCATCGAAGTGATCCGGGAGATGCGCATGAATCGCCGCGAGATCATGGCCAGCGCCGGCGCGCTCACGCTGGCCGCTGCCTTGCCTGCCGCCGCGCGTGCCGCCTTCGCCAGCAAGCGGCCCGCACCCGCGCAGCGCGCCTTCACCAGCCCGGCGATCGAGGCGGAGATTACGCGGGTCAAGGCGAAGATCGCAGATCCCGAGCTCGCCTGGCTGTTCGAGAATTGCTACCCGAACACGCTCGACACGACGGTGCAGACCGGGACGCTCAATGGCCGCCCCGACACCTTCGTCATCACCGGCGACATCGAGGCGATGTGGCTGCGCGACAGCTCGGCGCAGGTGCAGCCCTATATCCATCTCGTCGCCAAGGACGCGAAGCTCAAGCGGCTGTTCCAGGGGCTGATCCAGCGGCAGGCGCGCTACATCCTGATCGACCCGTACGCCAATGCGTTCGACAAGGATCCGACCGCGCCGTCGAAGCTCGAATGGTCGAAGACCGACAAGACCGAGATGAAGCCCGGTGTCGCCGAGCGGAAATGGGAGATCGACTCGCTCTGCTATCCGATGCGGCTCAGCCACGAATATTGGACGCGCACGCGCGACAAGGCGCCGTTCGACGAGACTTGGTCGCGCGCGATGAAGCTCGCGGTCGACACCTTCCGCGTCCAGCAGCGTAAGGACGGGCCGGGGCCCTATCGTTTCCAGCGACCGGCACTCCAGCCCACCGACAGCGTGATGCTGAGCGGCTATGGTTCGCCGACGAAGAAGATCGGGCTGATCCACTCAATGTTCCGTCCGTCGGACGATGCGTGCCTCTATCCCTTCCTGATCCCGTCGAACCTGTTCGCGGTGTCGGTGCTGCGCAAGATCGCGGTCGTCCACCGTGAGGCGCGCGGCGACACGGCGGCGGCGAGCGATGCCGAGGCGTTGGCGAATGAGGTCGAGGCCGCGCTCAAGGCGCATGCGCTGGTTCCCGACGGCAAGGGCGGCCAAGTCTGGGCCTATGAGATCGACGGCTTCGGCAATTGGGTGTTCATGGACGACGCCAATGTGCCGAGCCTGTCGGGCCTGCCGCTGATCGATGTGGTCGACCGCAACGATCCGCTCTTCCGCCGTACCGAGGCGCTCGCCTGGTCGGAGCGCAACCCCTATTTCTTCAAGGGCAGGGCAGCCGAGGGGATCGGCGGTCCGCATATCGGCCTCGACATGATCTGGCCGATGTCGATCATTACGCGAGCAATGAATGCCGACGATGATGCGACGATCCTCCAGTGCCTGCGCTGGCTGAAGACGACGCATGGCGGCACCGGCTTCATGCATGAGAGCTTCCACAAGGACGATCCGGCCAACTTCACGCGCAGTTGGTTTGCCTGGGCCAATGCGCTGTTCGGCCAGTTGATCGTCGAGATTGCCGACAAGCGCCCGGCATTGCTGGCGCGGCCGCTGTGAAGAGGGATTCGATGATCAGGACCGGCCGCCGCCAGCTTCTCGCGACCACCGGCCTGCTCGCGCTCTCCGGTACGTTTCCGGCCAGCTCTGCGCGATCGGCGGGCAGGACTGTGGCCGCCCGGCCCAACCTCTTCATCGGCACCGGGGGGCACGGTCATACCTTCCCCGGCGCGTCGCTGCCGTTCGGGATGGCGCAGCTCAGCCCCGACACGAACACCCATGGCTGGGATGCCTGCTCGGGCTATCACCAGAAGGATGGCTCGATCATGGGGTTCAGCCATACGCATTTGTCGGGCACCGGCATCGGCGACATGCTCGACATATTGGTGGTGCCGACCCGGCGCGAGCTGAAGCTTCAGCCCGGAACGATCGAGAAGCCGGAGGAGGGCTATCGCCAGCGTTACTCGGACGAGCATGCCGAGCCCGGCTATTACCGTGTGAAGCTCGAGACCGGGGTGCTTGCCGAGCTGACCGTCACCGAACGCTGCGGGCTGCACCGCTACCGCTTCGGGGAGGGGCCGGGGCATATCCTGATCGATTTCGCGCACGCGATCGAGGATGACTGGGACAAGGGCATCGTCGTCGAGAATGCGTCACTCGATCTGGGTGGCGACGGCACGCTGACCGGCAGCCGCCAGGTCAACCGCTGGGCCAAAGGGCGGCATATCCATTTCGCGATGCAGCTGTCGCGGCGGCCCGACCGCGTGCAATTCTTCGGCGACGACGGCAAGCCCGCGCCTGATGGCGCGACATCGATCAAGGGCAACCGGCTGAAGGCCGCGTTCTTCTTCGATGACGCCGGTGGCGATCCCATTCTCATCAAGACCGGACTCTCGGCGGTCGATGTCCAGGGCGCGCGCGACGCGCTGGCGCAGGAGGCGAAGGGCTGGGACTTCGACGCCGTAGTCAAGGCCGCGCGCGGCACATGGGCAAAGGCGCTCGGCGGCATCCGCGTGTCGGGCGGAACCGAGGCGCAGCGCGTGATCATGGCGAGCGCGCTCTATCATGCGCAACTCGCGCCGACGCTCTTCACCGATCGCGACGGCCGCTATGTCGGGCTGGACCGGCAGGTGCACCATGCCGCGAAGGGCGAGGAGGCGTTCAGCACCTATTCGCTGTGGGACACTTACCGTGCCCTCCACCCGCTGCTGACGCTGATCGATCCCGACCGCGCGGCGCTGCTGACGCGCGACCTCTGCCGCCAGACCGCGCAAAGCCCCGCCGGCCCGCTGGTCTGGCCGCTGCAGGGCGTCGAGACCGCATGCATGATCGGCTGGCACGCCGTTTCGGTGCTGGCCGAGGCGCACGCCAAGGGGATCAAGGCCGATTATGCCGCCGCCTGGCCCAATATCCGCCGCCGCGCTTTCGACCGCGATTTCAAGGATATCGACAGCACGCTTGGCCGCGGCTTCTACTACGACCTCGGCTACATCCCGTGCGACGAAGTGTGGGAGTCGGTCAGCCGGACGCAGGAATATGCCTATGACGACTGGGCGATGGCGCACCTCGCCGACGCGGTCGGCGCGAAGGACGATGCCGCAGCCTTGCGCAAGCGTGCGCAGAACTATCGCGGCGTCATCGATCCCGAAACGCGCTTCGCCCGCCCGCGCTTCAAGGACGGCAGTTGGTGGAAGGACTATGATCCGATCCAGATCGGCCACAACGTCAAGAAATGGCGCGACTATACCGAGGCGAATGGCTGGCAGGCGACCTTCCTCAACCAGCACGACATCTATGGCCTGATCGAGCATTTCGGCGGCGATGCGGCGTTCGAGAAACAGCTCGACGCGTTGTTCAATGCCCCGTCGACGCTGCCCGCCAATGCGCCGCCCGACATTTCGGGGCTGGTCGGGCAATATGCGCATGGCAACGAGCCCAACCACCACGTCGCCTATCTGTACGCCTATTGCGGCGCACCGGCGAAGACGCAGGCGATGGTCCGGCGCCTGCTCACCGAGATGTACAAGAACGAACCCGACGGCGTGATCGGCAATGACGATTGCGGCCAGATGAGCGCGTGGTTCATCCTCTCGGCGCTCGGCTTCTACCCGGTCGATCCGGTGAGCGCCGTCTATGTCTTGGGATCGCCGCTGTTCGATTTGGCCGAGGTGACGGTGGGGAAGGGCAGGACCCTCACCATCCGCGCCGAAGGCAATGGCCCCGACCGGCCCTATGTCCAGTCGGTGCGCTGGAACGGCAAGCCATGGAGCCGCAACTGGATTGCCCATGCCGACCTGATCCGCGGCGGCGAGCTCGTCTTCGAGATGGGGTCCAACCCGTCGCCGTTCGGCACCGCAAAGGCCGATCGGCCGCCCTCGTTCGGCATAACGCCCCGCTAGAGCCGTCAACAGTGTCAGAAAAGATTGGATGCCCCTCGTGAATCGTCGCGTACCAACGCCGCCTTGCCGATCCCGTCTCCGTTCCTCGCGGGGACGGTCCTGATGGCTGACTATCGTGGCGCGCCGCGCCTGTTCGCCGGCGTCGAACTCGGCGGCACCAAATGTGTTTGTATCCTTGCGACGGGCCCGGACGATATCCGCGACCGGGAAGTCATCCCCACGACCACACCGTGGGAAACACTGCCGGCGATCCAGCGGGTGCTCGAAGACTGGACCAGGGCGCATGGGTTCCGCGGTCTCGGCATCGCATCCTTCGGCCCGATCACGGTCGATCCCCGCGCAGCCGACTATGGCCGGGTCGGCGCGACGAACAAATCCGACTGGGAGGGCGCCGATCTGCTCGGCCCGCTGAAATCGGCATTCCCGGTGCCGACCGGTTTCGACACCGACGTCAACGGCGCGGCGCTTGCCGAAATTCGCTGGGGCAGCGGCCGCGGCCTCGACGATTTCGCTTATGTCACCGTAGGCACCGGCGTCGGTGTCGGGCTGATCGTCCATGGCAGACCGACCCGCGGCTTCAGCCATAGCGAGATCGGCCATATCCTGGTGCCACGCCTGGCGGGCGACGGCACGCCGAGTGTCTGCCGGTTCCATGAGGATTGCGTCGAGGGGCTGGCGTCAGGCACGGCGCTCAACGCGCGACTCAATGGCCGGCCCCTGGCGGACGTCGCGACCGACGATCCCGTCTGGGAGCCGATCGTGCACACGCTGGCGTCGATGGTTCACGCGCTCGCCTGCACCACCGGGCCGATGCGCGTCGCGATGGGCGGTGGCGTGCTTGCGGGCCAGCCGCAACTGCTGCCGCGCATCAACGCCAAGCTCGAGGCCAGTCTTGCCGGCTATATGCGGGTTCCCGGCGACGGCGCCTATGTCATCGCGCCGGAACTCGGGACGATGGCGGGGCCGCTTGGTGCAATCGCGCTGGCGATGGATTGCGTCGACGCTGCTTGAAAGGGACATGCCGCTGATGCCGAAGCCCTTCCCATCGCCGTTGGACAGCGTCGGCACCGGACGGCACAAGGATGCGATGAAACGCCTGACCGCCGCTGCGCTGCTCGCGCTCCTGCCGGTTCAGTCGCTTGCCCAGTCATCGGCACCGGACCCGTTGCGCTTCGTCGATCCGATGATCGGGACCGGTCCGGAAGGTCATACCTTCCCCGGCGCCACGGCGCCGTTCGGCATGGTGCAGCTATCGCCCGACACCGATGCGACCTGCCAGATCCGCGAATGCTACGACCATGCCGCAGGCTACAGCTATCACGACCCGACGATCCAGGGGTTCAGCCACACGCATTTCTCGGGCGCCGGCCATTCGGACCTCGGCGACATCCTCGTCATGCCGCAGGTGGGTGAGGTGAAGCTCGATCCGGGCGATCCCAAGCAGCCCGGTTCGGGGTATCGCCAGCGCTTCGATCACGCGACCGAAAAGGCGAGCCCCGGCTATTATGCCGTCACGCTGGCGGACAGCGGCGTCCGCGCCGAGCTCACCGCGGGCACGCGCGTCGGTGTTCATCGCTACACCTTCCCTGCGGGCAAGGAGGCGCATCTGCTGCTCGACCTCCGCTCGTCGCTCTACGACTATCCGGGCAAGATCCTGTGGTCGGGGTTGCACCTGCGCCCCGACGGCACGCTCACCGGCTTTCGCGAGACGCGCGGCTGGGCACCGGGGCGCAAGCTCTTCTTCGCGATGCGCTTCTCGGCGCCGCTCAAGAGCCATGCCTTTCTCGATCGCGATGACAAGGTCGCCTATAAGGGTTTCCAGGCGCCCGGCCGCGGCAGCGATGCGCTCGCCGAAAAGCTCGGCAAGGCGCTCGAGGCGCGGCTCGATTTCGGTGCGTTGGGCGGCCCGCTCGAAGTTCGTCTCGCGCTGTCGGGCGTCGACGAGGCGGGGGCGATCGCCAATCTCGATGCCGAAAGCGCTGACTTCGACAGCGTTCGCGCGCGTACCGAGGGTGAATGGCGCAAGGCGCTCGGCGCGCTCGAAATCGAGGCGCCCGCCCCGATGCGCAGGAACCTCTACACCGCGCTCTACCACAGCCTGCTCGCGCCGAGCGTATGGAGCGATGTCGACGGGCGCTATCGCGGGCCCGACGATCAGGTGCACACCGCGAAGGACTTCACCTTCCGCTCGACCTTTTCGCTATGGGATACGTTCCGTGCGCAGCACCCGTTGCTGACGCTCGTTCAGCCGGACAAGACCAACACCGATATCGTCAAATCGCTTCTTGCGAGCCGCAGGCACAGCCCGCATGGCATCCTGCCCGTGTGGCAATTCCACGGCCGCGAGACCTGGACGATGATCGGCTATCATGCGGTTCCGGTGATCGCGGATGCTTATCTCAAGGGCGTGGGCGATTTCGATGCCGAAGAGGCGTTGGAGGCAATGGTCGCGAGCGCCGAATATGCCCCCTATGGTGGGCTCGGCGACTATATGAAGCTCGGCTATGTCGCGATCGACCGCGAGCCCGAAGCGGCGTCGAAAACCGTCGAATACGCCTATGACGACTGGACCATCGCGCGGATGGCCGAGAAGATGGGGCGCAAGGACGTCGCCGCCCGCTTCTACAAGCGCGCCGGTTACTGGCGGAACAGCTTCGACGCCAAGACCGGCTGGCTGCGTGCGCGCAAGGCGGACGGCAGCTTCCGCACGCCGTTCGACCCCACCGCGATCAACTATGGCTCGGACTATACCGAGGGCAATGCCTGGCAATATAGCTGGTTCGTGCCGCAGGATCAGGCTGCGCTCTTCCGCATCCTCGGCGGCGATGCGAAGGCGATCGCCAAGCTCGACGCGATGTTCGACTATGACATCTCGAAACTCGATTACAGCCATGCCGAGGATATCGCCGGGCTCATTGGCCAATATATCCACGGCAACGAGCCGAGCCATCACGTCGCCTATCTCTACGTTTATGCCGGCGCGCCGTGGCGCACACAGGAGCGGCTGAAGCAGATCGTCGACAGCCAGTACAAGCCGACCCCCGATGGCCTTTCGGGCAATGACGATCTGGGGCAGATGTCGGCGTGGCTCGTCTTCACCGGGCTTGGCTTCTACCCGGTCGCGCCGGGATCGAACCAATATGTGATCGGCCGGCCGTTCGTCGATCGCGCGGTGCTCAAGCTGCCCGGCGGAAAGCGCTTCACGATCGAGACGGCGGGCCTTTCCGATGCCAACCCCTATGTCGGCAAGGTCGAGCTGAACGGCAGGCCGCTGGCCCGTAGTTGGATATCGGACGCCGAGATCCGCAGCGGCGGCACGCTGCGCTTTACCATGCAGGCAAAACCTGACGCCGCTTGGGGCAAGGCGCCGGTCGCGCGCCCCTATTCACGCTCGGCAGCGACACCGCACCTCACACCTTAGCCGTTCTTGCGCGTCTCGAAATCGAAACGACGGCCGCGCATCGGCCATTCGAATCCGTCGGGCCCGCGATCATGCGATGATCGCGGGCCCGGAATGACGGGGAAGCGGAGTCAGCCCGCTCCCGAACCTCGTGTCAGAAGCGGAAACGCACGCCGAGGCGGTAGATGGTCTCGAGGAAGCGTGTCTGCCAGGGATAGATCTGACCTTCGGCATTGAACTGGCGATGATTGGTCGCCGCCGAGCCGAGCAGGTTGTTGACGCTGAACGAGAGCGTGATGTTCTCGGTCGGATCGATCGTCCCGTTGAGATCGATCGTGCCGCGGCCGTCTTCGACCACTGGCAGCGTCGGACCCAGCACGTTGGTGCCGAGCGCCGGATCGGCCACGCGGTTATACTCGACCACGAACTCCGACCGGTAGTTGTACGAGAGGCGGGTGGAAAACCAGCGGCTGTCGTAGAAGATCGATGCGTTGGCGATGTGGCTCGATACGCCGGCAATCCGTTGCTTGCCCGGCAAGGTCGCCGCCAGCGCCTCGGGCAGTTCGGACTCGTGATCGATATAGGTGTAGTTCGCCAGCACGCCGAAGTTGCGCGCCCAGCCCGGAATCCCCGGGAAGTGCAGGAAGGTACGGAAGGCGGCTTCGAAACCCTGCAGGCGCCCTGCGCCGCCATTGAACGGGCGGGTCACGCGCAGGCGGCCGAATTCGGCATCCTCGACATCCTGGGTGAAGTCGGAGATGAAGCCCGTGACGTCGCGGTTGAACGCACCGAAGGTCAGCGATCCGCTACGCGAGAAATACCATTCGAGCGACGCGTCGTAATTCTGCGACCGGATCGGTTCGAGATCGGCATTGCCGCCCGAGGATACCCGCACGCACTCGGGATCGTTCGGATCGGTGCTGCAGGTCGTCGAGGGTGCGCCGATCGTCAGCGATGGATTGAGATCGCCGAAGCCGGGACGCGTACGCGTCTCGGTATAGGCCAGGCGCAGCTGCAGCTTTGGCGTCAGGTGCAGGCGGGCGCTGAAATTGGGCAGGACATCGGTATAGCTGTTGGTTTGCGTCACAGGGGTCACGGTGGTGACGCCGCCGGTTGTTACCCGATTGAAGCCATTGATCTGGTTCTCGGTCCGCACCGCGCGGACGCCGACAAGACCGTCGATCAGCATGCCGCCCAAGTCGATGGCGTAGCGGCCCTGGAGATAGCCGGCATAGGCTTTCTCGTTCCCGAAATAGACCCGCTGCGAAGGCGTGCGTTCGCCAGGGTTGGCGAAGCCGACCAAGGTGCGCAGCGCCACGACATTGTCCGTGAGGCTGTCGACCGTCGGCGTCAGGAAGACGCGAGTCAGCGGCACGGTGTCACCGCGGAAGCCGGGCGCAACGCTAGAATATTGGAGCGGAAGCAGCGTGTAGAGCTGACCGGCCGGTGCGTTACCGCTGACCGAGTAGTTTTCGAAGTCGAAATCGCGGGTGTTGAACCGGACACCTGTCTGCAGGTTCGTGAGGCCGCGCTGACCGAAGCGATAGTCGAGATCGAGCCGGGCCTGGACGTCGCGGCCATGGCTGCGATCGCCATTCTCGCCGAGCCCGGTCATGCGGTAGCGCGCCGGATCGTTGAGGTTGATGTCCGACACGACGACCGAGCCGCCGCCCGGCCCCTCGTCGGTGACGAAATCATAGACGCGCGTGGGCTGGGGGGCCGTGGTGCTGTAGTTGAACACCAGCGTGTCGCGCGTGAAGGTCGAATCCGTGAGCGCGATATCGCCGGTGATGCGCAGCCCGTCGCGCTTCCAGATGAAGCCGCCGCCGCCCTGATAGGTGTCGGTCTTGCCCTCGACGACATTCTGACCGCCGGTCACGAAGCCGCCCGCGCGGGCGGTGGCCGTGTCGATCTGGTTGGTCCCCGGAATCAGCGTGATGTCCGTCAGCGTCGACGCCTGCCCGGAATTGACCTGGAAGTTGCGGCCGTTACCCGTGCTGCGATATCCCTGGAACAGAAAATCGGCATAAAGCTCGAGTTCGGTGCTCGGGCGCCATTGCAGCGCGGTTGCGACCGAGGGCCGGAACCGGTCCGCCGAATTGTAGTTGACGTTGACGAACGACGGGTAGCGGAGCGCCGTCCCGACATAGCCTGGAACATCGGTGCGGCGGAGGATCGATTGGGCGACGTTGCGCGCGGAATCGATGAACTTGATGTCGGTGTAGGAGCCCTCGATGAGGAAGCCGATGTCGCCAATGCCAGTGTCCCAGCGCTTGCTGACCAGCAGATTGGCGTCGACGCCCAGCTTTTGCGACTGGCGCCAGTGCACGCCGCTGACGCCGCCGGCGATGCGATCGCCCTTGAAGTCGAGCGGCTTGCGCGCGCGGACGTCAATCAGGCCGGCGATGCCGGGCTCGAGCAGGTTGGCGCTGCCCGACTTGTAGACGTCCAGCCGGGCGATGCTGCTCGACGGGAAATCCTGGAGCGCGACGGCGCGGCCCTGGCCGGTGAAGAGCTGACGACCGTTATAGGTGGTTGTGATGTCGGGAAGCCCGCGAACGCGCGTTCCCGCCGCGGTGCCGTTCGCGAATTCCACTTGCACGCCGGTGATGCGGGCGAGCGATTCAGTCGCCGTCACGTCGGGCAGCTTGCCGATGTCCTCCGCGACGATCGAGTCGACGATCTGATCGGAATCCTGCTTGATTGCTTGCGAGGTTTCCAGGCTGCGCTGGATGGCCGTGACGACGATCTCCTCCTGGACGGCGGGATCTTCTGGCGCACTCTCGACGGTTACGGGCGCGTCCTGCGCCAAGGCGACCGACGGCATCGCAATCAGTCCCAGCGCGGGCGTCGTGCACGCCAGGATCGCTCGATTTCGCATTATGATTTTCCTCCCCCATTTATCGCTTGAGAGATATATAAGAATTATCAGATGAATCAAGCGATGGCGGAGAGAGGGCGGTCCCGGGAGGGGACGCGCGCGATGCGTGGACGACGCATCACAGCTGCGGCGCGATCCTGTTGTTGCTCGTTGTGCGCGCCTTCGGACGCGTCACCCGCCCCGGACGATGCAGCGGAAGCCGATATGACTCGTCGCGGTGTCGACCGGCTGCGGGTGCCGCGCCGCCGGTCGATAGCGCTGGCAATAATTGACCGCGCAAAGATGTGACCCACCCTTGAGCACCTTGCGTCCGATCGGCACTTCGAGCGCTGCCGGGTCGAGGCTTTCGCGCAGCGTCGCGCCGCGCGGGTTGGCGGCGACGCAGCAGCTGCCCTTGGGCTTGGCCGGCGTGCCGGTGCCATACCAGTCGCGAGTCCATTCCCACACATTGCCGATCATGTCGGACAGCCCGTAGCCATTGGGCGGGAAGGCGCCGACCGCGGTGGTGCGATAATTGCCGTCCGCCTTGGTCGAGGCGAAGGGAAACAGGCCGTGCCAATGGTTGGCGAGGATCGCGCCGCCCGGCGCCAGCTCGTCCCCCCAGGCATATTCGCTGCCCTCCAGCCCGCCGCGCGCGGCAAATTCCCACTCCGCCTCGGTCGGCAGCGCCTTGCCGGCCCATTTCGCATAGGCCTCCGCGTCCTCGAACGCGACATGGACCACGGGGTGGTCCATCAGACCGTCGATCGTGCTGTCCGGTCCGGTCGGGTGCCGCCAGTCGGCACCGGGCACGAACGCCCACCAATTGGTGTGATCGTCGAGCGGGACGGGCATGGTGGGCTTGGTGAAGACCGATGATCCGGCCATGGCGAGCGCCGGATCGAGCCCGGGGTACAGCCGCGGATCCGGCGCGATCTCGGCCAGCGTGCGATAGCCGGTGGCGGCGATGAACGCCGCAAACTGCGCGTTGGTCACCGGCGTCGCGTCGATGCGGAACGGGTCGACCTTGACCCGGCGCAGCGGGCGTTCCTCGGGATAGAATTGCTCCGATCCCATGGTGAAGGTGCCGCCGGGAATCTGCACCATAGCCCCGGGCGACATGTCGGATGCTGCAAGCGCTGTATTCATGCGGCCGGGTCTAGCAGAGTCACGCTAGACTTGCAGGGCGCTGACGAACGCCATGGCGCGTTCGGCGACCTGCTCCGCGCTGAAGCCCGGCTTGTAGAGCGCGGAACCCAACCCGAAGCCCGCGGCGCCGGCATCGCGCCAGGGCTGCATGTTGTCGGGCGCGATCCCGCCGACGGGCAGCACGCGGACCGCCGGCGGCAGCACCGCGCGCATCGCCTTGAGCACGACAGGCGACGCGGCCTCGGCGGGGAAGAGCTTGAGCGCGGTCGCGCCGGCGTCGAGTGCGGCGAACGCCTCGGTCGGCGTGGCGATCCCGGGTAGCGAGACGAGGCCGCGCGCGGCGCTGGCGGCGATGACGCGGGAGTTGGCGTTGGGCGAGATGATCAGCGTGCCGTCCATGTCCGCCACGGCGGCGACATCGGCTTCGCGCAGCACGGTTCCCGCGCCGACCATCGCGCGATCGCGCAGCCGTTTCGTCAGCCGTCCGATGCTCTCCAGCGGATTCGGCGAGTTCAGCGGCACCTCGATCAGCGTGAAGCCGGCATCGACCAGTGCATCGCCGATCGCCTCGACCTCGTCCGGCTTCACGCCGCGCAGGATCGCGATCAGCGGGCATTTTGCGAAGGCGGCGTCGAAGGCGGCGAGGTGGCTCATGAACATGCGTTCCCGATTGCGAGGATGCCGGCGACGAAGGCGGCGTGACTGTCGATCAGGCGCGCGGCGCGGCCGTTCGTCTCGATCGCGGCGATGTAGAGGTTGCCGAGTTCCGGACCCGACAGGATGAAGATTTCGGCGTGGAGCGACTCCGCGAGCCGTGCGGCGACGTCGCTGCCGATCAGCAGGCCGCTGGCGAAGGCGGCGGCGTCGGCATCGTCGCGTGTGCCGAGCATCTTGGCGGCGCGGATGCCGAATAGCGATGCGGCGAGGTCACGGCGCTTGCCCTCTTCGACGCCGTCACGGAACGCAGCGTTGGCGGTCACCTCGCCATGAAGCTGCGCGGCGAGCAGGCCGTGACCGCGCAGCAAGGCAAAGAGTTCGCCGGTCATCGCGGTGGTGAATCCGGCGACGCGGCCGCCCTGCATCTCGGCCCATTTGCAATGCGTGCCGGGCTGGGCGAGCAGCGCGTCGGGCGGGACCAGCCCGGCGGCGACCGCGCCGAGCAGCTGCACTTCCTCGCCGCGCATCACATCGGGACGGCCGTTCGCCAGGGTGGAGACACCGGGAACGATCGCGGTGCGTTCGTCGATGCGCAGCAGATTCGCTGCCAGCTCGGCGATCCCGGCGGGGGCCGGGACGTAGGGCGCCGTCTGCCAGCCGATATTCGATCCGACCATTCCGGCGAGCAGCATCGGCAGATCGCCGAACCGCTCGCGGATCGCCACCGCCTCGCCGGCGAAGTCGGAGACGGCGGTGACGCCGCGGTCGTCGCGCTCGGTGCGCACGACCACGCCGTTCTCGAGCCTGTACACTCGGCGGTTGGTGGTACCCCAGTCGACCGCGAGGAAGGGCTGGCCTTGCCTCACCACCATGTCGCGTAGAGCGCGATCAGGATCAGGATGACGATCACGCCGGCGACGTTGAAGCCGGTGGTCGTGCCGAACGACACGCCTTGCATCGTGATGCGGTTGCTGTCGGCGCGCGCCGGGCGGGCGAGCGAGACGACCACCGCGAGGGCGAGGCTGATGAAGAACACGATCAGCATGCGGTTCATGAACGGCACGGCGTTGAGCGCGGCGATGCCGCCCTGGTCGGCAGGGAACCAGAACAGGAAGCTCAGCAGCACCGATGCGACCGCGCCGGTCAGCGCGCCCGCCTCGGTCGCGCGCGGCCAGAACAGGCCGAGCAGGAAGATGACGGTGATGCCTGGGGTCACGAAGCCCGAGAATTCCTGGATATACTGGAATGCCTGGTCGAGGCTGCCGAGCAGCGGGCGCGCGGTGAAGATCGCGAGCAGGGTCGCGACGACGGCGGTGATGCGGCCGACCAGCACCAGCTGCTTTTCATGCGCCGTGGTGAGATCGGCGTTGCCGCCGGCGTCTTGCGCGCGGCTCTGCACGCCCATCGCCTTGGCGTAGAGATCGAGCGTGAAGATCGTTGCGATCGAATTGATCTTCGATGCGGTCGAGGCGATGATCGCCGCGACCAGCGCCGCGAAGACAAGGCCGAGCAGGCCGACCGGCAACAGCCCCATCATCGTCGGATAGGCCTGGTCGGGCTTGGCGAGATCGGGCGCCAGGATCACCGCGGCGATGCCCGGCAGCACGATGATCACCGGCATCAGCAGCTTGAGGAAGGCGGCGAACACCACGCCCTTCTGCGCCTCGGACAGGCTCTTCGCGGCGAGCGCGCGCTGGATGATGTACTGGTTGAAGCCCCAATAGCTGAGATTGGCGATCCACATGCCGCCGATCAGCACCGACAGGCCCGGCAGGTCCTTGTAGAAGGGATTGTCGGGCGAGAGGATCATGTCGAACTTCTCGGGCAATTCGGTGGTGAGGCGCGAGAAGCCGCCGATCACGCCCGCATCGCCGCCGATCTTGCTCAGCGTCAGGTAGGAGATGACGAGTCCGCCGAGCACCAGCAGGGTTACCTGGACGATGTCGGTCAGCGCGACTGCCTTGAGCCCGCCACGCAGCTGATAGATCAGCGCGAAAGCGCCGAGCCCGAACAGCGCGACGTCCTGGTTGATGCCGGCGACTTGAGTCACCGCGATCGAGCCGAGCCACAGGATCGAGGTCAGGTTGACGAAGATGTAGAGCGCCAGCCAGAACACCGCCATCACGGTGCGGATGGTCGGCCCGAACCGCTGCTCCAGGAACTGCGGCATCGTGTAGATTTCGTTCTTGAGGAAGATCGGCAGGAAATATTTGCCGACAATCAGCAGCGTGAGCGCCGCCATCCATTCATAAGAGGCAATGGCGAGGCCGATCGCATAGCCCGAGCCCGACATGCCGACGATCTGCTCGGCCGAGATGTTCGCGGCGATGAGCGACGCGCCGATCGCCCACCAGGGAAGCGATTTCGACGCGAGGAAGTAGTCGGAGGTGTCCTTGGCGTGCCCGGCCTTCTCGCGGCTGACCCATTGCGCCAGGCCGAAAATGCCGATGGCGTAGACGATCACCACGATCAGATCGATTTGCGATAGACTCGTCACGCGATATCCCCTCCTTGCGCAGCCAGTTGCTGCGGCATCGTGGTACATTTATCTGATTAATTGGGCTTGTCTAGCGCCTCGTTCGGCGTAAACATATCCATCGTCCAATCGCGGACGACGACGGGGAAGGCGGGTTCTTTTGGCTACGGAGCTATCATCGCTGACGCGTGGCGAGGAGCGGCCCGAACTCGGCCGCAACCTGACCTATGGTCTGCTCGACAATCTCGGCCGCGCGATCGTCACCGGGCGGTTCGAGCAGGAGGCGTTCCCGACCGAGGCGGAACTGGCCAAGCAGCATGGCGTCAGCCGTTCGGTCACGCGCGAGGCGGTCAAGATGCTCACCGCCAAGGGCCTGCTCAGCGCGCGTCCGCGCCAGGGCACGGTGGTGCAGCCGACCACGTCATGGAATCTCTTCGACACCGACGTGCTGCGCTGGCTGCTCGAACGGCAATTCTCGGTCGAGCTGCTGAAGCAGTTCAACCAGTTGCGCGTCGCGATCGAGCCCGAGGCGGCGGCGCTTGCCGCGCGGTTCGCGGACGAGAACGACGTGCAACGAATCAGCGAGGGCCTGGAACGCATGAAGGCGGCCGAGCGTGGGCTCGACGATACGCTCGAGGCCGATATCGCCTTTCACGTCGCGATCCTGCGCGGATCGGGCAATCCGTTCTATGCGCAGTTCCGCGATGTCGTGACCACCGCGCTGCGCACGTCGATCCGCTTCACCAACCGGATCAAGGGCCGCACCGCAAGCGTGACGGACCACGCCGCGGTGCGCGACGCGATCGTAGCGCGTGATCCGGACAGGGCGCGGATCGCGATGCGCGATCTGATCGGCGACGTGCTCGAACTGATCGACAAGGCCGAGGGCAAGGCGCTGCCGGGCTGACCCGCTTCAGCCCATCGTGACCGGCGCGATCCTGTGGTCGCGCCCGTAGGTGATCGGCTGCACGACGGTCCTGCGCTGCCCGCGATAGGGCCCGTTGCCGCTCTGCCCCTCCCAGCGATGATAGGCGATGTACCAGCGGCCGTTGGCATCGTGCAGGAACGCGTGATGCCCGGGTCCCTTGAAGCGCGCGTCGCTCGTCAGGATCGCGCCGTGGTAGCGCCAGGGGCCGGTGGGCGAGGGGGCGGTCGCATAATGGACCGAATAGGATGCGTGGCGCCAGGAGCCGTGCGAGTAGGACAGATAATAAACGCCGTCGCGCTCATGCATGAAAGCGCCTTCAGTGAACTGCGGCGGCGTCTTGACCGGGATCTCGCGGTCGATCGTCACCATGTCCGGCTTGAGCAGCCATAGCCGCAGCGTCGCGCCCGCGCTGCCGCCGGCATAGAGATAGCGTTTGCCGCTGCGGCGATCGATGAACACGGCCGGGTCGATCGCCTCGAAGCCGTCGCCCCCGGTCACGAGCGGCTCGCCGCTGTCGACGCAGGGACCGCCTGGCCCCGCGCAGACGGCGACGCCGATCCGGCTCGGCGTCGGGTTCTGCGGCCCGACCGAATAGAAGAGATAGTGGCGCCCATTGGCCGCGACCATGTCGGGCGCCCACAGCGAATGGCTTGGCGCGCCATCGTCGCCGATCCAGCGGATCGCGTCGAGGCGCAGCAATTCGGGGCCGCGCTGCCAGCTTTTCAGATCATCGCTGGTCCAGGCGTAGAGACGTGTTGCACCCCCATCGCCGCTGTTGGTCGGATAGATCCAGTAGCGCCCGCCGGCCGCCTCGATATCGGGATCGGCACCGGCGAACGACCGCGCCTGCTCGGGCGCCGCCGCCGCGCCGGCGAGCAGCGCGGCGGCGGTGAGTGCGAAGACGGTCCGCTTGACCGTCATGACCGGATCAGCGCTTGCGGCCGGGCGTGGCGCCCGAGCTGAAACGATAGGTCATGACGTTGCGATAGGTCTGGCCCGGATCCAGCCGCGCGCTCGGGAAGCCCTTCTGGTTGGGAGCGTCGGGGAAATTCTGCGGCTCGAGCACGATAGCGTCGCCCATCCGGTAGATTTTCCTCGACTTGCCGTAGCTGGTCGCGTCGAAGAAATTGCCCGAATAGAACTGGATGCCCGGCTGGTTCGACCAAAGCTCGAACCCCCGGCCGGACGCCGGGTCATGGACCTTCGCCATCAGCTGCTGGCCGGGGATCACCTTGCGGCCGACCACCCAGTTGTGATCGTAACCGCGGCCGAACACGATCTGCTGGTCGCGCGCGTCGCGCACGCGATCGCCGACCGCGCGGGGCGTGCGGAAGTCGAACACGGTACCCGCCACCGAACGGAACTCGCCGGTCGGGATCGCGCCGTCATCGGTAGGCAGATAGGTCTGGGCGGGGATGGTCAGCAGATGCCCCATCGCACCGTTCGACGCGCCCTCGCCCGACAGATTCCAATAGGCGTGGTTGGTCAGGTTGACGACGGTCGACTTGTCGGTGGTCGCGACATATTCGATCGTCAGCTGGTTCTTCTCGTCGAGCGAGTGGATCGCGTCGACGGTCAGCGTGCCGGGATAGCCCATCTCGCCGTCGCGGCTGACATAACGGAAGGTCACCGACGCGGTCGGGCCGCTCTTCACCGAGACGACATCCCACAGCACCTTGTCGAAACCCTGGGTTCCGCCGTGCAGGGCATTCTTCCCGTTGTTGACGGGAGTCTGATAGGTCTTGCCGTCGATCTTGAAGCGGCCTTCGGCAAGGCGGTTGCCGAACCGGCCGACGATCCCGCCGAAATATTGCGGCTTCGTCTCGTAGAGACCGATATTGTCATAGCCGAGCGCGACATCGGCCTTCTTGCCGTTGCGGTCGGGCAGCACCACCGACTGGATCGTAGCACCATAGGCGATCAGCGTCACCGAGACGCCGCGTCCGTTGGTGAGCGTGACCGAAGCGACGTCGCGCCCATCGGCCAGCTTGCCGAAGGTGCCGCGCTTGGCCGTCGCGGCCTCGGCGCTGCCCGCCGCGAGGCAAGCCGTCGCCGCGGCGGCGAGAAGAAGTGCGCTTTTGCGTGCCATGTCGAACATCTCTCCTGTTATCCGCGATACCTTTCCAGCGCCCGGCCGCGGCAGCCGGGATCGATGATGCGCGTCCGTCATCAATGGCTGTCGCGCGGCAGGCCGCGGGTCTGCGCGATCCGCTGATATTTGACCGCGAGCTCGATCACCGCGCCGCCCTCGAACTGGCCGGTGACGTTGCGATGGATTTCCTGCCACGGCGTCTGCGACGGCGGCACATAGTCCGGCGTGTCGGCGAGCGCGGCGCGGCGGCGATCGAGTTCCTCCATATCGACGAGCATGTCGGCGGTGCGCTTGCCGAGATCGATGCGGATGCGGTCGCCGGTCCGCACCAGCGCGAGGCCGCCGCCGACCGCCGCCTCGGGCGCGGCGTTGAGGATCGACGGGCTGCCGCTCGTCCCCGACTGGCGCCCGTCGCCAAGGCAGGGCAGGGCGTTGACGCCGGCGCGGATCAGGGTCGCGGGCGGACGCATGTTCACCACCTCCGCGCCGCCCGGATAGCCGATCGGCCCGGCACCGCGCATGATCAGGATCGAGCGGTCGTCCGCGCCGAGCGCGGGATCGTCGATCCGCGCATGATAATCCTCCGGCCCGTCGAACACGATCGCGGTGCCCTCGAACGCCTCCGGATCGTCCGGATTGGAGAGATAGCGCGCGCGGAATTCGGGCGAGATCACGCTGAGCTTCATCACCGCATGATCGAACAGGTTGCCCGACAGTACGGTGAGGCCGGCGGCGGGCTTCAGCGGATCGGCGAGTGGACGGATCACGTCGGCGTCGAGCGTGTCGGCGGCGCCAATATTCTCGGCCAGGGTCCGCCCATTGGCGCTCGGCGCGTCGCCGTCGATGAGGCCGGCGCGGTAGAGTTGGCCCATCACCGCGGGCACGCCGCCGGCGCGGTAGAAATCCTCGCCAAGATAACTGCCGGCGGGCTGGAGGTTGACGATCAGCGGCACCTCGGCGCCGTGCGACTCCCAATCCTCCAGGGTCAGCTCGACGCCGATATGGCGGGCGATCGCATTGAGATGGATCGGCGCGTTGGTCGATCCGCCGATCGCCGAATTGACGCGGATCGCGTTGAGGAAGGCTTCCCGCGTCATGATGTCCGACGGCTTGCGATCGGCATTGACCATCTCGACGATCTGCAGGCCGGTGCGATAGGCGTTTTCCTGCCGGTCGCGATAGGGCGCGGGGATCGCGGCCGAGCCGGGCAGCGACATGCCGAGCGCTTCGCACAGCGAATTCATCGTCGTCGCGGTGCCCATCGTGTTGCACCAGCCAGTCGAGGGGGCGGAGGACGCCACCAGCTCGACGAAGCCCTTATAGTCGATCTCGCCCGCCGCGAGCATCTCGCGCGCCTTCCAAACGATCGTGCCGGATCCAGTGCGCTCCCCCTTGAACCAGCCATTGAGCATTGGGCCGACCGACAGCGCGATCGCCGGGATGTTCACCGTGGCGGCGGCCATCAGACAGGCCGGCGTCGTCTTGTCGCAGCCGATCGTCAGCACAACGCCGTCCATCGGGTAGCCGTAGATCGATTCGACCAGGCTCAAATAGGAGAGGTTGCGGTCGAGCCCTGCGGTGGGGCGCTTGCCGGTCTCCTGGATGGGATGCACCGGAAATTCGATCGCGATGCCGCCCGCCTCGCGAATGCCCTCGCGCACGCGCTTGGCCAGTTCGAGATGGTGGCGGTTGCACGGCACGAGATCGCTGCCGGTCTGCGCGATGCCGATGATCGGGCGATTGGACTGCAACTCTTCCAGGCTGATGCCGTAATTCAGGTAACGCTCGACATACAGCGCTGTCATGTCCGGATTGTCCGGATTGTCGAACCATGCGCGCGAGCGCAAATTACGCGGTTCGTTCTTGCCGTGCCCCAACGTCGTCACCTCTTCGCTTCCGGCCGACCATTCGAGCCGTCGGCGCTTGCCGCTACCAAGCGCGTTGATATCGTGGTTCAACGAGGATAGGAAGCATATATATCGTATAAAAGAGGTAGCGTGTGGACAGGATCAGGATTGGGCTCGTCGGAATCGGAAAGATCGCGCGCGATCAGCATCTGCCGGCGCTAGCCGCGTTGCCGGATTTCGAGCTTGCCGCTACGGCGAGTCGGCATGGCCGCGTCGATGGCGTGCGCGGCTATTCGTCGATCGCCGAGATGCTGGCGGGCGAACCGGAGATTACGGCGGTATCGCTGTGCACGCCACCCGAGGGACGTTTCGAGCAGGCGGTCACCGCGATCCGCGCCGGCAAGCACCTGATGCTCGAGAAGCCGCCCACGGCAACCGTGTCGGAAGCGGAAGCGCTCGCCGCTCTGGCGCGGGAACAGGGCGTGACGTTGTTCGCGACCTGGCATTCGCGCGAAGCGGCCGAGGTGGATGCCGCGCGCGACTGGCTGGCGGACAAGCGAATCGGGGCGGTGCGCATCCGCTGGATGGAGAATATCCGCCAATGGCATCCGGGGCAGGACTGGATCCTGGCGCCCGGCGGTTTCGGCGTGTTCGATCCGGGGATCAACGCGCTGTCGATCGCGACGCGCATCCTGCCGCAGCCGCTGACGGTGCTGAGCGCGACGATGGACGTGCCGGCCAATCGCGCCTGTCCGATCGCGTCGGCGATCAGGTTCCGCAGCGGGGACGCCGAGGTCGATGCGCAGTTCGACTTCCTCCAGACCGGTCTGCAGACCTGGCATATCGAGGTGGAGACCGATGGCGGGCTGCTTCGTCTGACCGACGGTGGGTGCAAGCTCGAACTGCCCGGCCGGGAACCGATCAGCGGGCCGAACGAGGAGTATCCGCGCCTCTATGCCGGCTTTGCCAAGCTGGTGCGTGACGGCCGCAGCGATGTCGACTTGCGGCCGATCCAGCTCGTCGCGGACGCGTTCCTGGTGGCGGATCGGCGGACGACCGAAGCGTTCGAGTTCTGAACCGGGCGCCGGCCGGCGCTCAGTCGGTGTCGCCGCGCAATTCGCGTGCGCAGATGTGCTCGAATTGGCGCTGCAAGCGTGCGGCTTCCGCAGCTTCGGTTCGGTGCCGGTCGCCGTGCGCCAGCTGGCGGCGCGATACGGTACAGTGCGGGGCGATCGTCGATCGGGCGGTGTCGCGCATGGGCGTCCTGTCGGGATGATTGGCCGCCGCGACCCGGGATGCGGGCCGCGGCGGCAAGCGGTCAGCGGCGCGGGCCGTTGGCTTCGGTGGTGAGCTTCTTGATCAGGTCGACTTCGGCCTGGCGATAGGGCTTGCCGTTGGCGCGCAGCACTTCGTGGAACCAGATCGTCGGCTCGTCCATCGTGTAGGGCTTCTTCCAGCTGTCCCACGGCAGACGGGTCTGCGACTTGCCGTCGACGAAGCCCCAGTTGATCATCGCGATCTTGTATTTCTTGCCGAGCGGGAGCGAGCCGTCGAAAGTCGAGCCGTTGCCGCGCGCCATATATTCGGTGGCGAGCACCGGGCGGCCATAGCCCAGCATCTGCTTGGCCCGCTCCTCGAACTTCTCCGGCCAGTTATAGTCGTGGAAGCTCATCACGTCGGACTGTGCGACCTGGATCTTCTCGACCGCGTCGAGCTTGTCCGCCTGATCCCAATGATTGCCGATCCACAGGCCGCTGGTCAGCGGCTGGGATGGGTCGGCGCTGCGCGCCCATTCGAACACCGGGCCGAGCAGGCTAGCGACCAGCGCGACCTTGTTCGGCGTCGCCTTGTAGGCGCCGCCGCCGCCGCCCTGGTTGTTGGGCTCGTTCCACACGTCCCACACGACGATGCGCTTGTCGTTGGCGAAGTGGCCGACCACGTCCTTCACATAGGCTTCGAGCTTGTTGTACTGGCTCTTGTCGGCGAGGCGCGCGGCGCCCGGCGCCTGCATCCAGCCCGAATTGTGGACGCCCGGAATCGGCGGGCGCTGACGCCCCGACACCGGATCGGGATCCCAGCAGCTGTCGAACAGCACGAACATGATGCGGATCTTGTGCTTGTCCGCGATCTGCAGGAACGTCTCCATCCGCTGCTTGAGGCCGGCGGCATCCTCCTCCCACAGCAGGTTGTGGAGGTAGACGCGCATCACGTTCATGCCCATCGCCGAGGCCCAGCCGAGTTCCTCGTCGATCTCCTTGGGGTTGAAGGTGTCGGCCTGCCACATCTCGAACTGGTTGATTGCGCTGCGGTTGTTGTAGTTGGCGCCGACCATCCAGGGCTGCTTGGCGTACCAGCCATTCGCCTGTTCCTTCGACCACATCTCCCGCGCATCAGCGGGGAGGGCGGCGCAGACGGCCAGGGCGGCGGCGCCTGCGAGCAGCAGCAGATTCTTCATGCGGGATTGTCCTGATCCAGAGTTGAGCTTGGGCTGCCGGGGAGCGCGCCGGGATGTGGCGGCGGGCAAGTTTCGCGAGATCGCATTGCTTCGCTTCCCTGGGCATCGGGCGCCTTCGAGCGAGCGCCCCGAACGGCAGCCTAACGGACTCAGTGCGAAGTTGGAAGTAAATTATCTGATTTATCCTTTTACGAGACGCCGAATTTAAATCATATCTAAACAGTGGGAGTGGAAACCTTTGTCGCTTAATCCCGCTGAAACAATGGATGTCGGGCGGGCCGCAGGGCGGTGAGGTCGGGTCGAGTCCAAGCTTCAGCCAAGCGGCAAGAGCACAGCTTTATTCGATTTATATGATTGATCTCTTATTACACCTTTGATAGCCCAAACGAACCCAGAGAGGTGCCGCGCAAACGGCCCCGGATTCGTTCGGATCAAAGGGGGAGGAACACATGCGACTGGAATTTCTGCTGACGGCATCGCTTGCCGCGCTCGTCACCGCTACGCCCGCAACCGCGCAGGATGCGGCTGCTCAAGACAATGCCGCATCAACGCAGGCTCAGCCCGCCGAGGGGGATGGCGAGGCGATCGTTATCACCGGCGTGCGCCAGTCGCTCGAGCGCGCCGCCGAGGTGAAGCGCAATGCCGTGCAGGTGGTCGACTCGATCGTCGCCACCGATATCGGCAAGCTGCCCGATCCCACCGTGGCCGCCGCGCTGCAGCGCGTGCCCGGCATCCAGGTGCAGAACGACCGCAACAACGAATTGACGAGCGTGCGCATTCGCGGCCTCACGGACATCCTGACCACGGTGAACGGGCGGGAGGTCATCACCACGACGGGGCGCGGCTTCGACCTCCAGGACGTGCCGGCCGAAGCGCTGGCGCGAATCGATGCCTTCAAGTCGCAGACCGCAGACCAGATCGAGGGCGGCGTCGCCGGCGCGCTCGACCTGCGCCTCAACCGTCCCTTCAACTTTCGCAAGCCGACGCTGGTGCTGACGGCGCGCCAGAACTACGCGACCATCGGCGATACGAGCAATCCGCAGTTCGGCGTGCTCGCCGCAGGCAAGACGGATAGCCCGATCGGCGAGATCGGCGCACTGGTCAACGCGACCTATTCGCATGCCAAGAACATCCGCAGCGTCACCAACCTGAGCGAGCGCCGCTATGGCGGTGGCGCGCCGCTCAACGCGCCCGGGCTGCTCGTGCCGCAGGTGCTGCGCAACATGCCCGATGTCGGCGAGATCGATCGCGCGCAGGTCAACGCGGCGGTGCAATGGCAGGCGACGCCGTCGCTTCAGGTCTATGCCGACGGCCTCTACACCTATTTCCGCAGCACCACCGGTTTTGCCGGGTTCAATCCGCAGCCCTTCACCAACAATTCGCGGATCTCGGAGATCACGGCCAGCGACTATTGCTTCGATGCACGGGTCAATGCGGGCGGCACCAATCCCCAGCTGATCAACAATGCCGACGGCACGGTCTCACTCCAGCCTTTCACCGTTCAGCGCGTGTGCGAGCTCAAAAGCGCGCGCTTCGACAATGTCGTGATCAACCAGAACTCCTCGTCCGAGCAGATCACCCAGCGCAACAAGATGATCGCCGGCGGCCTCAACTTCGAGCAGGATCGGGCCAAGCTGGTGCTCGACGTCGCCTACCAGACCTCGCGCTCCTTCAACGAGAATTTCAACGCCGAAGTCGGCCAGCGCATCCCGACGATCTTCGTCGTGCTGGACGACGACAATGGCCCGTCCTTCACGGTCGATCCGTCGATTCCGCTGCGCGCGACCAACCTGTCGCTGCGCAACTCGATCAACCAGAATTTCACGCTGGGGCAGGGCGAGCTGTTCCAGGCACGGCTCGACGGCGAGTATGAGGTCGGTGGCATCCTGCCCAAGGTGAAGGCTGGCCTGCGCTACGCCAAGCGCGAGGCGCGCTTCCAGGAAGTGCGGCAGACCAACACGGTGCAGTCGATCGGGTTCGGCAATATCGGCACCCCCACCGAGGCCAATGCGCGGCTGATCTCGAGCCTGCCGCTGTCGCCCGACTTTCTCGGCGTGATCGGGGTGGCACCGCGACTCAACGGCGGCGTGCCGTTCCTCGGCGTCAATCCCGAATATCTGCGGTCGGAGCAGGGCCGCAACGAGCTGCGCGCGCTGTTCAACCTTCCGCTGCGGCAGCCCGATTACGACCCGACCAAGGAATTCAACGCCGACGAGACGACCTATGCCGCCTATGTCGAGGGCAGCTACGAGATTCCGCTGGGATCGCTCACGCTCGACGGCGTGGTCGGCGCGCGGGTCGTCAAGACCGAGCGCTCGATCGCGGGCTTCCAGCGGACCGGCGGCACCATAAGCCCGGTGGCGGCCGAGACTTCGGATACCGACTTCCTGCCCGCCGCGACCGCGCGGCTCAAGATCCCGGGCGGCTTCCAGACGCGTCTCACCTATTCACGCTCGATGCGGCGGCCCGATTTCGCGTCGCTCAACCCGGCGGAGTCGCTGACGCTGGTGGGCAACGTGTTCCTGCTCAACACCGGCACGCGCGGGAACCCCGATCTGCGGCCGCAAAAGTCCGACAGCATCGACCTGACCGCAGAATATTATTTCGGCAGCGGCTATATCGCGGTGACCGGCTACTACCGCTCGATCAAGGATCGCGTCGTCACTTCCAACGCCCAGGAGACGATCGACGGGCTCGACTATCTGATCTCCACCCCGCGCAACGTCGGCTCGGTGACTCTCAAGGGAATCGAGGCCAGCGCGCAATATTTCTTCGATTTCCTGCCGGGCGCGCTGTCCGGGTTCGGCGTCCAGGGCGCGTTCACCCTCGCGGATTCGGAGATTGGGGGCGACGATACGCTGGCCGGCACTCCGCTGGTGGGCGTATCGAAATACAATTACACGGCCGGTCTGCTCTATGACAAAGGCGGTCTCAGCGGCCGCCTGATCTGGACCTATCGCTCCAAATATCTCAACGCCGACAATACTGGCGGCGTGGCACTGCGGCCGTTCGATCCGGATCGGGTGAACGAAGCCTATGTGCCGGTATTCCTGTCCTATGTCCGGCCCGCCGGGCGTCTGGACTTCAGTATCGGCTATGACGTGACCGAGGCGCTGCGCATCGATATCGGCGGCACCAACATCCTGCGCAACAAGACCTCGACCTATTGGGGTGACGAGCGAGTGGTGCTGGGGCTGCAGGGGGACGAGACGGTCTATACGGTCGGCGCGCGGATCAAGTTCTGACGAGCACCGGCTGCTAGCGAGCGGGGAAGGCGAGATGACGATGAAGCGGGTATTCAGGGCGGCGGTGATCGCTGCCGCCTCAGCGGGGGCGCTGTCGGTCGCCTCGGCGCAGCAGGCCGAGGCCCAGGCGCGGCCGAACATCGTCGTCTTTCTAGCCGACGACATGGGCTATCAGGATTTCGGCGCGGCGGGCGACCGCAATGTCCGCACGCCCAATCTCGACAAGCTGGCGGCAGAGGGGCTGAGCTTCGATCGCGCCTTCGTCGCATCGCCGAGCTGCGCGCCGAGCCGCGCGGCGCTGCTCACCGGCTACATGCCCTCGCGCAACGGCGCCGAGGGCAATCACGAGATTCCGACCACGGGCGTGCCCAAGCTGCCCGCATATCTGCGCTCGCTCGGCTATCAGGTCGTCGCGTTCGGCAAGGTCGCGCACTACCAGACCACCGGCATGTACGGCTTCGACCGGTTCGAGCACGACACGTTCCACGATCCCGACGCGGTGACCTCGGCACTCAAATGGCTGAAGGGTCGCACCGACAAGCGGCCGCTGGCGATCTTCGTCGGCAGCAACTGGCCGCACGTCCCGTGGCCCGAGACCAGCGAAGGCTATGCGCCCGACAAGGTGACCCTCCCGGCCAAGTCGGTCGACCTGCCGATCACCCGCGACGCGCGCACGCGTTACTATGCGGCGGTCTCACGGATGGACAAGGAACTGGGCGAGACGCTCGACCTGGTCGACCGCAAGCTCGGCAAGAACAGCTTCGTGCTGTTCTCCGCGGATCACGGCGCGCAATGGCCGTTCGGCAAGTGGAACCTCTACGACACCGGCACGCGCGTGCCGATGGTGGTGCGCTGGGCGGGCAAGGTGCGGCCGGGCACGAAGACCGGTACGATGGTGAGCTGGGTGGACATCCTGCCCACGCTGGTCGAGGTCGGCGGCGGCGAGGCGCCGATGGAGATTGACGGGCGCTCGTTCGCGGGCGCGTTCGGACCCGATGCGGCATCGTTCAAGGGGCGTTCTGAAATCTACACGACGCACAACAGCGACCTGAAGATGAACGTCTATCCGATGCGCAGCGTGCGCACGGCGAAGTGGAAATATATCGCGAACCTCCACCCCGAATATGTCTTCACCACGCATATCGACCTGCAGCCGCGCAAGGATGCGGGCGGCTATTTCCCGGCGTGGCGGCGCGCGGCGCAGACCGACCCGAAGGCGCGCAAGATCGTCGACCAATATTATCACCGGCCGGCCGAAGAGCTCTATGACCTCGAGTCCGATCCCGGCGAGACGCGTAACCTCGCCGCCGATCCCAAATATCGTTCGGTGATCAGCGAGCTGCGCCTCAAGCTGGCGGGCTGGCGCGAGTCGCAGAAGGATGACCGGCCGCACAAGCACACGCCGCACCGCACCGAAGGACCGATCGACGGCCTGAAGGAATAGAGCGCAGCCGGCTACGCGGCATCGGTGCGGGGCAGCAGGCGGTCGATCGCCAGCACGCCGAGCGCCGATGCGGTGATGCACAGCGCGAGGAACAGCATCGGTGCGAGCGCGCTGCCGGTGGCCTCGCCGATCCGCGGCACGATCGTCTGGGCGACGAAGCCGCCGAGATTGCCGACCGAGTTGATCGCCGCGAAGCCGGCCGCCGCCCCGGCGCCGGTCAATACCCGCGACGGAAGCGTCCAGAAGATCGGCTGCCCGGCGAAGATCGCCGCCGCGGCGATGCACAGGGCGGCGAACTTGAGCGGCGCCCCGGGCAACAGCGTGGCCGCGACCAGGGCGGCGGCGGCCACGAGCGCGGGGATCGCAATATACCAGCGTTGTCCCGGTTTCCCTGCGGCCCGGCGCGGCAGCCACCACAAGGCAGCGGCGACGCAGATCCACGGAATGACGTTGAGCAGCCCGTTCGCGCCGTTGCTCACCCCGAAGCCGCGCACGATCGTAGGCAGCCAGTAGCTCAACCCGTAAGCGGCCAGCGGGAACCCGGCGAATGCGGCGCAGAGCGCGAGCACGCGCGGATCGCGCAGTGCGCGCAGCGGATTGGCGTGCAGGTCGGGCCGCTGCTCGCTGGCGAGCTCGCGCGCCAGCCATTGCTTCCCGGCATCGGGGAGCCAGCGCGCGGCCGCCGGCCCGTCGGGCAGCCAGCGCAGCACGGCGGGAACGAGGGCGACCGCGGGGATGCCGGTGACGATGAACACCCATTGCCAGCCGCGCAGGCCGCCAAGCCCGTCGAGCTCGAGCAGCAGCCCGCCGATCGCCGCGCCGACCGCGTTGGCGAACGCGCTGGCGATCAGGAAGATGCCGATCGCCCGGGCGCGGTGCCGCTGCGGGAACCACAGGGTCAGCGCATAGAGCACGCCGGGAAAGAACCCGGCCTCGGCCACGCCGAGCAGGAAGCGCAGGACGTAGAAGCTCTCCAGCGACCAGGCGAAGCCGAGCGCGATCGTCACCAGGCCCCAGGCGCCGATGATGCGCGCGAACCACAGCCGCACGCCGACGCGCGCGAGGATCAGGTTGCTCGGTATTTCGAACAGGCAATAGCCGATGAAGAACAGCCCGGCGCCGAGCCCATAGGCCGCCTCGCTCATGCCGAGGTCGCCGACCATTTGCAGCTTGGCGAAAGAGACGTTCTGCCGGTCGATATAGGCGACCATGTAGAGCAGGCAGAGGAACGGCATCAGCCGCCAGAAAATGCGGCGGATCGTCGCCGTCTCCAGCATGACGTCAGGGTTCACGGGCGGGTTCCGGAGGGCTTGCGCAGTCGTTGCGTCATCGGCGCCGGCGGCCCGATGCGCGGCTCGCCCGCGGCGGTCCACTCGATCCGCTGCATGTGCGGCGCGCGCCTGGCGGTGCAGCCCATGCCGGCACGCGGGTTGGCGTGATAGACGATCCACTGCTCGCGCCGGTCGGGCGAGGTGAAGAAGCCGTTATGGCCGGTCGCGAAGACGCCGTTGCCGCTGCGCAGCACGGGCTGCGGATGCTTGGTCCAGGTCGCCGGATCGAGCAGGTCGCCCCCGCGTTTCGCCGCGAGCAGGCCGAGCGCGTAATCGTCCGACCAGCAGGCGCCCGCCGAATAGCTCATGAAGAGGCGGCCGGTTGCGCTCTCGAGGAATTGGGGGCCTTCGAGAATCTTGCGGCCGCCGCGGTCTTCCCACGGCTTGTCGGGCCGGGCGATCACGCGCTCGGGGCCAGTCAGGGTCCACGGGTTCGCCATGCGGGCGATGGCGAGGCCGCTGACCTTGCCGATATAGGGGGAGTAGGCGAAATACCATGTGCCGTCCCGCTCGAAGACGGTGCCGTCAATCCCGGCGCGTGCGGTGTTGACCCGGCCGCGGTCAACCCATTCGCCTTCGAGCGGGTTGGCCATGTCATTCTCCAGCACGAAGATCGCGCGATGGGCATCGTCCTTGAAGCCCGCGGCGGTCGCTGAATAGTAGAGATACCATTTGCCGTCGATGCGGTGCAGCTCGGGCGCCCAGATCGAATGGGCATTGGGCCCGGAGGCAGGGGGCGTCCACACCACGCGATGCTCGGCATCAGCGAGGTTCGTGATGTCGGCGGTGCGCCACAGCGCGATGCGGTTCCCGAGCGTGTGGGTGTAATAATAGATGCCGTCATGCGCGATCACCCAGGGGTCGGGGCCTGATTGCAGGATCGGATTGGTGAAGGTCGCGTCCGCGGCCTGCGGGTCACGGGCAACGGCTGGCGGTGTGGAGAGCGCGAGCAGGGCGAATGCGGCGGCGATGCGAGCGGCGGTGCGCCTGATGTTGGAACCCGAGCGGCCTTCAGCGTGCATGCCAATCCTCTCCAAAATCGATTGCGGAACATCGTGCGCCGGTGCATGGAGTGTATGACTTGTATTTATTATCATATCAATGATGAGGGGGCGGTTGTGACGGGTGGGATGACGCGGCGCTTCGTTCTTCTCGCGGGTACCGCCATACTCGCGGCGCCCGCGCTGGCCGCCGCGCCCTCGCGCAAGCCCAATGTCATCGTGATCTATGCCGACGATCTCGGTTACGGCGATCTCAGCTGCTACGGATCCAAAACGATCCGTACGCCGCATCTCGACCGCTTGGCGGCGCGCGGCACGCGCTTCGTCAACGCGCATTCGCCCTCGGCGACCTGCACGCCCTCGCGCTACGCCTTGCTGACCGGCGATTATGCGTGGCGCGCCTCGGGCACGCAGATCCTGCCGGGCGACGCGCCTGCGATCATCCGGCCCGGCCGGTTCACGCTGTCCGCGATGCTCAAGCAGGCGGGCTATGCGACGGGCGTGGTCGGCAAATGGCATCTGGGCCTCGGCGACGGCAAGGTCGACTGGAACGGCGAGATCGCGCCGGGCCCGCTCGATATCGGCTTCGACTATGGCTTCTTCATGCCCGCGACGCTCGATCGCGTGCCGACGGTGCTGATCGAGAATCGCCGCGTCATGAACCTCGATCCGGCCGACCCGATCAAGGTCGACTACAAGGCCAAGGTCGGCGACGAGCCGATCGGCGCCGAGCATCCGGACCAACTCAAGTTCGGCGCCGATCCCGAACATTCGAACACGATCGTCAACGGCATCAGCCGCATCGGCTATATGGCCGGGGGCAATGCGGCGCGCTGGAAGGACGAGGAGCTGACCGATTTGCTGCTCGGCAAGGCGGTCGAGTACGTGACGGCGCGCAAGGACGGTCCGTTCTTCCTCTATTTCGCGATGAACGAGCCGCATGTGCCGCGCGCGCCGCATCCGCGCTTCGCGGGCAAGTCCGGCATGGGGCCGCGCGGCGACACCATCCTCCAGCTCGACTGGACGGTGGGCGAGCTGATGCGCCGGCTCGAGGAGCTGGGCATCGCGGACGATACGCTGGTCGTGTTCAGCAGCGACAACGGCCCGATCCTGTTCGATGGCTATGCGGACCGGGCGGTCGAGCTGGCCGGCGATCACCGCATGTCGGGGCCGTATCGCAGCGGCAAGTACAGCATCTTCGAGGGCGGCACGCGCGTACCGATGATCGTCAGCTGGCCGGGGCAGGTCCGCGCGGGGCATGTGTCGCGCGCGGTGATCAGCCATGTCGATCTGATCGCCACGCTTGCGGCGCTGGTCGGACAGTCGTTGCCGGCCGATCAGGCGGTGGACAGCTTCGACCTGTTGCCCGCGCTGCTCGGGCAGAGCGAGCGCGGGCGCGACCATGTCGTGCAGGACACCAAGCTGATGGTCACGAGCGGCACGACGGTCGCGAGCAGCGGCGCGCGCATTCTCGCGCTTCGCGCCGGAGACTGGAAATTCATCCGCGGCAGCGTGGCGCCGCACGAATTCCACGGCAACCCGATCGGCACCGTGCTGCGGCATCAGCTCTACGACCTGGCGAATGACCCCGGCGAGCGCAGCGATCTCGCGGCCAGGCTGCCCGACCGGACCAAGGCGATGGCCGCCCGGCTCGACAAGATCGAACGCGACGGCCGCAGCCGGCCCTAATGTACAAATGCCGGGCGGTGCGCAACTAGCGCTTGCCTTCGCTCACGATAATTATAAGATTTATAGGAAAAGAAGTGGGGGGGATTGTTTCGATGCGTTTGTCCCGGATCGCCAAGCGGGCGCTGGCCCTGATGGCCGCAACGGCGGTGGCCGGATGCGCGCAGACCGGCGGTATCGATGCGCCGCGCCAGGCGGCGGCGCCCAAATCGGCATCCGTGCCCACCGCCCAGCGCCCCAACGTCCTGCTGATCCTGGTCGACGACCTCAAGCCGACGCTGCGCTCGTTCGGCGACCGCACCGCGATCAGTCCCAATATCGACCGGCTGGTGGCGCGCGGCACGCGGTTCGAGCATGCCTATGCCAATCAGGCGGTGTGCGCGCCGAGCCGTATCAACCTGATGACCAGCCGGCGCTCGACCTCGACCGGCATCTATAATTTCGGCCAGAACCTGCGCGACTACATGCCCGACGCGGTGACCCTGCCGCAGGCGTTCATGCGCGCCGGCTATCAGGCGGAGAGCATGGGCAAGGTGTACCATGTCGGCCATGGCACGCAGGGCGATGACGCGAGCTGGTCGGCGCCGCCGATCAAGGACTATGTGATCGAATATGTCGATCCCGCGAACGCCGGCAAATCGACGCGCGAAGAGGCGCTGTTCAACGAGATCCCGGTGCCGGCCGACCAGGATATCTTCAAATACGCCTCGACGCTGACGCGCGGCGCAGCGTGGGAAAGCCCCGACGTCGCCGACGACGCCTATGCCGACGGGCGCACCGCGAACCGCGCCGCCAAACGGCTGGCCGAACTCAAATCGTCGGCGTCGCCCTTCTTCCTCGCGGTCGGCTTCGCGCGGCCGCATCTGCCCTTCTCGGTGCCCAAGCGCTATTGGGACCTGTACGATCCCGCGAAGCTGCCGATGCCGAAGTTCGAGCAGCTGCCCGAGGGCGCGCCGGTCTTTGCCGGCAAGGTCGGCGGCGAGATCATCGCCTATGAGCCGGTGCCCGAGAAGGTGGCCGGCAAGGACTATCCCGAGGCGCTCAAGCGCAAGCTGATCCACGGCTATTACGCCGGCGTCAGCTATGTCGACGCGCAGATCGGCAAGGTGCTCGACGCGCTGGAGCGCGAGGGCCTGGCGGACAACACGATCGTGGTGCTGTGGGGCGATCACGGCTTCCATCTCGGCGACCACGGCATCTGGACCAAGCACACCAATTTCGAGCAGGCGGTGCATCTGCCGCTGATCTTCGCCGGGCCCGGCACAGGGCGCCCGGGAAGCGCGCCGGGGCAAATCGCCGAGACGGTGGACGTCTATCCAACGCTGGTGAAGCTCGCGGGGATCACGCTGCCGGCGAGGACTCAGCCGATCGACGGCGCGGACCTGACGCCGGTGCTGCACGATCCGGCGAAGCGGGTGCGGCCCTATGCCTATCACGCCTTCAACCGCCCGGGCCGCATCGGCCAGGCGATCCGCACCGAACGCTACCGGCTCGTCCGCTGGACGCAGGAGGCGAGCGGCGCGCGCGCCTATGAGCTCTACGACATGCAGGCCGATCCGGGCGAGACGCGCAACATGGCCGATGCGCTGCCCAAGGTGCGTGCCGAACTCGAAGCCTATCTCGACGCGCAGCCCAAGCCCGTCCCGGTCGCGCTGAAGGCGCAACGCGCGGCGCAGGGGCGCAACTAGACCAACGATCTCACAGGGGAGAGACGATGCGCATATTTCTGGCGGCGGCTGCCGCGATGATCTGCACGAGCGGTTCGGCGCTCGCGCAAGGCGCGCTCGGCGCGAACTACAACGAGCATTTCGAGGATGTCGACTATCGAGACCTTGAGAAGGCCGGGACTAAATGGGTCCGCATCTTCCTGCCGATGCCGCAGCTCGACCGCGGCCCCGCCGCGGAGCATGGCGCGGTGAAGAAGATCCTCGAGGTCGGCGAGCGTGGCTACCAGACGATCCTGACGCTCAAATATCCCTATAACCGCGTGCCCTTTCCCAAGGCCGACAGCGCCGAGATGGAGCGCCAGCTCGCGCGGACCGACGCGGTGCTGCCGCTAGTGATGGGCAAGGTCGACATCCTGATGATCGGCAACGAGCCTTTCATCGAGAGCCGCAAGCAGGACTGGAATCCCAATTTCAACGCCTTCTACGAGAAGCTGGCGAAGCGTGTGATCGCCTATCGCGCGAAGCATTGCGGCCCGAACTGCAAGACGCGGCTCTACATGGGCGCGATGAACCAGCTGGAGAACCCGGTGTGGCGCAATGCCACGACCGACCGCTGGATGGCGTTCGTCAAGGAAACGCCCGAGCTGGACGGCGTGACCATCCACCCGCACATCCGTGCGATCGAGCAGTCCAAGGCGTTCGTCGGCTATATCCTGCCGCGCATGCGCCCCGAGCAGAAGTTCCTCGTCACCGAATTCTCGCTGATCTGGTGGTGGAAGGCGCAGATGACGCAGCCGGTGAACCCGGCCTTCGCTGACAAATATCAGGCGCCGCGTACCGCGCAGAACTGGCAGATCGTGAAAGCGGCGCTGGAGATCCCGTTTCCCAAGGAACAATGGGACGATTTCCTGCGCATGAGTCCGTGGTTCGAGGGCCGGAAACATTACCTGGCCAACCAGATGAAGATCTTCCGCGACACCGGCCGGCTGGCGGTGGCGACCTATGGCTTCAAGCAGGGCAGCTCGATGTCCGCGAAATGGGGGCCGGAGAAGACGCCGTGGCTGTTCAACAGCGTCTTCGCGGGCGCGACGATCCGCAAGAATCCGGATGGCAGCGCGGCGTTCAACTATGCCTGGATCGATGATTTCAAGCGGCTGCAGAAGAACTGATGGCCATGAAGACCCAGATCCTGATCGCGCTGGCGGCACTCGGCGCTGTCCCCGCGGCGGCGCAGGTGCAGCCGCTCAAGAAGGCGGTGGCCGACGATATCTTTGCCGACCACCCGTCGATGGACAAGAATGCGACGGTGATGCCTGCGGCGGACGCAAAGCCGGTGGCGGCGATCTTCTCCGAGCGTCCGATCGGCGACGCATCGGTCGCGCGGCTGCCCGGTGGAGGCTGGGTCCTGACCGGGACCACGTTGCGCAACGGTCCGCGCCACGGGGTCGAGCTGTGGACGTCGCCGGATGCGAAGAAATGGACTCGGGTCGGTCCGGCGAAGATTTCCGGCAATGGGATCGCGGCGGGCGACGTGTCCGAACGCTATCTCGCGCCGTCGGTGACGGTGGCGGGCGAGCGGCTCTTTCTCGCCTTTTCCGACAAGACTGGTTGCGCGCGGATCGCGACCGGCAGCGCAGCGGCCCCCGGCGGCGCGTTTGCGGCCTCGCCCTGCTTGGTCGAGGATGCGGCGGACGTCTCGCTGTTCGTCGATGCGGATGGCAAGGGCTATCTGGTCTGGAGCGGCGGGATGATCGCTCGGCTGGAGGACGAGTTCCAGAAGCTGGCCGAGGCACCGCGCTTCCTCAAGCCCGACCAGAAGCTGTTCGCCAAGCATCCGCCGGTGGGCAAGGACTGGCCGGTGCGGACCCGCGTCGGCACGCGCGGCGCCACGCTGGCGCGCGACGGCGGCAAGTACATCCTCGCCGCGAGCGAGGTGACCGGGCGGATGCGTACTGCGACCGAGGATCTGTTCGTCGCGGAGGCGCCGACGCCTTATGGCCCCTTCAGCATGCGCGCGCTGGCCGTGCCGCATGCCGGGCGCGGATCGCTGGTGCGGCTCGACGACGGCAAGCTGGCAGCGGGTTACAACCCCAAATGCGATGATGGTTTCGCACTGTTCTGCGAGCAGGTCGGTCTCGTCCCGCTCGAGCGCGCACCCGACGGGCGGCTGCGCCAGGCAGCATCGGTGATCACCGAGGACAGCGCGGTCGCCGGGCGCAAGGCGCTGGTCGTCACCGAATCGATGCGCGACCCCTCGGTCACGCTCGGCGGCGACGGCTATTACTATCTGGTCGGGACGCTCGACGGCTATGGCTATCACCGGCCCGAGGGCGGGGTGAAATTGTGGCGCTCGGCGGATCTGGAGAAGTGGGACGAGGTCGGCTTCATCTGGCGCTGGGAAGGGCTGGGCTACGATTTCGGCACGAACATCGCCGAATTATGGGCGCCCGAGATCATGTGGTCGGCACGCGACAAGACCTATTACCTCGCCTTTTCGGTGATGGAGCGCGGGGTCGGGGGCAAGACCTGGCTCTACCGTTCGACCAGCGGCAGGGCCGGCGGCCCCTATGAGAACGTCACCAAGAGCTTCTTCGTGAACGGCATCGACGGTTTCCCGTTCGAGGATGACGACGGGCTCTATTTCCTGTGGGGCGGCGGGAGCATCGCCAAGCTCAATGCCAGGCGCGGCGGGTTCGAGGGGCCGGTGCGCCAGCTTGGCGACGTCGATGGCGACCATGTCGGCTATGAGGGCAACGGCCTGATCAAGGTGAACGGCGTCTATTTCCTGACCGGCGCCGAATGGCACGGACCGCTGCGCACGCACGGCACCTATGACATGATGTACGGCACCTCGAAGTCGCTGTTCGGGCCCTACACGCAGCGCCGCATGGGCGCGCCGCATGGCGGCCACGGCACCGCGTTCAAGGACAAGCAGGGCCGCTATTGGTACACGATGTTCGGCAACGACCCGACCGCGCCGTGGCGCATGCAGTTCGGTCTCGTCCCGATCGATATCGGTGATCCCGCGTCGATCGGCGTGCCGCGCGTCGAACGCCCCGGCAACTGAGGCTGGACGGAAAGGATGCGCGCCATGACCCGCTACGCATTTCGCGGAGGATTGCGCTGGGGCTGACCGCGGCGGGGCTCGTCGCCGGGATCGGCACCGGCTCTTCGATCGCCGGGCCGGGACTCGCCGCGCCGCAGCCGGTGCCGGCGCCTGCGCAGCGGGTCGCGCGCCAGCCCAACATCCTGTTCGTGCTGGCCGACGACATGGGGTTTGGCGACCTGTCGATCAGCGGCAACAAGCTGGTGCAGACCCCGAACATCGACGCGCTGGCGCGCGACGGCATGCTGATGACTCAATTCTATGACGCGGCGCCGATCTGCTCGCCCTCGCGCGCGGGCTTCCTGACCGGCCAGTTTCCGGCGCGGAACCGCTTCGTCACCTATATTTCCGATCGCAAGCGCAACGCCAATTTCGGCCAGGCCGACTGGCTCGATCCCAAGCTGCCCAACCTGGCACGCGCGCTGAAGCAGGCCGGCTATGCGACCGGCCATTTCGGCAAATGGCATCTGGGCGGCGGCCGCGACGTCGGCGATGCGCCGCTGCCCGCGGCCTATGGCTTCGACGAGAGCTACACCCAGTTTGAGGGGCTTGGCCCGCGTGTGCTGCCGAGCGACCTTGGCGGAAAACTCGCGCAGCAGAGCGCGGCGCTGGGCAAGGGGCCGATCGAGTGGCTGCCGCGCGCACAGGTGACCGGACGCTATGTCGACAAAACGCTCGACTTCGTGTGGCGCAGCAAGGCGGGTCCGTGGTTCGCGCAGTTGTGGCTGGACGACGTGCACACCCCCTGGGAGCCGAGCGCGGAACAGATCGCGGCGGTCAAGGGGAAGGGCAAGAACGCGCGCGAGGATCGCTTCCTCGCGGTGCTGGTCGCGATGGATGCCGAGATCGGGCGGCTGGTCGAGGGCCTGCGCAAGGCCGGCGAGCTCGACGACACGCTGATCGTGTTCACCTCGGACAATGGCCCGACGGTCGGCGCCGAGACGCCGGGCTCCTCCGGCCCCTATCGCGGCCGCAAGGCGAGCCTGTACGAGGGCGGCGTCCGCCAGCCGCTGATCGTCCGCTGGCCCGGCGCGGTCCGCGCGGGCAGCCGCGATGCGACGAGCGTGGTGCAGGCGGTGGACCTGTTCCCGACGCTGGCGAAGATCGCCGGTGCGCGCCAGCCGCGCGGGGTGGACGGCGTGGACGTCGCCTCGGCCTGGCGCGGCGAGCCGATCGCGAGCCGGCCCGACCTCTACACGCATATCGCGCGCCCGAACGCGGAGAACAGCTTCGGCCCGCTCTATTCGGTCCGCTCGGGCCCGTGGAAGCTGCTGATGAACGCCGATGGGGCGGGCGTCGAACTCTACAATGTCGTCGATGATTCGGGCGAGACGCGCAACCGCAAGGCCGACCAGCCCCAGGTCGTGAATCAGCTCTCGGGCAAGCTTGCGCGGTGGATCGGCAGCCTGCCGAAGCCGGGGCCTGCGGTCGCGCGGTAGCTATTTGAAGCTGCGCAACGCGATCCGATTGTCGAAATCCGGCGTGTCGCCCCGGTTGGGCGTCGTTCATCTCGATTTCAGGAAAACGGGCGGGGTGTAGGCGCCGTTTCCGGCAATGTCCCACACTTCGATGCGCGCCCATTTACGGCCACGCAGGTCCACCCGCCGCTCGATCGCGCGGCTGCCGAATGGCGCGCCGTTCAGTTCGATGCGCTCGCGATGGATTCGTGCGCCGTCGCCGCTGACGATCTCGGCGAAGGCGGGCGGGAAGGTCCATTCGACGCGGGCGCGCACCAGCGTGTTCCTGCCGAACGTCGCCTCGCCGCCGCTCGCCGCGCCGTCGATCGTAAAGTCCGGGATCAGCACTTCGCCGGTGGTGGTGAAGAACCGGCCGCCCCGCAGCGCATCGAGCACCGGCGCCCAGCCATCGGCATAACGGGGCAGCGGGCCGTCGAGCCGGAGATAGTTGACGTTCATATGGGCATAGAACTCGCTCTCGTCCGTGAGCTGGAACACGTCCACTTCGCCCGGTGCGAATTTGCGTTCGGATGCCGCCGCTGCCCAATTGTTCATGTCGTCGAGCGTGTCGAGCACGCGCCGGCCTAGCCGCGGCTCGGCATAGTCCGCCGGCATCGCCTTCCACGCGCCGCCGAGGAAGCGGTCGCTGCGGAAGAAGGGCGTGTCCCGATGCTTGTCCGGAAAGCCGAACGAGCCCTTGATCCGCGGATGCGCGGTCCACATCAGCCCGCGCTCGGCCTCCATCAGCTTGAGCACATCCTCGGGCGAGCCGACATGATAGACCTTGCCCAGCTGGGGATCATTCTCGACGAACGGCTGGCCTTGCTTGCGGTCGAGCGTCCAGTAGACGGGCCGGGGGAAGAAGCTGATCCAGTGCCCGCCGAGATGGACGTTGGGTTCCTCGCCGGGCAGCAGCAGCAGCCGGTCGTCGGAAAGCCGCGCGGTTTCCGCATGCATCGTCCGGAGCAGAGTCAGCCGGTCGCCCGCCCGGTCGAGCGCCTTGCGCGGCAGATGCAGCTCGGCGAGATGCACGATCTCGACGTTCATGTCCTTGAAGCGCTTGACGAAGGCTGGCGATTCCAGGCCATCGGGCACGCCCGTCGCCTGCTGGAACCGCGCCGCATTCAAATACGCTTCGGTGTGCTCGACATGATAATGGCTGGTGAAGGTACGATAGCCGTCGAGCGCCTTGAACCGGTCGCCCCGCGTATAGGCGAGCGCGGCGCGTGTCGCGCTGCCCGCATCGCCGCCGTCGGGCAGCAGGAAGACGCCCATGTCCTGCACCGATCCGGGCGGCGCGTTGACCCATGGCACCCAGCGCCCGTCCCCCTCCAGCGTCTGGCGCACGCCGAAGCCGGTGCGGCCGGTGAGGTTGCGATAATCGCTGCCGTACCAGGCCGAATTGTCGTTGTTCGCATAGTCGAGCGGGTAGTAGAATTGATGCGGCGGCGGCACGATGCCGAGCGCGCCGCCCGATTTCCCCTCCGCCACGATCATGCGCGCGCGCACCTTGGGCGAAACCGCCGGGCCGCGCATGGCGGCGCCGGTGCGGCGCACGATCGCGTCGGCGGTATCGGTATAGGCGATCGCGCGCCATGGCGCCGGCGCGGATGCCGGGACGGTCAGTCCCGCGTCGAACGTGTAGGCGGTCGCCGGGCGCGGTGTCGACATCGCCATCGCCGCGCGGATCAGGCGCGATCCAGGGTAGAGGGTGAACTGATAGCTGCCGGAGAACGGCCCGGCGGTCGCGCCGGTCACGGTTACCGTCGTATAGTCTCCCGCGGCGCGAATGCGGATGGTGTCGCGCGACAGGGTAAGCGGGAAGCTGTCGAACGCGCGCTCGCGCGGATTGTCGAAGAAGACGGTCCAGCCTTGCTTGAGGTCGCGCGTGCCGACGGTGACCACGCCTGCCGGATCGATGTCGGCGATCACGGTCCTGCCGGCGATGGCGATGCCGCGGATCAGGGCCTTGTGGCGGTCGAGCGACAGCGTCAGCTGGCCGCGCTCACCCTCTCCCGATGGCCAGTCGAGGGTTACTTCGTCGCCGGTACGGACCAGCCGCACGTCGCCGGGCAGTGCGTGGCGCGGCCGGTCCAGAACGGAAAGATCACCCGCCTGCGCGCTGGCCGCGTGACTCCATCCGAAGGCGACGATCAGCCAAATTGCCGCGCCTAGCCATTTCCGGGTCACGCTGCTCTCCTCTGCTCCATCGCCGCTGGCATCACCCGTCCTAGCGGTTGCGTCTCCGCTTTCTGCCAGCGGGCCGGTTTGGACCTTCGGTCGCTGCCGTCCTGAGCGGAGCGCCCCAGTCGGTGCGGCGGACGTCGTCGGTCCATTCGTCGACAAAGGTGCGCTCGGCCCATTTGTCCCAGGTCGCGGCCATCGCGGCCAGCCGCGGCGCCTGCGCCTGGGCCAGATCCGTGCGCTCGGTACGGTCGGCGTCCATATCGAACAGCTGCCACGGATAGCCGAGCCGCTTGACTGCTTTCCACCGCCCGTCGCGCACGGCGCGATTGCCCTCGTGCGCCCAGAAGAGCGGCTTGCCGCGCGCGATCGATTGACCTTTCAGCAAGGGGGCCAGGCTGGTGCCTTCCATCGGCAGGATCGCGTTCCCGCCGAACGTCTTGGGATAGCTCGCCCCGGTCAGCTCCAGCACCGTCGGCATGATGTCGATCACCTGCCCGGGCGTGCGCTCGAGCTGGCCGCGGCGATTGGCCGCAATCCCCGCGGGCCAGTGCGCGACCAGCGGGGTGGCGATGCCGCCTTCATGCGTGAAATGCTTGAAGGTGCGGAACGGCGTGTTCTGCAGTCCGGCCCAGTTCATGCCCGTCCAGGTGTCGCTGGCCGGACCGCCCCATGGCGCCTGACCGGTACGGCCGCGCGGCCCGGATTCGGCGTTGCCGCCATTGTCGGACATGACCAAGATCAGCGTGTTGTCGAGCTCACCGGTCGCCTTGAGGTGCGCGGTGAGCCGGCCGACCGCGGCGTCGATGCGCGTGATCGCCGCCGCATAGACCGCCATGATCCGGTCGAAACGGATCTTGTCCGCTTCGGAGAGCGAATCCCATTCGTCGCCATCGTCCGACAGTTCGCCAAGGCCCGTATTGGGGCCGATCAGCCCCATTGCCTGCTGCCGCTTGAAGCGCTCGGCGCGCAGCTTGTCCCACCCGGCGCGATATTTGCCGACGAACTTCTCGATATCGGCCTGCGGCGCCATCAGCGGGAAATGCGGCGCGACATGCGCCAGGTAGAGGAAGAAGGGCTTCTTCTTCTCGCGCGCCTCATCGATGTAGCGGATGCCCCAGTCGGTCCACAGATCGGTGCCGTACCAGTTCTTGCCGAGCGACGGATCGTTCAGTTCGACCCGCTTGCCGTCGCGCAGCAGGAAGCGCGAGCCGCGCCCCGCCTTGCCGAACCGCTGATCGGAAAAATAGATGCCGCCGGCCCCCGCCGACAGCGACCGGTCGAACCCGCGCGTTTCAGGCGTCGTCCCGGGCTTGTTGCCCAGATGCCACTTGCCGGTGAAGGCGGTCATATATCCCGCACCTTGCAGCAGTTGCGCGATCGTGACGCTGCGCTCGTGAAGCCGGCCGAACGTGCCGCGCGACTCCGGCTCGATCTTGCCCGACAGATAGCCCATCCCGGCCTGGTGCGGGTTGAGCCCCGTTAGCAACGCCGCGCGCGTCGGGCTGCATCGCGCGTTGTTGTAGAATTGGGTGAACCGCAGTCCGCCGCTCGCGAGCGCGTCGATATTGGGAGTAGGGATCTCGCCGCCATAGCAGCCGAAGTCGGAGAACCCCATGTCGTCGACCAGGATCACGACGACGTTGGGCGCACGCCCCCCTTGCGCCGATTGCGGGCGCATACCCGCCGCAGCGTCGGCGATCCCGCTTATGCTCGAAAGCATCGAGCCCGCCAGCGCAAGGCCGATGGTCTTCATGAGGGTACGGCGCGCGGTCATAAGGCTCCCCCAGATCGATATATCTATATATCTTATAAATCTGGAGATTCGTCGCATGCAACCGCGCATGTGTCGCAAAATGTCTCAGCGATGCTCAATCGAGTTTGAGCGCGCCCCGGATGATGTAGTGCAGGTCGGTCTGATCGAGCAGGCCGCTGACATTGACAGCGTGCGGACCATAGGCGGCGATGCGCAATTGCGTGCCCGTATGGGCCTGCGATCCTTCTTCCGCCGTGCCGTACGTCACCGTCATCACGTCGCCTTCGCGCGTGTTCAGCGCGGCACTCAGGCCGGGTGCGCGGGTGCCGTTGCCGACGATCTGGCTGGTATGTGCGTGATCGGCGGTGACGATGACCAGCGTGTGCCCGTCGGCCTCGGCGAACTCCAGCGCGACCTGGACCGCTTCGTCGAGGTCCACCGTCTCGCCGATCTGGCCGCAGGGATTGGCGGCATGGTCCTGCTTGTCGATCGAAGCGCCTTCGACCTGGAGGAAGAAGCCCCTGGGCTTGTCCTTCAGCAACGCGATCGCCTTGCGGGTCATCGCTGCCAGCGTCGGCGTGGCCGCGGTGCGGTCGGCATTGGGCTGGCAGGTGATCGCGGGCTGGTCGATATTGCCGTGATGGCTGGCGCGGGGTCCGGTCCAGCGCACCGGCATATTGCCTTCGGCGAACAGGCCGATCAGCGGCTGCTTGTCGTCGGCGCGGCTCACCGCCTCAAGCTCCGCAGCGTTGCGTACGACGCGATACCCGCGCGCCTGCGCTTGCTGGAACAGCGTCTTGCCCTTCCACTTGCCTGCCTTTGCGGTCTCGGCGAAGCTTGCCGCGCCCCCGCCGAGCACCAGGTCGGCGCGCGTGTCGAGCAACTGCTCGGTGATCGATCCGGCGCCGCCATTCTCCAGCGCGTTCTGCGGGCAGGTCTTGCTGGTCGCTGCAGGGGCATAGCAGCTGCGAAAGGCGACATGGGCGATCAGCGCGGCGGGAGTCGCGTCCTGGATCTCGGCGGTCGAGACATTGCCGGTGGCAAGCCCCGCCGCCCGGGCGCGCTCGAGCAGCGTAGCGTGCGGCTTGCCTCGGATGTCGACGCCGATCGCGCCGTTATAGCTTTTGACGCCTGACGCCCATGCGGTCGCCGACGCGGCGCTGTCCGTCACGTAATCGGGTTTGCCGGTCTCCCGGTCGAGCGAATAATGGGTATACTGGCCCGTGAAGGGCAGCGCGTCGATGCCCTTGAAATAGCCGCCAGCCCCTTCCGCATAATTGCGCGCGACGGTGATTTCCGAATCGCCCATACCGTCGCCGATCAGCAGGATGACGTTGCGCACCTCCGCCTCGGCGCTCAGCTTGCGATAGGTCTCGCGCATGTCCCCGGCGAGCCGCCGCGCACCACCGGGCTCACGCACATCGCCGCGCGCGCCACGCGCCAGATCGGGCCCGGCTTCCTGCGCGAACGCGGACTGGCTGGTGAGGGCAAGCAGGGCGGTCAGGGCGATGCGCGAGATCATCGATGATACTCCGAAGGGTCAGTTGGTCGGTTCGGTGATGGCGCCGCCGCATCCTTGCGGCCGGCGAACCGGGTTGCACAGCGCCACGGCGCCGCCAGGCATCGTCACGCGATAGCCACCGGCGAAACGCGGATCGGGCCAGAGATAGTCGGTCGAGATATACTGCGCGCCGCTCTTGAACGCCGCGTCGCGCGGACCGGTGTCGTTGGTCCGGGCTTCGCGGGTATTGGCGTCGGCGCGGGTGCGGACGAGGAAGTTGGCCTTGACCGCTCGGGCGATGCGATCGGCATCGCGCACCGGCTCGTTGAGCGTCAGATAGGCAGCGGCCGGCGATTGCTCGTCGGTGTTGACGAAGAACACGCGCCCTTCGAGCGATTTGCGCGCGCCGCGATAGAGTGCGACCTTGGCTGGCGTTTCATCCAGCGCGAAGAGGAACTTGCCGCGCGAACCTTCGAGTGTCGGCCAGTTGTTGGCGAGCACCGCCTCGCGGAGCGTCGGATAGTTCCCCTGGACATCGTCGGGCACGATCAGTTTCGACGGCGCAAGCACCGAGCGGACCTCGGCATCGAGCGCGTCATAGGCGGCCTCGCTATAGGGTTCGCCCTTGATGAAGCGGCCATTGTCGTTGGTGTTGAACATCAGCAGGATCGGGACGTGCCCTGGATGCGCGTCGGACCAGGCGCGGATGATCGTCAGGCACTGGACCAGCGTGACGCAGTTCGAGCGGTTGTCGAACCCGGCCATGTGCTGGACCTTGAAGCCCGGCCGCTGCATCGCGGGATCGGTCGATCCGTCGGCATAGAGCCCGCCCTTGGGATCGTACCAGATGTCGAGTTCGAGCTGCCGCGCGCCTGCGTCGAGCTGCTCGACGATCGGGCGGTGTGTGTAATCGAGCGCGTTGGCGCTGTCCGCTGACGCCTTGCGCAGCATCTCCATGCGCTCGGCCGGCATCGCCAGTTTATAGCTATTGTGCGTGCCGATCATCACCAGGTCGTTGATGCGGATCGGGGCATCGGCAGTGGCGACGGCGAGCGGGGCGAGCAGCCAGAACATACGGCCTCCGAATAGGTGGACCGGCATGCCGCACGGGCACGCCGGTCCAGAAGGGTCAGAACTGCGCCCGGACGCCCAGGCTGATGCGGCTTCCCGAAAATTCGTACATGGTCGGGAAGGACGGATCCATCGTATAGCCCGTGGTCTTCGCATTCCCCACATTGATGCCCTGAAGCTCGACGCGGAAGTTGCGAGTGACCTGATAACTGGCCGCAATGTCAAACTGGCCGTAGGCGTCGCGATAGACCGGATACATGTTCCGTTCGATCCGCTCCACATAGGCGCCCTTGCGATTGTACGACACGCGCAGCGACAGCGGGCCCTTATCGTAGAACACGGTGGCGTTGTACGTGTTGTCGGCCAGTCCGATCGGCGAGGTCGGCACGCCGAGATCGGACTGCCCGGTCAGCGAGCTGTCGAGGAAGGTGACGTTGGCGTTGACGCCGAAACCGTCCGCCCAGTCCGCGAACATGCCGAACGGGATCACCGCGTTGAGCTCGATGCCGCTCACGTCGTACGAACCTTCGGCATTGACCGGCTGATAGACGTCGAAGTCGTACACGCCGTTGACCGTGCCGTTGGCATTGTACACCGTCACATTGGGCACTTCGCCGGTCAGACGGCTCTGCACCACACCCTTGATCTTCTTCCAGAAATAGGACGCGGCCAGGATGCCGCCGCCGCCAAGATACTTCTCGACGCCGACTTCCCATTGATCGGCATAGGTGGGCTTCAGGCCAGGATTGCCGTCGGTGTACCGGAAGCTGCTGTAGCTCGCGGTGCGCTTGTAGGCGAGGTCGGTCAGCGCCGGGCGGATCAGCGTCTGCGACGCGGCCGCGCGCAGATACAGGGTGTCGGTCAGCTCGGCGTGCGCGTTGAACGACGGCAGGAACTTTTCGTAGCGGCCCTCGCTCGCCACCGGCTCCGGGGTGAGACCGGTCGTGCCATTCGGATTCTGGACCTGGTGAAAGCCCTCCGAACGGATGGTGGTGCGCAGGTAGCGGCCGCCCAGATTGACGAACACCGGCACCACGATATCGAACTCGAAATCGACCATCGCATAGCCGGCCAGCGTCTCTTCCTGGACCTTATAATAGTTGGCATTGCCGAACGGCGTCACGAACCCGTCGGGACGGAAGAAGTCGCGGGCATATTCGTTCGAGATCTGTGCCCAGCTGAGGTTGCGCGCCTGGTAGTCCTTGCCACCGACGATATCGATCACATTGGTCAGCGGGCTCGCGCCGAGCGTGCGGGTGTTGACATAGGCGATGCTGCCGCGCGTCGGACCCTGGATCTTCTCTTCGCCATATTGGCGCTCATTGGTCTTGTTGGTGTAGCGGCCGCCGAAGCTGAAGCGCTTGAGCACCGACGAATCGAAGCCGTAGCTCACATCGAGCTGGGCGGCATATTTGTCGTCCTTGATCTGCTCGCGCGTGGTCTCGTAGGCCTCGAACAGATAGGCGTTCGGCGCATTGTACATGTCGATCGTGCGCGGATTGGCGCTCGGGATCGTCTCGCCGCCATGCTCGGTATAGCGGGTACGCGACGGCGCATAGGCGACGTGCTTGAGATTGGCATAGTCGAGGATCTTCCTGGCGCCAGAATAACCGCCCAGCGCATTGATCTTCCAGTTGCCGGTTTCCCAGTTCATCTCGCCGCCGAACTGGCGATAGTCGGTCTCGTTGATATATTCCTTGCTCAGGAATTCATGCTGAGTGTTGGTGTAGGAAACGTCGCGCAGCACGATGATGCCGGCGTCGGACAGCGTCGTCTTGTCCGCCTCGTGGATGGTCTCGAGCGTCGAGTTGCTCGATGCCGAATAGCCCGCGGCGTCATATTCGTCCTCGACCGTGTCGTAGGAGCCGATGAAGGCGTCGAAGGCGAGGCTGAAGCTGTCGCTTGGCTTGTACTGGATCGAGCCCGACAGGCCGAGCCGGTCCTGGTCGTTCTGATAGACGCGGTCGCCGACCTTATCGAGGAACACGATCTTGTTCTTCATCGCGTCGGTGAAGGTGACGCCGGCATCGCGCTGAAGCACGGCGATCGCCTGGCTGCGATAGGTGCTTCCGGCGCGATCGGTCCAGCGCGCGATCGGGCGGAAGTTGATGCCCGAATTCGAATCGGTGCGGTTGGTGCGCTGCTGCTTGGCGACCGAGACCAGCACGCCGAAATCGCCGAAGGTGTTGCTGGCGAGGAACGAGAAGTTCGGGTCGATCTTTTCGGAGATCGAGTTGTACGCGCCCTCCGCGCTGCCGACGAGACGCAGGCCGGGATTGTCGAACGGACGCGCGGTGCGGATCGAGACCGAGCCGGCGATGCCGCCTTCCTCGTCCGCCGCGGTCGGCGACTTCTGCACGGTGACCGACTGGATCAGTTCGGAGGCGAAGATGTCGAACTCGACATCGCGGCCGCCCGATCCCGACGCGGTGGCGAGCTTGTTGATTGAGACGAAGGTGAACTCGCTCGGCAGGCCGCGGACGTTGACGCGCGTGCCGAGGCCCCGTTCCCGCTCGATCGTCACGCCGGGCACACGCTGGAGCGCTTCGGACAGGTTCTGCTCGGGGAAGTCGGCAATGTCGGTGGCGACGATCGAATCCGAGAAGCCGACAGTTTCGCGTTTCATGTCGATCGCCTCTTCCAGGCTGCGGCGATAGCCCGAAACCACGATCTCTTCGCCGGCATCGGCTTCGCTGGCCGTGGTCGGAGCGTCGGTCTGTGCGATGGCCGGGACGATCGTCAGGGCTGCGACCGCCACTCCGGCGAGGAGATGCGTCGCGCGCCCGAACCGACTGAATTTGTCGTGCATGTCTAACCCTTTTTTGATTTTGCGGACATTGGCGTCCGGTGTTTCTTGATGGCGAGCGGCTGCGGGCCCTGACCTCTGGAGGGAGCGGGCTGCGGCAACTCTCGTGAGTGCTCGTCGTGTGGCGCTCAGCGACCGGCCGGCCTCAGCGCGCCTGTTATCTCCCCAAGCCGGATGGGCATTTCTGACGGATTCGGCACGCGTGCTGCGGCAAGTTGCCGCGCACCCGAACCCCTCCACGATGCATCGCGCCTTACAGCGCCGATGATCGGCGAATTGCCGTTTTCAGCTTGATTGCTTCCCCATCCGGCTCGCAATGCCCGGTGCGCAAGAGATGTGACGCCGTTGTGACGATCGGACTGATTACCCGCCGATAGCGGCCACCAGCCCATCGCCTGAACGAAGTGCGGGTTTCAGGATCATCCGAGCTGGCGATTGCTCGAGCGGCGAACCTGACAAACTGTCCTGCGGATGTTAGCTTCCGGTCGCGGATCGCGAACGATCCGCGACCGGAAGGAGAGCGTTCCCATGCCACGCTTCGCCTCTCTCAATGCGCGCGTCCCACTCGTCCTTTTTGCGCTCATGCTGCTGATCGCGGCCGCGTTCGTTGCGCTGCGAGGCACGGCATCGGATGCGAAGGAAACGGGCCAGTCGATCGCCTTTGTCGGCGTCAATGTGGTGCCGATGGATCGCGAGCGCGTGCTCGCAAACCAGACCGTGGTGGTGCGGGGCGGGCGGATCGTGTCGATGGCGCCGGCGTCCACCGCGAGCATCCCGGCAGGCGCGCGCCGGATCGAAGGCAAGGGGCGCTGGCTGATGCCCGGTCTGGCGGAGATGCACGGGCATGTGCCCGGTCCGGAGGAACCGGCCTATCGCGACGACATGCTGTTCCTCTACCTTGCGAATGGCGTCACGACCGTGCGCAACATGGCCGGGAATGCGTCGCATCTTGCTTTGCGCGACCGCATCGCGGCGGGGGAGCTGCTTGGCCCGACACTCTATACGGCGAGTCCCTGGCTGAGCGCAGCGGCCGCCGGCACGCCCGACAAGGCGCGCCAAGCGGTGCGGGATTATCGCGCGGCGGGATATGACCTCATCAAGATCGGCAGCGTGCCACGCGACGCGTATCTCGCGATGGCCGACGCCGCGAATGCGATCAAAATGCCGTTCGGCGGCCATATTCCCGAAGAAGTCCGGCTCACCGACGCGCTCGCCAGCCGGCAGACCTCGATCGATCACCTCGATCGCTATGTCGAGTTTCTGGTTCCGGAAGGCACCGATACTGCGGGGCGGCCGAGCGGTTTCTTCGGCAGCGGCTGGGTGCAGTTCGCCGATGCGCGCCGTATCCCCGATGCCGTGCGGCGCACGATCACCGCCGGCACCTGGAATGTGCCGACATTGAGCCTGGTCGAGCATCTGGCTTCGTCCGAGACGCCCGAGGCGATGATCGCCTGGCCGGAAATGCGCTACATGCCCAAACGCTTGCTGGATGGCTGGGCAAAGGCGAAGCGCGAGTTCGCCGCGCGCCCCGATTTCCAGCCGGATGCGGCGCGCTGGCTGGTGGAGCTACGGCGCCGTCTGCTGCGCGAGCTTCATGCCGCGGGGGCGCCGATCGCGCTCGGCTCGGACGCACCGCAATTCTTCAACGTGCCGGGCTTTTCGATCCATCACGAGATGCGGATGATGCAGGCGGCGGGACTCTCGCCCTATCAGGTCCTCGCGACCGGAACGCGCGAGGCGGCACGCTATTTCGGCCCGGACGCGCGCTTCGGCACGATCGCGCCGGGGCAGCGCGCCGACCTGATCCTGCTGACCGCGAACCCGCTCGAACAGCTGGCCAATGTCGAGCGGCGCGCTGGAGTGATGGTGCGCGGACGCTGGTTGCCTGAGAGCGAAATCCAGGCACGTCTCGAGAAGATCGCCGCGGCGGCCAGGACTAACTGAGACGGACCGCCCGGGTGCTGTCGCGGACAACCAACTCGTGCGGCAAGGTGATCTGCCGGACCGGGCTTTCCGGATCGCGCAAGATCTCGACGAGCAGCTCGACGGTCCGGCGGCCGATCATCCCCTTGGGCTGGGCAATGGTGGTGAGCGCGGGCTGAAAGAAACGGGCCGTAGGCAGATCGTCGAAACCGACCACCGAGACATGTCCGGGGCAGGTAAGTCCGGCCGCGCCGATCGCGCTGATCGCGCCCATCGCCATCTCGTCACTGAAGCAGAAGATCGCGCTGACGTTGTGCGCGAGCAGGTCGCCGGCCTGCTCGCACGCCAGCTTCGCCGAATAGTCGCCGGTCCGTACCTGCAGACGATCCTGCAGACCGTGGCGCGTGGCGATCTCCATCGCGCCGGAAAGACGGTCGTGGCTGATCGGGCTGACCAAAGGCCCCGTGATGATGCCGATATCGCGATGGCCGAGTGCGATCAGGTGCTCGACGGCATCCCCGCTGGCCGCGGCATTGTCGATATGCACGCTCGGGACGCCGAGTTCCGGGCTGTATTCGCAGCCGTTGACGACCGGCGCCGCAAGGCCCGGCCGGGAGAGGAGCGGACCGAGATTTTCCGGCAACCGGTGGCCGAGAAAGATGAGCCCATCCACCTCGCGGCGCGACAGCATCTCCGCATATTGATCCTCGACCTGCGGGTCGTGCCGGGTGTCGCCGACCACGACCGCATAGCCCGCGTCGCGTGCCGCTTCCTCTGCGCCGCGGATCACGCTGGCGAAGAACGGGTTGGAGATGTCGGGCACCGTCAGGAGGATCTTGGCGGCGCGCAAGGTGCGCAGCGTCCGCGCCGCGACGTTCGGGGAATAGCCCAGCGATTGAACGACCTCGAGGACGCGCTGGCGCGTCGCTTCCGCCACCCGCTCGGGCTGACTCAATACGCGCGAAACCGTGGCAGTGGAGACGCCCGCGACCGCGGCGACGTCGATAATCGTTGGCATCGTGGCTTCATGTCGCTTGCCGCGCAGCCTGTCGACAAAATTCGATGTAATCCTTTACACCGGCGTTCGACTTGCTTAGCCTGAGTCGCGAAAAGAACGAAACGGGTGAGGGAAGGGGATCGCATGGCCACCGCCAACGAAGCGCTGGATGCTGCCTCGCATCGGGTATCGGGAATGCTGATGGGGCGGCTCAGCGCCCTCATGTTCATGCAGTTCTTCGTGTGGGGCGCATGGGCGGTCACGCTCGGACTGGTCATGCAGACCGTCGGGATCGGCAATCTCATCGCCAACGCCTTTTCGGTCGGTCCGATCGCCTCGATTGCCGGGTCCTTCCTGCTCGGCATGGCCGCGACCCGCTATCTCAGCCCCAAGGCGCTGATGGTGATCCTCCATCTGGCCGGCGGCGCGATCCTGCTGGCACTGCCGGCGCTGCTGACGCCGGAGACGGGCAGCACCTTCGTCTGGGTGCTGCTCGGCTACATGATCCTCTACATGCCGACCGTCGGCCTCGCGAATACGATCGCGCTGAAGAGCCTGGGCGAGCGTGATGACCGCTTCCCCTTCGTTCGGGCCTTCGGCACGCTCGGCTGGATCGTCGCCGGCCTGATCATCGGCTGGGCGGCGCTGTCGGCCAGCCCCGAGATCTTCCGCGTGGCGGCAATCGTGTCGATCGCGCTCGGCATCTATTGCCTGACACTTCCCGCCGTTGCGCCCGATGCGCCGCGCGAGGAGTCACTGGTGCGCCAGGTGCTGTGCGTCGAGGCGTTCGGCCTGATGCGGCAGCGCTCCTACCTGATCTTCGTGGTCTGCGCGACGCTGATCTCGATCCCGCTCGCCATGTATTACGCCTATGCCTCGGCCTATATCGGTGCGGCGGGCATCACCAACGTTGGCGGCACGATGTCGATTGGGCAGATGTCCGAACTGGCGTTCATGTTCTCGATGCCGTGGCTGTATCGCCGGTTCGGCGTGAAGCCGCTGCTGCTGGTGGGCATGGCGGCGTGGGCGCTGCGCTATGCGCTGTTCGCGATCGGCGACGGTGGTGGATCGCTGTGGGCGATCTATCTCGGCGTGGCGCTGCACGGGGTTTGTTACGACTTCTTCTTCGTCGCCGGCGCGATCTACACCGGCACCATCGCCACGCCCAAGGGTGTGAACGCCCAGGCGCAGGGGATGCTGACCCTGTTCACCTATGGCGTGGGCATGCTGCTCGGCTCGCAGATCGGGGGCCTGCTCTACGCGCAGTTGCCCGCGGCGCCGACGATTGCCGACTGGCAGCAGATGTGGTGGTATCCGGCGATCGCGGCCGCGGTCATCACCGTGCTGTTCCAGCTCCTGTTCCGCGATGACAGCAAGAAGGAAACCGCCGCATGAGCGCGATGAAGGGCCCCGCGATCTTCCTCGCCCAGTTCATGGGTGACACCGCGCCATTCGATACGCTCGACGGGCTCGCCAAATGGGCCGCCGGCCTCGGCTATATTGGTGTCCAGATCCCGTGCGATCCGCGCCTGATCGACCTGAAGCTGGCTGCGGAGAGCAAGGCGTATTGCGACGACCTGCGTGGCCGGCTCGTCGGCTATGGCGTCGAGCCGACCGAGTTGTCGACTCATCTGCAAGGCCAGCTGGTGGCGGTGCATCCCGCCTATGACCAGCTCTTCGACGGGTTCGCCCCGCCCGAGCTGCACGGCAAGCCGGCGGAGCGCCAGGTCTGGGCCGTCGAGCAGGTCAAGCTCGCCGCCAAGGCGAGCGCCAATCTCGGGCTCAAGGCGCATGCGACCTTCTCCGGGGCGCTCGCCTGGCCCTATGTCTATCCCTGGCCGCAGCGGCCGGCCGGGCTGGTCGAGGAAGCCTTTGCCGAACTCGCCCGGCGCTGGGTTCCGATCCTCGACGTGTTCGAGGAAGCGGGCGTCGATTGCGCCTTCGAGATCCATCCGGGCGAGGATATCCACGACGGCGCGACCTGGGAGCGTTTCCTCGCCGCGGTCAACAATCACCCGCGGGCGCGCATCTTGTTCGACCCGTCGCATTACGTGTTGCAGCAGCTCGACTATCTCGACTTCATCGACCGCTATCATGACCGCATTTCGTGCTTCCATGTGAAGGACGCCGAGTTCAACCCGACCGGACGCACCGGCGTCTATGGCGGCTATGAGAACTGGGTGGATCGTGCCGGCCGCTTCCGCTCGCTCGGCGACGGGCAGGTCGATTTCGTCGGCATCTTCAGCAAGCTGGCGCAATATGGCTATGGCGGCTGGGCCGTGCTCGAATGGGAGTGTGCGCTCAAGCACCCGGAGGATGGCGCCCGCGAGGGCGCGCCGTTCATCCGCGACCACATCATCCGTCTGACCGAGCGGTCCTTCGACGATTTCGCAGCCAGCGGGATCGACCGGGACGCGATCCGCGCGCTGCTGGGGCTCTAGAATGGTGCGACAGCCTCTTCGACTTGGCATGGTGGGGGGCGGCGAGGGCGCGTTCATCGGCGCCGTCCATCGCATTGCCGCTGCAATCGATGGGGAGTGGCGGATGACCGCCGGCGCCTTCAGCACCGATGCCGGCCGCAATGTGCGGACCGGCGAGGCGCTCGGGCTCGATCCGCAGCGCGTGTACGATACGTTCGAGCAATTGGTGGAACACGAGCGCGCATTGCCGCCGGAGGCGCGGGTCGACGCGATCGCGATCGTCACGCCCAACCACCTCCATGCCCCGGTGGCGATCGCCGCGCTCGACGCGGGCTTTCACGTGCTGTGCGAAAAGCCGATGGCGATGAGCGTGGCGGAGGCCGAGGCCATCGCACGGTCGGCGAAGGCGAGCGGGCGGCTGTTCGGGCTGGCCTTCACTTATGCCGGCTACCCGCTGGTGGAGGAGGCGCGCATTCGCGTCGCGCGCGGTGATCTCGGTGCGATCCGGCTGGTGCAGGCGGAGTATCTGCAGGGCTGGCTCAGCCGGCCGATCGACCAGGACGGGCACAAGCAGGCCGAATGGCGCACCGATCCCGCGCGGGCGGGGATCGGCGGATGCCTGGGCGACATCGGTACCCATGCATTCCAGCTTGCCGAGCATGTCTCCGGCCTGCGGACGGACGCGGTGTGCGCGGAGCTGACGACGCATGTGCCGGGGCGGCTGCTGGACGACGATGTGAGCGCGCTGCTGCGCTTCGGCGGCGGCGCACGCGGCGTGCTCAAGGCCAGCCAGGTCGCGGCCGGCGAAGAGAATGGCCTCAAGCTGCGGGTCTATGGCGAGCTTGGCGGGCTCGAATGGTCGCAGATGGAGCCGAACACGCTGATCCTGCGCTGGCTCGACCGGCCGGCGGAAATCGTGCGGACGGGCGGCCCCGGCCTCGACCCGCACACCGTTGCGTTGACCCGGACCCCGGCGGGGCATCCGGAAGGCTATCTCGAGGCATTTGCCAACATCTACCGCGCGTTCGCGGCTGCGGCTCGGCACGGCGGACTTGCATCGGAGATCGCGCCTGGTACGCAAGACTGGTTCCCCGGTCTCGCCGACGGGCTGCGCACGATGCGTTTCGTCGAGACGGTTGCCGCCAATGCGGCATCGGACGCAAAATGGACCGCGATCGAGAGCGGATGACGCGGCCATCCGCCGGACGAGATACGAGATTGGGAGAGACGAGATGAAGTTTGTAGCGGGTCTGGCAACGGGAGCGGTAGCGCTAACAGGATTGGGCGCGGCGCTCGCGCCAAGCTTTGCCCAGACCAAGCCGGCCGCATCACCGCCGGCCTTTGCCGCGTGCCGCGCCTGTCATACCACCAACAAGGGCGGCAAGAACGGGCTCGGTCCCAATCTCTATGGGATCATTGGAAGGCCCGCCGCATCGGTGCCCGGCGTCAGCTACTCCGCGGCGCTCAAGAGCTCGAAGCTGAAATGGGATGAAAAGACGCTGGACGCGTTCCTCGCCAATCCTTCCAAGAAGGTCCCCGGCACGCGAATGCCGATCGGCACGCCCGATCCCGCCAAGCGCGCCGCGATCATCGCCTATCTGAAAGCCGAGAGCGCGAAGTGATGCCGCCGATCGCACGCCGAAGCTTGCTCGCGGGAAGCATGGCTCTGCCGCTCGTCGGACTGGCGCGCGCGCAGGGTTCCACGTCCAACGCCGCGCGTTTCTCGCTCGCCTATGCGCCGCACGAGGGCAGCTTCGCGAGCCGGGGCGGTCGGATCGAGCAGATTGCCTTCGCTGCCGATCAGGGCTTCCGGGCCTGGGAAGACAATGAGGCGGGCGCCCGCCCGGTCGACGAGCAGGAACAGATGGCAAAGGCCCTTGCCCAGCGCGGCATGCGGATGGGCGTGTTCGTCGCCAGCATGCCGAATTGGTCGCAATCGCGGCCGCTGCTCGGCGGCAATGACGATGCCGAGCGCGAGGCCTTCCTCGCCGACATCCGCAAGGCGGTCGACGTCTCCAAACGGCTGAACGCGACGCAGATGACGGTGGTGACGGGGTTCCTCGATCCGCGCGTCCCGGTCGACATCCAGACCGCGCGCGTCATCGACGTCATGCGCCGCGCAGGCGACATTATGGCGCCGCACAAGCTGACGATGGTGATGGAGCCGCTGAACACGCGCACCAACCACCCCGGAGTATATATGCAGACGATCGCGCAGGGCTATGCCGTGGCGCGCGGCGTCAACAGCCCGGCGGTGAAGATACTTGCCGATCTCTATCACGAGCAGATCCAGTCGGGGAATTTGATCCCGGCGCTCGAGACCTGCTGGAGCGAGATCGCCTATCTCCAGTTCGGCGACAATCCCGGCCGCAAGGAGCCAGGCACCGGCGAGGTCAATTATGCGACGATCGTCCGCTGGCTCCGCGCCAAGGGCTATACTGGCGTGATCGGCATGGAGCACGGCAATTCGGTCGCGGGCCGCGCTGGCGAGGACCGCCTGATCGCCGCCTATCGTATCATCGATCGACAAGGAGGAGAGGCATGACGCGCATGCGCATGGCCGGTTGCGTAATCGCCGGATGGATCGCGATCGCGAGCGCATCCGCGCAGGAGAAGCCGGGATTCAAGGACACGCCGATGCTGCCCGACGGCAAGTGGCGCGTACATGACGCGGACCGGCCGGCGCCTGCGGTGGTGACGCCGGCAGCGGCGCCGGGCGGTGCCCCTTCTGACGCGATCGTCCTGTCCGCGGACGCGTGGCAGGCTCAGCTGGTGCCATGGACCGTCGCCGACGGCGCGATCACGGTTCCCACCCGTCCGCCGGGCGGGGGCGACAACAATCTCGTCTCGCGCCAGAGCTTTGGGGACGTCCAGCTCCACCTCGAATTCCGCTCGCCCAATCCGCCGAAGGATGCATCGCAGGATCGCGGCAACAGCGGCATCTGGTTCATGCAGCGCTATGAGGTCCAGATCCTCGACGCCTATCAGAATCCGACCTATGCCGACGGCACGGTTGGCGCCGTCTATGGGTGGAAACCGCCGCTGGTGATTGCCGCGCGCAAGCCCGGCGAGTGGCAAAGCTACGACATCATATTCGAACGGCCTCGCTTTGCGGCGGACGGCAAGCTGCTGCGCCCGGCCCATGTCACGGTCTTCCTCAACGGCGTGCTGGTGCAGAACCGTCAGGCGCTGCTCGGCACCACGGTCTGGCGCAAGGTTGCCGCCTATCAGCCGCACCCTGATGCGGCGCCGCTGCAACTGCAGGACCACGGATCGCCGGTCTCGTTCCGCAACATCTGGGTGCGTCCGTTGCCCGAGGCCGCAATCCCGCAAGATCTTCCCGGAGAAGCCAAATGATCAACCGTAGAACCGCCCTGGCGGGCGTGGCGAGCATGTTCGGCGCGTCGCTCTTCGCGCCACTCGCCCGCGCGGCCGGCGCTGGGCCGGGTGGGGATATCCCCATCATATCGGAAGGGCCGCCCAGCGTGCGAGTGTTCACGCCCGCCCAGCGCGCGGCGATGACCGCGCTGAGCGACCGCGTCATCCCGACGACCGACACGCCCGGCGCGATCGCCGCCGGGGTGCCGGATTTCATCGAGAAGATGCTGGCCGACTGGGCCTCGCCCGGCGATCGCGTGCCGATCATTGCGGGGCTCGACGCGATCGAGGCGCGCAGCATGCGCGACTATGGCGTGCCGGCGGCCAAGGCGAGCGCGGAGCAGCAGGACGCGCTGCTGACGCTGGCGATGAACAAGCAATTGCCTGAAGCCAGCGGCTTCTTCGAGCCGTTCCGGCAGCTCGTCATCGCCGGCTACTACACGTCCGAGATCGGGATGACGCAGGAGCGCGAATATCTCCCGGTGCCGGGCGAGTATAACGGCGAATTTCTCTATTCGCAGGTCAATAAGGTGTATTCCTCATGATCGGCCGCAGAACGATGCTCGCAGGCGCTGCGGGCGCCGCCGCCCTTGCCTGTTTCCCGGCGGCCGCCGCGCAACGCCGGGCGATCGGCCTGCAGCTCTATACCCTGCGCGAGATCTTCGCGAAGGACCCGGTGAAGACGCTCGAGCAGGTTGCCGCCATCGGCTATCGCGAGGTCGAGTTCGGCGGGGGCGGCTATGACGCGATGGATCCCGTCATGCTGCGCGGGACGCTCGACCGGCTGGGCCTCAAGGCGCCGTCGATCCATGTCGGCTATGACGCGCTGCTCAACCAGTTCGACCGGCAAGTCACCCTTGCCAAGGCGCTCGGTGCCGACACGATCGTCCTGCCGTACATGACGGCGGAGCATCGCACCGGCCCGGCTTGGCGGACGGCGCTGCCAAACATCAGCCGCTTCGCGGGGGAGCTAAAGAAGGCCGGACTCGGCTTCGCCTACCACAACCATGATTTCGAGTTCACCGAGAAGCCGGACGGGGTCAGCCTGTTCGACCAGCTGCTCAAGGAAACCGATCCCTCGCTCGTGAAGATCGAGCTGGATATCTTCTGGGCGGTGAAGGCCGGTGAGGATGCGGGCGCGCTGATCGACCGGTTGTCGAGCCGGCTCTACGGCTATCACGTCAAGGACATGCGCGCCGATGGCGGCATGGTCGCGGTAGGGGCGGGCACCATCGATTTCGCCGCGCTGTTCAAGCGGAAGGGCAGTGCCGGCGTTCGCCATTTCTATGTCGAGAATGACCAGGCGCCAGCGCCCTATCTTCCCGATATCACGACGAGTTTCCAGACGCTGCGCGCGCTGCGGTTCTGACCGGACAGGAGAGTAAGGTTATGGCTTCGACCAACAGGTTTGATGCGATCGTCATCGGGTCCGGGGTGAGCGGCGGCTTCGCTGCGAAAGAGCTTACCGAGAAAGGCCTGCGCGTCCTCATGCTCGATCGCGGCGTGATGGTCGAGCATGGTGAGGACTACACCTATGACGGCAAGCTGGCCTATGAGGTTCCGGCGCGCAACATGATGCCCAAGCCGCTGATCGAGAGCGACTATTTCATCGCCAAGCACGGCTATGTCGCGCCCAGCAACCGGCGCTTTTACAATGACGACCGGCTGAACCCCTATGCCTTTGACGAGGGCAGCAAATTCTACTGGATCCGGCCCGGTGCGGTCGGCGGCAAATCGCTGATCTGGGGGCGCTGGAGCTTCCGCTGGAGCCCCGCGGACTTCGAGGCGAACAAGCGCGACGGCATCGATGGCGACTGGCCGATCCGCTATGACGATCTCGCGCCGTGGTACAGCTATGTCGAGAAATATATCGGCGTCTCCGGCTCGCGGGAGAATCTGTCCGAGCTTCCCGACAGCGAGTTTCAGCCGCCAGTGCCGATGAACATCGCCGAAAAATGGGTCAAGCAGCGGCTCGAAGCCCAATTCCCCGGCCGCAAACTCATCAACGCGCGCCTGTCCAACATCACCGAAGACAAGCCCGAGCAGAACCGCACGAAATGCCAGTTCCGCGCCCAATGCGGCAATGGCTGTGCGTTCGGCGCCTATTTCTCGACCCAGGCGGTGACGCTGCCGGCGGCACGCGCGACCGGGCGGCTGACGCTGCGGGCCGACGCGGTCGTCACCAATCTTGAATATGATCCGGTGAAGAAGCGCGTGACTGGGGTGCGCTTCATCGATGCGAAGACCCGCCAGGCAGAGGTGGTCAACGCCGACCTGGTCTTCCTGTGCGCCTCGGCGATGGCCTCGACCCAGATCCTGATGAACTCGCGCCCGGCGGGCAGCGGGCGCAGTCATTTCGATTCGAGCGGGACGCTCGGCAAATATGTGATGGATCACATCTTCCGCGTCGGGATCGAGGGCGAAATCCCGGGGATGACCGAATATATCGAATATGGCCGCCGGCCGGGCGGCATCTACATCCCGCGTTTCCGCAACGTCGGGGACAACGAGGACGTCGGCTTCAAGCGCGGCTATGGTTATCAGGGCGGCGCCCACCGTCCCCCCGCGGCACCGGTCGGTTTCGGCGCGTCGATGAAGCAGGGCATGCGCAAATACGCGCCCTGGAAGTTCCACATCGGCGCGTTCGGCGAATGCCTCCCCTATCGCGACAACAATGTCTCCCTGCACGCGGACAAGGTCGACCGCTTCGGCGTTCCGCTGATGCGCTTCGACGTCCGTTTCCGCGAAAACGAGCTGCGGATGATGGCGGACGCCCGAGCGCAAGGCGAGGTCATGCTCAAGGCTGCGGGCCTGAGCAACGTCACCAGCTGGGCAGGCGAGCATGTGCCTGGCGACGCCATCCACGAAATGGGCGGCGCGCGCATGGGCACCGACCCACGTGCATCGGTGCTCAACGGTTGGAGCCAGGCGCACGACGCCTCGAACCTGTACGTGACCGACGGCGCGCAGATGGCGTCCGTGTCCTGCGTGAACCCTTCGCTCACCTTCATGGCGCTCACCGTTCGGGCGGCCGATCATGCGGTCAAAGGGCTTCGAAATGCCTAGGCGGGGCGCAGAGCGAGAACGGTAGATCCTCTGTCAGCGGCCATTATTGGCCATCAGGCGAGCGCGACGATGCCTCCCGGCAGTCGCGTGACGGAAAGGTTCATCAGCTGCTGGATCTGCACCACGGCAAGATGCCGCCGCCGTCGAGCGAGAGGCTGGATCGAGTGTTGAGCTCGAGTTCGATGCCCGCCATCGGGACGAGCTTCTGACGCTGACCGGGTCCTGTACGATAGTCCGCGAGCAGTTCGGCAAAGGAGGGCCAGAGCCCGAGGGGCGGATCGCGCAGGACAAGGACGCCCGCGAGCCCCGCCGCGATCGCGCCGCTGCCGGCGAGAAAGCTACGCCGTCCCATCCGCCGGTCGGCGCGGCGGGGCAGGGGAATGATCTCGGCGCCGGCGGGCGGCAGGCCGTCGCGTGCGGGCAGCGCGCGAGGGAATCATCTCGCTACGCTCTACAAGGCGCTGGGCGGCGGCTGGGAGGATGTCGGAGGGTGACTCGCTATCGCGCCGGGGTCGGCGCGAGGAGGCCGGCGAGCGCGCCGATCGCGGCTGAGCCGATTGCGATCAGCCCGTCGGGGATATCCGCCTGGGTCTTTTCCAGCGCCAGCCACATTTGGGCGACGATCACCGAGAGGACGCTGATTCCGAGCAGGATGACCGTGGCCTGATAGACGAACGTGTCGGGGACGTTGGTGCGGCGGCGAGCTTCGAGCTCGGCTTCGTTGACGATGGTCTTCACCGCACCGGCGTCGCCGGCTGCGGCAAGATCGGGCAGGCGTTCCTCGAGGGCGCGGGTCATATTCGTGGCGAAGGTTGCCATGATGTGTCTCCTTTCCGACGGATCAGCCGTTGGTGAACAGGACGAAGCTGCTGAAGCGCGTGTCCGCCCACCAGGCGGAAGCGGGCACGCGGCGCTCGAAGTTGACGCTGCCGGCCTGCGACTGCACCGGCATGGTGACACGGCCGTTCGCGTCGCGGCGCGCCTTCACGTCCGCGGTTTCCGGCGCGATGATCACGATATGCCCCGAACGCGCGAGATCCTTGCGCCGCGCGCAGATCGTGGCGATCCCGCCGCGCTTGGCGCACTCCTGCAGGTCGGTCAGCGAAAAGGTCCGCTTCCAGCCGAAGTGCGCGCCATAGTCGATCAGCCAATTGTGGATCGCATTGGCGTTCATCTCGCGGATCGTGACGTCGTATTGCGCCGCCACTTGCCGCCCGGCCTTGAGCTCGGCGATCGCCTTGTCGGTCCACCATACACGCGGCAGATAGACGTCCGCCGCATAGGCGACGTCATGGGCGTAGATGTTGCAATAGGTGCGCCCGCCGCCGGGCTGATAGCGACGGCTCTGCTCGACCGCGAGCCAGGCGATCACCTTATTGAGTTGCGCGGCCGAGGGTTGGGTGTTGCGCGGCATGCCCGGTTCGCCGATCGGACTTGCCGAGGCCGGGCTGTTGCGAGTCGAGTTCGGATTGTGTTCGCGCCAGTGCACCGGCGCTAGTTTCGACGCGGTGGCGAAGCTCACATCGCTGGCGGGCGCCAGATATTGGGCCGAGGCCCAGCCCTCGAACGCGACGCCGTCGAGCTTGCCGCGCACGCGGCACCAGCTGCCGCTGCGATCGAGCACTTCGACCTCGCACCCCTCGGGCAGCACGCCCCGCTCGTTGCCGGGCTCCTTGCGTGGTTCCTTGCGCAGAAAGAGCCCGTGCGCGGTGACCTTGTAGCGCATCGCATTTCCTCTCTCGATTGGGTGAGCCGGGCGCGGGGTCGCTATTCGCGCCCGGCTGCCTCGTTCAGGCGACGTCGCGCAGTCCATTGAGCAGCGCGTCGACCGTCGCCTTTTCCTGCTCGACGATCCGGCGCACCGCTTCGTCGAATTGAACCGTCGCCGCGTCGCGCTTGGCTGTCAGATCGGCCAAGCGCTGGCGCATCGCGTCCGCCTCGCCACCGGCCTTGACGTCCTCGAGCTTGCTCAGCGCCTGCCGGACCATGGCCAGGCCGGGCTCGAACGCCGCGGCCGTCTCGTCGCGCTTCATCTGGATCTGCGTGCGCAGGCAGGTGAAGAAGGTGCTGGACGCTGCGACGATCTGTTCGCGCGCGCCGCCGAACAGCTCGGCGCGCTTGGCCGCGATCTCGTCGCGCATCGCCTCGGCTTTGGCTTCGGCTTTCTCCCTCAGCTCCTCCGCTTCGATGCTGATGCGCTTGACGGTGATCTGGGGCACGTCGAACTTGAGCTCCTGCGTGCGCATCGCGAATTCGGGCACGTCGAGCTTGAACGAAGTGCGGTCCATCCGCACATCGGGGATGCCCATCACGATCTCATGCTTCTGCATGAAGGGTTCGGGCACCTCGATATGGATATTCTTCCACTTGATGGTCCAACCATGGACCTCGGGGCGTTGTCCGATCTTCTTGCGCACCATGCGGATCGACGGTGTGTGGAACACGATCCGCTTGTCCTTCATGGTGACTTGCGGAAGGTCGAGCGACCATTCCTGGGTCTTCATCGTCACCTCGGGGAGGTCGAGCGCGATGCCGATCGTCTCCCATTCGACATCGATCTCGATGCCCAGCGCAGCATCGACCCCGCCGGCGTCGGGCGCGTCGTCGCGGATGCGGTCGAACTCGGGTTCGTAGCGGTCGCTGATTTCCTTGATCGAGCTGGAGAGCTCCCCGCCCAGCGTCTTGACGAGATCGTGGAGCGATTGCCTTGCGGCTTCACAGGCTTCGGCCATGTCGAAAATCCTTTCTGTGGATTGGCGACGACAGGCCTAGGGCAGGGGGCGACCGGGAGGCGTGAAGCCAGCGTCGGTGAAGCGTGAAAACGACATCGGCAAGCGGGCAGCGGTTGACGCGCGGCGGGTGCAGGATGAGAACGTTCCCATCATCATGGGAGAGGACCGATGTGGTTTGCGATCGTGGCCGCGATGCAGACGGCGACCCTGGGGGCGACCAACGTCAAGGCCGATGTGCCGATGACGGTGCCGGCTACGAAACCGAGTTTTGCCGACGAGTTCGACGGCCCGAAGATCGACACCGGCAAATGGCTGTTCGACACGCACCGGAACCGCGAGGGCTGGTACAATAACGAGCGCCAATATTATGCCGACGGGCGGCCCGAGAATGCGCGGATCGAGGATGGCGCGCTGGTGATCGAGGCGCGGCGCGAGTCGCTCAAGGGCAAGGCCGCGGACTGGGGCGGGCAGGAGTACACCTCGGCCAAGCTCGTGACGCGCGAGCGCTATGGCTATGGTTTCTATGAGATCCGCGCGAAGCTGCCGTGCGGGCGCGGGATGTGGCCGGCGATCTGGATGTTGCCAACTGGGGAGAAATGGCCCGACGGGGGCGAGATCGACATCATGGAGATGGTCGGCTGGGACGCGCACGTGATCCACGCGACGCTCCACACCGGCGCATACAACCACGCCAAGGGCACGCAGCGCGGGGCGCAGGTAAAGGTGCCGACGGCATGCACCGCCTATCACCGCTACCAGCTCGACTGGCGGCCCGGCGTGATCACGATCGGCATCGACGGGCGCGGGCATATGCAGGTCAAGGACGATCAGCCCGGCGGCTTGGCGGCATGGCCGTTCGTGCGGCCCTATGAGTTGATCCTCAACCTGGCGGTCGGCGGCGACTGGGGCGGGAAGCACGGGATCGACGATGCCGCGCTTCCGCAGCGCATGCATGTCGATTATGTGCGCTATTGGGCGGCGGCGCCTAGCGCCGATGCCGGATCGCCAGCACCAGCAGCCCGCCCAGCAGAGTGAGGCCGGCGAGCGCCAGCATCACCGGGCCGAAATCATGCGGGGTCGCCAGCGCCCAGGTGAGCGCGGGACCGGCCAGCGCGGGCAGCGTGTTGGTGAGGTTGATCAGCCCGAGATCGCGGCCGCGGTGGCGCGGATCGGGCAGTAGCTGCATCGCGAAGCCCGAATGGAGCGAGAGGAACGCGGCCGAGCCCAGCGCATAAAGCGCGAAGGCAAGCGCCGCCAGATTCCAGTCCCGCACGAAGGCCAGCCCCGTCAGACCCAGCGCGGCGAGCGCGGCAAAGGCGATCAGGAAGGGCTTGCGGCGCCCGATCCGGTCGGACCAGCGCCCCGCCAGCACCGCGATGGGAAGCGGCACGAGATAGGCGACCGTCATCAGCTGCCCAAGGGCCCCGACATGCTTGGAGGCGGGGGTGGCCGGGTCGATGCTCGCGAAATAATAGACGAGGTAGAGCCACAGCACGTTGCCCGCGACCTGCACCAGCAGCCGGGACGCCCAGGCGATGGCGAGATCGCGGCCCAGCAGCGGCGCTTCGTGTGGCGGGGCGGCGGCGGGCGCGATCCGTGATGGCGCGAGCAGCAACGGGAGGACGCAGAGCAGCACCGCGGCGAGGACGAAAGCGAGCCGGGCGGACTCGCTGCTGATGCCGATCGCGACCATCAGCGCCGCCACCGCCGACGCGAGCGGCGCGCCGAGCGCGATGAGGCCGCCAGCCAACCCTTTTTGAGCGTCGGGCACCTCGTCCGCCATCACCGCGAACATCGGTGCCAGCACGGCATTCACCGCGGTCTGAAACAGCGCGACGGCGAGGATGATCTGCACGGGCGTGACGGCCAGGGTGACGGCGGCGAAGGATGCCGCGAGGCCAGCCAGGCCGAACATGATCCATCCGCGCCGCCCGTGTCCGCGCGCCACCGAGCGATCGCTGAGCCAGCCGAACAGGATGTTCGACGCGCTCGCCGCGAGCGCGCCGGCGATGACGGTGGCGGTGAACACGGCGATGCGATCATCGCCCGCGATCCCGGCGACCTTGACCGGCAAGAGCAGAGTGAGCAGCGGCAGGAAGCCGATCACGCCGCCGGCATTGGCGAGTGCGACGAGCAGGATGAAGCGCAGTGACCGCCGCGCCGGATACCCGGTCTGAAACTCGCTTCCCAACACCGTCCCCCGCATCCCGGTCGTCGCGCCTGCGTTGGCCACAGGCGCCGTCGGGGTAGCGCTCGACGCTAGGGCTTCATCGTCGCCGGGTCGAGGCTCGTCGTGAGCAGCAGCGAACGGTCGGTCGCATCGCGCGCGATGGCGATGCGGTAGCTGCCGCCGCGGATGCGCCAGCCAGGCAGAGTTGTGTCGTAATCGGCGAGAATGCGCGGCTCGGCGATGAGTGTGACGCGGCGCGTCTCTCCCGGCTTGAGCTCGATCCGGCGGAAGGCGGCGAGGCGCATCGGATTGTCCGAGCCTTCGCGCGTCACATAGATTTGCGGCACGTCCGCACCGGCGCGCGCGCCGGTATTGGTGACGTCGAACGAGACGGTGAGCCGGGCGCCACCGCTGGCGCTTGCGTTGCGATAGGCGAAGCTCGTGTAGCTGAGCCCGTGGCCGAAGGGGAACAGCGGCTTTTGGCCCTTCTTCTCGTACCAGCGATAGCCGACGTCGCTGCCTTCGACATACTCCACCGGGAAGCTCTTGAGCTCGTAGGCGCCCGAATTCGCGGGGTTGGCTGCGGCCGCCGCCTGGAGCGAGGTGAAGGTGTCGAGGCCGACCGGCTGCGGGCGCGGCGCCTGCCCCTCATGCGCCGGGAAGGTGATTGGCAGACGGCCCGAGGGATTGACCTTGCCGGTGAGGATATTGGCGATCGCCTCGCCGCCGCGCTGGCCGGGATACCAGGCCTGTACCACCGCGGGGACGCGATCGAGCCACGGCATCGTCACCGGGCCGCCCGTGGTGAGCGCGGCGATGGTCTTCGGCTGCGCGGCGGCGACCGCTGCGACCAGCGCGTCCTGGTGATGCTGGAGTCTGAGGTCGGGCACGTCATCGGCCTCGGTCGTCCATTGCGTCGCGAAGACGATGGCGAGATCGGCTGCCTTTGCCGCATCGACCGTGGCGTTGAGGTTGCGGCCGTCGACGAAGCTCACCTGCGCGCCCGGCAGCGCCTTGCGCAGCGCGGCGAGCGGCGAGGAGGCGTGATAGGTGATGCGCGCAAACGATGCGGAACCACCAGTCGACAGCGCGATCTCGATCGGCGCGCCGCCGACCGAGCGCACCTGGCTCGATCCGCCGCCCGAGAGCACGCCGAGGTCGGCGCCGCCCCCAATCACCACGATCTTCTTCGCGGTGCGGGCGAGGGGGAGGAGGTCGCCCTGGTTCTTGAGCAGCACGATCCCTGCCTCGGCCGCGCGCTGCGCGACGAGCGCGTTGCGGGCATAGTCGGGGGTCTGCGCCTTGGCGGGCATCGGCGTGTCATAGGCGCCGCTCTCGATCAGGCCGGTGAGATAGCGGACGACCATGTCGTCGAGCCGCGCCATCGGCACCTCACCCTTCTCGACCGCGGCCTTGAGCGGCGCGTCGAAATACATCGCGCGGTCGAGCTCCTGGCCCGATTGCTGGTCGAGACCCGCCTTCGCGGCCTTTTCGGTCGAATGGACGCCGCCCCAGTCGCTCATCACCCAGCCGCGATAACCCCAATCGCGCTTGAGCACCTGGTTGAGCAGGAAGTCGTTCTCGCACGCCCAGTCGCCATTGACCTTGTTATAGGCGCACATGACCGAGGCGGGCTTGCCCTTCTCGATCGCGATCTGGAAGGCGAGCAGGTCGCTCTCGCGCAGCGCGGCCTCGCCGATGCGCGCATCGAGCACCATGCGGCCGGTCTCCTGCGCATTGAGCGCGAAATGCTTGATCGTCGAGACGATGCGGTTGGACTGGACGCCCGCGATATGCGCGCCGGCGAGTTCGCCCGCGAGCAGCGGATCCTCGCCGAGATACTCGAAGTTGCGCCCGCCCCACGGATCGCGCGTCAGGTTGACGCCGCCCGCTAGCAGCACGTTGAAACGCTTGGCGCGCGCCTCGCTGCCGATCATCGCGCCGCCGGCGCGGGCGATCTCGGGATCGAAGGTCGCGGCGGTGGCGAGACTGGAGGGGAGGGCGGTGGCGACGTCGCCCTTGCGCTGTTCGACCTGGTTGGCGACGCCGAGCGAAGCGTCGCTTTCGCGCACCAGCGGCACGCCGAGTCGGTTGTTGCCCTCGATATGGCCGGCCGAGGGAATCAGTTCATTCGCGGGCTTCACCTTGGTGAGCGGGGGGAAGAGGCCGTGGACCAGCGCGATCTTCTCGTCGAGCGTCATGCGGGTGACGATCGATTCGGCTCGGGCACGCGCGTCGGTGACGGCAGCCGGTGCTTCCTGCGCGAATCCCGCATTTGCGCCAATGGTAGCGATCGCAGTCGCTGCAAGCAGCGCGGCAACGGTCCGGCTCATCCTGTTCCCTCTCCTGACGGCGGTGCGACCGCCCTTCTTGGTGGCGCACAGACAGCATAATTTGAGAACGTTCACAACAGCGGTTTTCCGCCGTTCGTGGAAACTCCGCGAGGAATGGGCATGCTTGACAACGTTGTACAAAGGGTTCAGGTGAACGTTCTCAACGAGTGCAGATTCACTGCGCCGTAAAGGGGAGGACGAGGATGCGGGGCACGACTCGCTCGATTTCGCGACTGGTGATTGGCGTATCGACTCTGGCGATGGCCGCGACTCCGACACTGGCACAGGATACGCAGGACGCGCCGCCGCCCGCCGAGGAGACCGAGGACGTCGTCGTCACCGGCATCCGCGCCAGCCTCGAACAGTCGATGACGATCAAGCGCGACGCGCAGGGCGTGGTCGACGCGATCTCTGCCGAGGAGATCGGCAAGTTCCCCGACACCAACCTCGCCGAATCGCTTCAGCGCATCACCGGCGTGTCGATCGACCGCTCGAACGGCGAAGGCTCGCTGGTGACGGTCCGCGGCTTCGGTCCCGAATTCAACCTGGTGACGGTCAATGGCCGCCAGATGCCGACCGCCCTCATCGGTGACGGTGGCGGTCCGCCGTCGTCGCGCTCGTTCGACTTCGCGAACCTCGCTTCGGAAGGCATTTCGGCGGTCGAGGTCTACAAGAGCGGCCGCGTGACGATGGAATCGGGCGGTATCGGCTCGACCATCAACATTCGCACGCCGCGCCCGCTCGACCGGCCGGGCCTGCGCGGAAGCATCTCGGTGAAGGGCGTGTACGACACGTCGCGCAACGAGGGCGATCCGATCACCCCCGAAATCTCGGGCATCGTCAGCTCGACCTTCGCCGACGACCGGATCGGCATCATGATCGCCGGCTCGTACCAGAAGCGCAAATCGAGCACGAACACCGCCAGTGCCGGCTGGCGCGACGGCTATCTCGGCAGCGAGAACAACTGGGGCTCGCTGGCGCAGCCGGGCACGCCGCGCGCTGCGAACATCACCAACCGTCCCGATCCGACCGACGTCTATCAGGTGCCGCAGAGCGCGTCCTACAATCTCGAGGACATCAACCGCGAGCGCATCAACGGCCAGGCGGTGCTGCAATTCCGTCCGATCGACAGCCTCACCGCGACGATCGATTTCCTCTACTCGCGCAACACGGTCGAAACGCGGAACAGCAACGTCGGCGTGTGGTTCAACCACGAAGACACGTCGAGCGCGTGGACCGACGGCCCGGTCGCCGGTCCGATCTTCTACACCGAACGCTTCGCGCCTCCCACCGGGGTTCCCAGCCCGAACGCCCTCTATGGCGGCAAGGATCTTTCGTACAGCGGCGCGCTGATCGAGAACCGCGCCGAGAACAAGTCGTTGGGCGCCAATCTGGAATGGAAGGCGCCGGGCGGCATGACGGTGGAGCTCGATTTCCATCATTCGACAGCCCAGGTGAATCCGGTCAACAATTACGGTTCAAGCATGTCGCTGGGCAACGCCGTCTTCGGCGTTCAAAGCCAGTCGGTCAATTTCGAGAATGACATGCCGATCATCTCCTATCAGATGTTCCCGGGGATCGATCCGCTGAATGCAGGCATGATCGCCTCGACCGGCAACGCCTTCCGCAACGCCTATTTCCGGAACCGCATCAACCAGGCGCAGCTGCGTGGTCACTACGACCATGACGAGGGGTTCCTCGACAGCATCGATTTCGGCGTGTCCTATATCGACAGCAAGGTGCGCTCGGCCTTCGGCACGATCCAGAACGACGATACCTGGGGCGGTGCTGGCCCGGCGTCTGATATCCCTGACGACATCTTCACCCTCGTGACCCTGCCGGACAAGTTCCCGGGGCTTGCCCAGTCCGGCATGATCCAGAGCTTCTACACCTTCAACTTCGAGCGGCTGGCCGATCTGGCGGAGCAGGAGTACCAGGTGTGCAGCAATCCCGCGACGGGCTCGGCCCAGCCGGGCACCTGTCTCGCCAACTTCAATACCGACCGGCGCATCACCGAGAAGACGCTGGCGCCGTACCTGCAGATCGCGACCAAGTTCGACCTCTTCCAGAATCCGGCGCATTTCGTGGCGGGTGTTCGCTACGAGACGACCACCGTCGCATCCTCGGCGATGGTGCCGGCGCCCGCGACCACCAACTGGGTGGGCGAGAACGAATTCAACATCGTCTTTTCGGGCGGCAGCGAATTCACGCTGTTCAAGGGCTCGTATCAGAACTGGCTGCCGGCATTCGACTTTGACCTCTCGCCGCTGACCAACGTCAAGCTGCGCGCGTCGTACAGCCACACGATCACCCGTGCCGACTATGCCAGCATGCAGGGTGGACGCACGCTCGACACGCTCTTCCGCGTCGGCGGCGGCACGGGCGCGCAGGGCAACCCCGGCCTGATCCCTTACAAGTCGAAGAATATCGATCTGTCCGCGGAATGGTATTACGCGCCCGGCAGCTACATTTCGGTCGGCTATTTCCACAAGGACGTGGAGAACTTCATCTCCTCGACGCGGATCGATACGACGGCCTTTGGGCTGACGACTCCGGTCGACGGGCCGCGTTGGCAGGCGGCCGTGGCTGCGGGGAGGACGACAGTCAGCGCGATCCGGCAATATATCTTCGACACTTTCCCCAGCACGGTGACGATCACCGGAGGGGGTCCGGGTGCATGGACCGGCATCATCCATGCGGCGCCCGGCGATCCGCTGGTCAATTTCGAGGTCACGCAGCCGGTCAACAGCGACCAGACCGCCGCGATCAACGGCTGGGAATTCGCGCTCCAGCACGCCCTCTGGGATACCGGCTTCGGCGTGATCCTGAACTATACGATCGTCAATGGCGACGCGACCTATGACAATACGCAGCCATCGTCGGTGACCCAGTTCGCGCTGACCGGCCTCAGCGACAGCGCCAATGCCGTCGCCTATTACGACAAGAACGGGCTCCAGGCGCGCGTCGCATGGAACTGGCGCGACAAGTTCCTCGCGGGAACGGGGCCCAACCCCTTCTATACGGAGGCATATTGGCAGCTCGACGCCAGCGCGAGCTATGAGTTCATCCCCGGCCTCACCGGCTTTGTCGAGGCGATCAACCTCACCGGGGAAGGCCGGCGCGGGCATCTGCGGCACGAGAACAACGTGACCTTCGTGCAGCCGGGATTTGCGCGCTACGCGGCGGGCGTGAGGTTCAACTTCTAGGGCAGGTATGTTGGCCCGCAGCCCGCGCGCGCTTTCAGGTGACGCGGGCCGGGCGCTGGCCTAGGATCGGGTTCAATGCACAGCGTGGTCGAGAGGGTTGTCATCGTGGGCGGCGGCACTGCCGGCTGGCTGGCGGCGTCGCGCCTCGCCAGCTCGCCGCGCGCCCGCTCCGGCGGGCTCCGCGTCACGCTGATCGAGGCGCCCGATATCCCGATCATCGGCGTCGGCGAAGGCACCTGGCCGACGATGCGCGCGACGCTTGCGGCGATCGGCCTCGGCGAGGCCGAATTCCTGCTCGCCTGCGACGCGTCGTTCAAGCAGGGATCGCGCTTTGACGGCTGGCTCGAGGGCACCCCGGAGGACCGTTACTATCATCCCTTCACCTCCCCACCCCCCGCCGCGATGGCAGAATTGCTCGCGGCCTGGCAGACGACGGCGCCCGACCTGTCCTTTGCCGCCGTGATGACCCCGCAGGCGCATGTCTGCGACCACGACCTCGCTCCGCGCCAGCGGATGATGCCCGACTATCAGGGCGCGGCGAACTATGCCTATCATCTCGACGCCGGCAAGTTCGCCGTGCTGCTCACCTCGCACGCGACGCGGCGGCTCGGCGTCGAACATGTCGCCGCGCATGTCACCGGCGTGCGGCGCGGTGCGGGCGATACGATCGCCGCGGTCGTCACGCGCGAGCGCGGGGAGATTGAAGGCGACCTGTTCGTCGACTGCACCGGCCTTGCCGGGGTACTGATCGGCGGGGAGCTGGGGGTCGAGTGGATCGACCGCAGTGACACGCTGTTCAACGATCGCGCGCTCGCCGCGCAGGTCCCCGTCGAGCCCGGGAGTGCGATCGCGTCGCAAACCGTGTCGACCGCGCATGAAGCGGGCTGGATCTGGGACATCGGGCTGCCCAGTCGGCGCGGCATCGGCTGCGTCTATGCCAGCCGCTTCATGGACGATGCCGCGGCGGAGGCGAGCCTGCGCGCCTATATCGCCCGCGTGCTACCCGACGCACCCGAAGTGCCGGTGCGCCGTCTTGCGTTCCCGACCGGCCATCGCGCGCGCTTCTGGCAAGGCAATTGCGTCGCCATCGGCCTGTCGGCGGGCTTCATCGAGCCGCTCGAGGCCTCGGCGATCGTGCTGATCGAATTGTCATTGAATGCGCTGATCGACAATTTTCCGGCCGATGCGGTGGCGATGCCGATCCACGCCAGACGCTTCAACAGCTTGTTCCGCTATCGCTGGGACCGCATCGTCGAGTTCCTGAAGCTCCATTATGCGCTGAGCCGCCGTCAGGAGCCCTATTGGCTGGCGCAGCGCGATCCGGCGCACATCCCGCCGCGACTGGCCGAGATGCTGACGCTGTGGCGTGACCAGCCGCCATCGACCTGGGACTTCCCGCAAGTCGACGAGATCTTCTCGGCCGAGAGTCACCAGTACATTCTCTATGGCATGGGGCATCCCGTGCCCGCCGGCGTGCAGGCCAACGACAAGGCCGGCGCGATGCTCATGCAGAACCGGCAGCGCGCCCGCTCGCTCGCCGCTGCGCTGCCCAGTAACCGCGATTATCTGGATGCGCTGCGCGCCGAAGCCGGCGCCGCGGCCGTGCGCCACGAAAGCAGGGTATGACTCAGCACGCCATTCTCGACAACAACACCCACCGCGCGCTGCGCGTCCGCTCCGATGTGGGCACGGACCTTGGCGATGGCGTGATGGGGACGCTGACCGTGCCCAGCGAATTTCGCAACGTGCAGGGCCAGTTCCCGATCCTGTTCCGCCGCGAAATGGGGCGCGACGACTTCTTCGCGCTCGCGCTGTTCGGCTTCGAGAACGGAGAGAATCTCTTCCTCGACGGCAATCGTTGGGACGCGCGCTACCGCCCGCTGTCACTCGCGATCCAGCCCTTTCTGATCGGGCGCCCGGAAAGCGGGGAGGGGCCGGGGCAAGTCCATATCGACCTTGGCCATCCGCGCATCGCGGCGGACGGCGAGGGCGTGCGGCTGTTCGACGCCGAGGGCGCGGCGACGCCCTATCTCGAGGATGTCGCCGAACGGCTCGGCGCGCTGGACGAGGGGTATCGCGCGAGCAAGGGATTTTTTGACGCGCTGCTCGCCCACGACCTGCTCGAACCGTTCAGCCTTGAGGTGACGCTCGACGACATGTCGGTCCATTCGCTCGTCGGGTACCACATCATCGACGAGACCAAGCTGCGCCTGCTCGACGCGGAGACGCTGTGGCGCCTCCATGTCGATGGGCATCTGATGCCGATCTTCATGGCGCTCGCGTCACTGTCGCAGATCTCCGCGCTCGTCGCGCGCAAGAACCGCAGGCTGGCCGGTGGCTGAACAGGCGCTGTCCATTCCCCCCTCTCTGACCAAGGTGCCGGAGCGTGACTGGAGGGCAGTGGGGCTCGACACGCTGCTCAAGGAAGCGCGCGAGCCCTTCGTCGTGCGCGGGCTGGTCGCCGACTGGCCGCTGGTCGCTGTGGGCAAGAGCGGCGCCCGCGCGGCGCGGCGCTATCTGCTGGATCATGCCCGCGACCGGCCCTTCACCGTCTCGATCGGCTCGCCCGGGCATGACGGGCGGATGTTCTACGACACCGACATGCAGATGAATTTCCGTACCGGAACGGGCAAGCTCGCCGATATCTTCGCGGGGATCGATAAGGCCGAGGAGCTTGGCGAGAACCGCACCGTCTATCTCGCATCGATCGACATTCCGTCGCATTTCGACGGCCTCGACGCGGCGAATCCGATCGATCTCGGGATGCGGGATCCGTTGAAGAGCATCTGGATCGGCACGCGCACACTGATCGCCGCGCACAATGATTTCCCGGACAATCTCGCCTGCGTCGCGGTCGGCCGGCGGCGGTTCACGCTGTTCCCGCCCGACCAGTTTCGCAATCTCTATCTGGGGCCGATCGACAATACGCCGGCGGGCCGCACGGTGAGCATGGTCGATTTCAACGATCCCGATTTCGAGCGCTACCCGCGCTTCCGCGAGGCGCTGGAGCACGCCATGGTGGCCGAGCTCGGCCCGGGCGACGCGATCCATATCCCGATGATGTGGTGGCACCACATCGAAGGGCTCGATCCGTTCAATGTGCTGGTCAACTATTGGTGGCGCGATACCCCGCGCTGGCTCGGCCAGCCGCAGGATGCGCTCAACCATGCGATCCTCTCGATCCGCGACTTGCCGCCCGAACAGAAGGCGCACTGGCGCGCGCTGTTCGACCATTATGTCTTTGCCAATGGAGATGATGTGACGGAACATCTGCCCGAGGGAATGCGCGGCATCCTCGATCCGCTGACGCACGAGACCGCTTCGCGCATCCGCGCCTATTTGCTGCGGCAGTTGAGCCGGTGAGCGCGCGTCCCGCGACACGCGTGGTCATCGCCGGTGGCGGCACCGCGGGCTGGATGGCCGCGGCTGCGATCAGCCGGACGATGGGCCCCACGATCGACTTGACCCTGGTCGAGTCCGAGCAGATCGGCACGATCGGGGTGGGGGAATCGACCATTCCCCCGCTGGTCAACTTCAACCGCATTCTGCGCATCGGCGAGGCCGAGTTCATGCGCGCGGCGCAGGCGACCTTCAAGCTCGGCATCCTGTTCGACAATTGGAAGCATGACGGGCACAGCTATTTCCACAGCTTCGGCCTGTCGGGGAAGGATCACTGGTCGGCGGGATTCCAGCATTTCTGGCTCTACGGGCGCGAGCGGGGGCACCAAGAGCCCTATGACGATTATTGTCTTGAGCTCGCCGCGGCGATGCAGGGCAAGTTCGCGCACCTGCCGCAGGACCGGATGAACTATGCCTATCACGTCGATGCGACGCTGTACGGCCGCTACCTGCGCAAGCTCGCCGAGGAGGCGGGCACCAAGCGGGTCGAGGGCAAGATCCAGCGCGTCGAGCTGAACGGCGAGACCGGCGACATCGCCGCGCTGCTGCTCGATGGCGAGCGGCGGATCGAGGGCGATATGTTCGTCGACTGCACCGGCTTCCGCGGGCTGCTGATCGACGGCGCGCTGCATGCCGGGTTCGAGGATTGGGGGCACTGGCTGCCCAACGACAGCGCGATCGCGGTGCAATCGAAGCATCTGGGGCCGCCGCAGCCCTATACCCAGGCGATCGCGCACGATGCGGGCTGGCAATGGCGCATCCCGCTGCAGCACCGCATGGGCGCGGGGATCGTCTATGCGAGCGGCTATCTGTCGCGCGACGAAGCCTATCACCGGCTGATTTCGACCGTCGGTGAGCCGCTGATCGAGCCGTTCGACATCAAGTTCAAGGGCGGGGTGCGGCGCAAGCAATGGTATCGCAACTGCGTCGCTATCGGCCTGTCGGGCGGGTTCGTCGAGCCACTCGAGGCGACCACGGTGCACCTGATCCAGCGCGCGGTGCTGCGCTTCGTGCGGCTGATGCCCAACGGGCGCGTGAGCGAACGCGACGCGGCCGAGTTCAACGAGCAGCAGCGCCAGGATATCGAGCAGATCCGCGACTTCGTGATCCTGCACTACAAGGCGACCAACCGGCGCGACAGCGCGTTCTGGCGGCATGTCGCGGCGATGCCGGTACCGGATTCGCTGGCGCAGAAGATCGAGCTGTTCCGCGAGACCGCCCGCACCTTCCGCAAGAATGAGGAGCTGTTCGCGGAAAATAGCTGGGTGCAGGTGATGATGGGGCAGGGGATCGATCCGCAAAGCTGGCATCCGATCGCGGAGAAGCTGTCGGACGACGAGCTGGCGCGGCTGCTGGCGACGCTGCGCGAGGATGTGACGCGCACCGTCGCGACGCTGCCCGAGCATCATGCCTATGTCGCGCAATATTGTGGCGCCGCCGATCCGGTGGCGGCCTGAGCGACACACGCATGGCACGCCGGAAACAGGCCGTCACGATCCGCCACGTCGCCGCCGATGCCGGCGTGTCGCTGCAGACCGTGAGCCGCGTCATCAACAAGGAGCCGAACGTACGGCCCGAGATGGCCGAGCGCGTGCGCACCTCGATCGCAAAGCTCGGCTATGTCCCGTCGATCGCGGCGCAGCGGATGAGCGGATCGCGGTCGTATCTGATCATGGCGCTCAACGACCGCGAACGTACCCTCGACGGCTGGCGCGCGCGCGACGGCACCGACTGGGTCGACCAGATGCTGCTCGGCGGGATGCTGACCTGTTCCGAACATGGCTATCGCCTGATCGTCGAGCTGGTCGACACGCACAGCGACCATATCGAGCGCGAACTTTCCGCGGCGCTGGCGGCGCTCCAGCCCGACGGGGTGATCCTGACGCCGCCGCATTCGGCCAACCCGGCGATCCTGGAGTTGCTCGACGACGCGCATATCAGCCTGGCGCGGATCGGATCGCTGCACGAGGGGCCGGGGTTCCGGCTGACGATGGGGGACGATCTGGCGGCGGCGCTCGCCACGCGGCACCTCACCGGGCTCGGCCATGCGCGGATCGCGCTGATCGCCGGGCCGGACGAATATGAGCTGAGCGGCTGGCGTGTCGATGGCTGGCGCGCGGCGATGGCCGAGGCCGGGCTGTCCACTGAAGGATTGCTCGCGCAGGGCGATTTCAGCCGCGAGTCCGGCCGCGCCGCGGCGCCGCGCCTGATCGATGCTGGGGCGACCGCGATCATCGCGAGCAACGATCAGATGACGCTCGGTGCGCTCGAGGTTGCGCGCGAACGCGGCTTGACGGTGCCGCGCGACCTCTCGCTGATCAGCTTCGACGACACGCCGATCGCGCGCTTCAACCACCCGCCGCTGACCGCGATCACGCAGCCGATCGCCGAAGTGACGGCGCGGGCGGTCGAACTGATCATCGCGGCGCGGGGCGGGCGGGCGGTGCCGGACGGGCCGGTGGTCGTGCCGCCGACGCTGACGGTGCGGGAATCGACGGCCGCGCCCCGCCACTGACGGGCGCCTGATGGTACGGGCGGGGGGACTTGAACCCCCACGAGCCGAAGCTCAACGGATTTTAAGTCCGGTGCGTCTACCATTCCGCCACGCCCGCATCGGACTGGCTGTATCGGGTCGGGAACGGAGTGCCAAGCGCGCTAGGGCCAAGCCCTAGACGTTCAGGCGCGCGCGCATTTCCTTGCCGGGCTTGAAATAGGGAACCCGTTTGGCCGAGACGTCGACGGTCTCGCCCGTGCGCGGGTTGCGGCCGGTGCGCGCGTCGCGCGCGCGGGTGGAGAAGGCGCCGAAGCCGCGCAGCTCGACGCGGCCGTTCACGACGAGCCGCGTGGTGATCTCTTCGAAGAAGGTGTCGACGATGCGCTCGATCTCACGCGCGGACAGGCCGGGATTGTCCGCCGCCAGCATCTGCACGAGTTCCGAACGGATCATCCCGCGTCCCCAACTGCCCGGTCATTTGCGCCGGAAACAATATGTATCGCCGCGCTCAGCGGCGCGGTGCGGGACTGATTTAGGCGCGTTTCCTTACCTGCATCAATCGAATCTTGCGGCTCCGCGGTGCTTTTCAGAGACACCGGCGGGAAGCCGTTGAAATGATTGGCGGGACGGTCCGCCATCCGGACCGCCCCGCACACAATCACTTCTTCTCTTCGCGAGCCTTGAGGGCCTCGCCCAGGATGTCGCCCAGCGATGCGCCCGAATCGGACGAACCATATTGCGCGACCGCCTGCTTCTCCTCGGCGATCTGCATCGCCTTGACCGAGAAGGTCGGCTTCTTCGAACGGTCCATGCCGGTGACCATCGCGTCGAACTTCTGGCCGACCTGGAAACGCTCCGGACGCTGCTCGTCGCGGTCACGGCCGAGGTCGGTGCGCTTGATGAAGCCGGTCGCGCCATCGTCGCCAACCTGCACTTCGAGGCCCGCGTCGCGGACTTCCAGAACGGTGACCGTGACGATCTCGTTCTTGTTCACGCGCGCTCCGCCGGTGGCGGCCGCCGGGGTCGGCACGCCGCCGCGCTCGAGCTGCTTCATGCCGAGCGAGATGCGCTCCTTGTCGGGCTCAACCGCGAGCACAACGGCCTTGACCATCTCACCCTTGCGGTGAAGCGCCAGCGCATCTTCGCCCGAGATGCCCCAGGCGATGTCCGACATGTGGACCATGCCGTCGACGTCGTTGTCGAGACCGATGAACAGGCCGAACTCGGTGGCGTTCTTGACTTCGCCCTCGACCTCGGTGCCGACCGGGTGAGCGGCCGCAAAGGCCTCCCACGGGTTCTGCTGGGCCTGCTTGAGGCCGAGCGAGATGCGGCGCTTGTCCTGATCGACCTCGAGCACGACGACATCGACTTCCTGCGAGGTCGAGACGATCTTGCCCGGATGGACATTCTTCTTGGTCCAGCTCATCTCCGAGACGTGGACGAGGCCCTCGATGCCCGGCTCGAGCTCGACGAACGCACCATATTCGGTGATGTTGGTCACGCGGCCCGACAGCTTCGCACCGATCGGATACTTGACGCCGGCGCCATCCCAAGGATCGCTCTCGAGCTGCTTCATGCCGAGCGAGATGCGCTGGGTGTCGCGGTTGATGCGGATGATCTGCACCTTCACCGTGTCGCCGATGTTGAGCATCTCCGACGGGTGGTTGACGCGCTTGTAGCTCAAGTCGGTGACATGCAGCAGGCCGTCGATGCCGCCGAGGTCGACGAACGCACCATAGTCGGTGATGTTCTTGACGACGCCGTCGATCACCTGGCCCTCGGCCAGGCTCTGGATCAGGCCCGAACGCTGCTCGGCACGGTTCTCTTCGAGGACGGCGCGGCGCGACACGACGATGTTGCCGCGCTTGCGGTCCATCTTGAGGATCTGGAAGGGCTGCGGCAGGTCCATCAGCGGCTGCACGTCGCGCACCGGACGGATATCGACCTGCGAGCCCGGCAGGAACGCCACGGCACCGCTGAGGTCGACGGTGAAGCCGCCCTTGACGCGGCCGAAGATCACGCCCTCGACGCGGTTACCCTGCGAGAATTCGAGCTCGAGCTTGTCCCATGCGGCTTCGCGGCGGGCGCGGTCGCGGCTGAGCATCGCTTCGCCGTTCGCATTCTCGACGCGGTCGACATAGACCTCGACTTCGTCGCCGACCTTGAGATCGGCGGGCTGGCCCGGCGCGGCGAATTCGCGCAGCGGCACGCGGCCTTCGCTCTTGAGGCCGACGTCGATGATGGCGAGGTCGTTTTCGATGCCGGTGACGGTGCCGATGACGACGCGGCCTTCAAAGCTTTCTGCGCCGCCAAGCGTCTGGTCGAGAAGCGCGGCGAAATCGTCGCGCGTGGGGTTTGCCGAAGTGGCCATAAAGGGTTCAGTCCTAACTATCGTTTTTCCGGCCGGCTGGTTGGATCCAGCGGTCTTGAAGGCCGAAATGCCGTGGCGGCCGCATGCCGGTCACGGCATCCGGTGGACGGGCGCGGTTGGAGAGGTCACGCTTTTGATCTAAAGCGAAAATGGCGCGTGAGCTGCACGCTCCGCGCCTCCCTCCGCGAGCACCCGCTCGCCGGACGGGCGCCCCCTTAGCTCCACTGCTCGGCAAAGGCAAGGAAATCCCGGCCTTGGGGCGGTCGCGACGGAGCCCTCACCGATTATTTACCTTAACTGGTCACATCGCTCCCGAAACGAAAACGGAGAGGGGGCGAGATGACACCGGTTGGCGGATTGGCGGAGAATGCGGACTGGCTGGTCGCCGCCGCGGCGTCCGATCTCTATGAGATCATCCGCGACGACAAGCTGAAGATCCTGCGGATCAGCCAGGTTGCGGTGCAGACGCGCGAGGAGGTTGATCAGTATCTCGCCGTGCTGGGCGAGATCGTGCGCGACACGCGGCTGCGGTTCGGACGCGTCCGCGTGCTCGCCGACCTGCGCAACGCGCCGCTGCGCACGCAGGAAGCGGCCGAGCGCATGCGGATGGGCAACCTTGCGCTCTATCGCACCGGAGACCGCGTCGCGCTGATCGTCGAATCAAGCCTGCTCAAGATGCAGCTGCGACGGACGCTGGTCGAGTATCAGAACATCTTCCTCTCGCCCAACGCCGCCGAGACCTGGCTCACAGCGCTCGACTGACGGTCAGGGGCGCCGGGCGGTGAAGGGCAGATCGAGCGCCTCGGCCACCGCCTCGTGGGTGATCGTGCCCTTGTAGACGTTGAGGCCGGCGGCGAGGTGGGGATCGGCCTCCATCGCCTTCTCCGCGCCGAGATTGGCGAGCTTCATCACGAAGGGCAGCGTGGCGTTGTTGAGCGCGAAGGTTGAGGTGCGCGCCACCGCGCCCGGCATGTTGGCGACGCAATAATGGATCACACCATCGACCTCATAGACCGGGTCGTCATGCGTGGTGGCGTGGCTGGTCTCGAAGCAGCCGCCCTGATCGATCGCGATGTCGACCAGGACCGAGCCGCGCTTCATCGTCTTGAGCATGTCGCGCGTGACCAGCTTGGGCGCGGCCGCGCCGGGCACCAGCACCGCGCCGATCACCAGATGGGCATTGGCCACCGCGGCGGCGATCGCCGCCTTGCTGGCATAGGCGGTCTTGATCTGGCTGCCGAAATGCATGTCGAGCTCGGCGAGGCGGGCGTTGTTGATATCGTAGATGGTGACGTCGGCGCGCAGGCCGGTGGCCATCTGCGCCGCGTTGATCCCGGAGACGCCGCCGCCGAGGATCGCGACCCGCGCCGGCGCGACGCCGGGGACGCCACCGAGCAGCACGCCGCGGCCGCCTTGCTCCTTTTCCAGATAGTGCGCGCCGACCTGAACCGACATGCGGCCCGCCACCTCGCTCATCGGCTTGAGCAGCGGCAGCGAGCGATCGTTGGCGGTGACCGTCTCATAGGCGATGCAGGTCGCGCCCGATTCCATCAGCCCTTCGGCCTGGGCCTTGTCGGCGGCGAGGTGAAGATAGGTGAACAGCGTGTGGCGCGCCTCGAGCAGCGCGATCTCGCTCGGCTGCGGTTCCTTGACCTTCACGATCATGTCGGACTGCGCGAACACGGTTGCCGCGTCCGGCACGATGCGCGCGCCGGCCGCGACATAGTCCGAATCCTCGAAGTCGATGCCCATCCCGGCGCGAGTCTCGACCGCGACTTCATGGCCGACGGCGGTCAGCTCGGCGACTAGCGGCGGCGTCAGGCCGACGCGATATTCGTGATTCTTGATTTCCTTTGGAACACCGACGCGCATGACAAACTCTCCGATATCTGTGTCTCGCGCACATCGTAACGCAGGATATCGCCGCGAATCTCTGCAAACTTATGCGCTTGGATCGTGACGCTTGCATGAATATGCTTGTGAAAACGAGATACTCGGGATTCCATGCGCGATGGACAAAATCGACGAGGCGATCCTCAAGCAGCTCGCGCGCAATGCGCGTGCGCCGGTCAGCCACATTGCGACGGAGGTCGGGCTCTCGCAATCGGCCTGCACGCGGCGGATCCAGGCGCTCGAGGCGTCGGGGCATATCCTGGGCTATGGCGCGCGGCTCGGCCTGCGGCGGCTGGGCTATAGCGTCACCGCGATGGTGGACATCACGCTGGGCACCGAAGTGGGCGAGGACCTCGCGCGGTTCGAGGCGGCGGTGGCGCAGATCGACGGGATCGTCGAATGCGCGCTGGTTTCGGGCGGGTACGACTATCGCCTGAAGATATTGTGCCGCGATCTCGACGACTATGAACGACTGCACCGCGAGGAGATGGGGCGCCTGCCCGGCGTGGTGAAGATCAGTTCGAGCTTCGTGCTGCGCGCGGTACCGACGCGTAGCGAAGCCGACGCACTGTTTCCCGCCACGGGACGATGAGACCGGCCCCAATTGCGCCGCAATGTTGCACGTGCTAACTGCGCGGCCGTTTCAATGGACAGGTAGCCGGTCTGACATGACCACTGCATTGCTCGCCACGGTACGCAAGTTTCTCCCGTGAGCGAGACCAACGGAAGCCCCGGGGCGGCGACCGACTCGATTCCCGAACAGCATCATCCGCATGGCCGTGAGGCGGCGTTGTGGAAGCTTGCCGTCGGGGCGATCGGCGTGGTGTTCGGCGATATCGGCACCAGCCCGCTCTATGCGTTTCGCGAAACGTTCAGCTCGGCACACCATCCGGAGCATCCGCTAGCGCTCGACGAGATGCACATCATGGGCGTGATCAGCCTGATGTTCTGGTCGATGATGGTGGTGGTGACGCTCAAATATGTGTCGCTGATCATGCGCGCCGACAACAAGGGCGAAGGCGGCAGCCTGGCGCTGCTCGCGCTGATCAATCGGGCGAGCGGGCAGAAGCGCTGGACGGCCGGGATCGTGCTGCTCGGCGTGTTCGCGACGGCGCTGTTCTATGGCGATTCGATGATCACTCCGGCGGTCTCGGTGCTGTCGGCGGTCGAGGGACTCGCGGTGGCGGCGCCGCAGTTCGCCGGCTGGGTGCTGCCGATCGCGATCGCGATCCTGGTCTTCCTCTTCTCGATCCAGCGCACCGGCACCGCGCGGGTGGGTGCGATGTTCGGGCCGATCATGCTCGTCTATTTCGCCGTGATCGCGACGCTGGGGGTGATCAGCGCGGCGCAACGTCCCGATGTGCTGTGGGCATTCCTGCCGACCTATGCGTTCAACTTCTTCGTCGTCGATCCCCTCGCGGCGTTCCTGGCGCTGGGCTCGGTGGTGCTCGCGGTGACTGGGGCCGAGGCGCTCTATGCCGATATGGGCCATTTCGGGCGCAAGCCGATCCGCTTCTCGTGGCTGTGGTTCGTGCTGCCCGCACTGATGTGCAACTATCTGGGGCAAGGCGCGCTGCTGATGCGGGACGCCACGGCGCTGCAAAACCCGTTCTACATGCTCGCGCCCGAATATCTGCGGCTGCCGCTGGTCGGCATCGCGACCGCGGCCGCGATCATCGCGTCGCAGGCGGTGATCACCGGCGCCTTCTCGGTGACGCAGCAAGGCATCCAGCTCGGCTTCATCCCACGGCTGCGAATCTCGCACACCAGCGCGTCGACCGCCGGGCAGATCTACATCCCGCTGATCAACTGGGCGCTGATGGTGGCGATCATCCTGCTGGTGCTGATCTTCCAGACCTCGTCCAACCTCACCGCCGCCTATGGCATCGCGGTGACGGGCGCGATGCTGATCGACAATTTCCTGATCGCGGTCGTGCTGTTCGCCTTGTGGAAATGGAAGAAGCGCTATGCGCTCCCGCTGCTGGCGCTCTTCTTCCTGGTCGACCTTGCCTATTTCAGCGCGAACCTGACCAAGATCCCCGATGGCGGCTGGTTCCCGCTGTTCGCGGGCGTGGTGATCTTCACGCTGCTGACCACCTGGGCCAAGGGCCGCCGCCTGATGGTCGAGCGGATGCGCGAGGGCGCGATGCCGATCAAGGTGTTCATCCAGTCGGCTGCGGGCTCCGCGACGCGCGTGCCGGGCACCGCTGTGTTCATGACCTCGACCCCCGAGGGCGTGCCGCACGCGTTGCTCCACAATTTGAAGCACAACAAGGTGCTGCACGAGCGGGTGATCCTGCTGACGGTGAAGATCGCCGACCAGCCCTATGTCACCGAAGCCGAGCGCGCCAAGGTCGACGACCTGGGGCAGGGCTTCCACCGCATGCTGCTCTATTACGGCTTCATGCAGGAGGCTGATGTGCCGGGCGCACTCAAGTCGATCGGCGCGTGCGGGGGCAATTGCGGCGGCGCGTTCAACATGATGGACACGAGCTTCTTCCTGTCGCGCCAGACGCTGCTGGCGTCGGAGCGGCCAGGGATGCGGATCTGGCGCGAGAAGTTGTTCGCGTGGATGCTGCGCAACGCGGAAAGCGCGATGGAGTTCTTCCGCCTGCCCACCAACCGCGTGGTCGAGCTGGGCAGCCAGGTCGAGATTTGAGTATGTTTGCTGGATCGGCTCCGCCGATGCGGTACCGGCCCGCTCCCCCACCCGGCCACCCATATGATGCTACCGCTGGGTGGCCGGGTGTTGCGACCGGAGTGACTTGAATGGACGGCGAATCCGGCG
>NZ_JAPCIA010000004.1 GCF_026107375.2 Sphingomonas sp. BT-65
CGCTCCCCCACCCGGCCACCCATTAGGATACTTTCGTGGGTGGCCGGGTGGGGGAGCGGGCTGGTGCCGCGATTCAGCGCAGCTGAATCTTGATCTGAGCCGCCGTCAGGCCAGCGCCTCGAACCGGAAATTGGTGAAGCGCGCCTCGCCCTCGCCCGCCGAATAGAGACCGGGACGCAGCATCAGGAAGCCGCCGCGGACATTGTGGTGGTAGCCCGACACCTCCATGCCGCGGTCGAACCGGAGCCAGGTCTTCCCGCCGTCGCTCGACGTGTCATAGGTCACGATGTGGCGGTCGTTGGTGACGCGCATGCGCATTTTCCGCCCGTGCGGGTTGGCCGGGCGGCCGCGCTCGATGCCGTATTGATGCGTGACGAAGCGCTTCTCGTCGAAGCCGAGGCCGCAATAAAGTCTTTCGTCGTAGAACAGGATCAGGCCGGCGACGCCGCCGGGCGCAATCTCGATATCGCATTCGAAGCGGTAGGCCGGGTCGCCCGCGATCAGCAGCAGGGGCGAGGAAGTGGACGGCGCCGCGCCGCGCGCCTTGAGCACCAGCGAGCCGTTCTCGACGCGGGCGCGCGAGCGCTCGTCGGCGGCGGGCTTGAAGAAATTCCACTTGGTGCCGAGCGCGAGGCTGCTGAAGTCGTCCGACAGCGCCATGCCGTGCGGCCCGGCCTTCTCGCCGCCTTTGGGCTTGGCGATCGGCTGCGAGAGATCGCCGCCCTTCATGCGGAACCAGCCGTCGGCGGTCCATTCCACGGGATCGAGCAGGGTCTGGCGGCCGAGCGTCCAATAGCCGTTCTCGAAGCCATGATAGACCGCCCACCAGCCGCCATCGGGCCCTTCGACCAGCGTGGCATGGCCGCGCGACCACCATTTCTCGTTGGCCGAGCGCGTGCGCACCAGCGGGTTGCGCGGGCAATTCTCCCACGGGCCGTTGATCGACTTCGAGCGCGCGGCGATCACCATATGCCCGGTCGGCGGACCCGCGGTGCCGCCGACCGCGGTGATCATGTAGAACCAGCCATTGTGGCGAGTGATCTTGGGGCCCTCCGGCGCGAAGCCTTCGACGATCCAGTCGCTGGGGTAGCGCCAGGGATCATAGACATGCTCGGGCTCGCCGGCGCGGCTGAGGCCATCGTCCGACAGCCGCACCCGGTCGCCGCCCGACAGGAACAGCCAGCGCGACCCGTCCTCGCCCACCGCATGGCCGGGATCGATATGGTTGGGGAGCTTCAGGTCGATCGGCTCGCTCCACGGCCCCTCGATCCTGTCGGCCCAGATCACCCAGTTGGTCGTCGGGTTCTTGGTCGGGATGTAGAGATAATAGCGGCCCTTGTGCTTGCACAGCTCGGGCGCCCAGACCGAGCCGATATTCTGCGTCAGCGCCGCGCTGATCGGGCGCCAGTTGATCAGGTCGCGCGAGTGCCAGATGACCAGCCCCGGATAGGATTCGAAGGTCGAGAAGGTCATGTAATAGTCCTTCCCGTCCTTGAGGATCGTCGGATCGGGATGGTCGCCCGCCATCAGCGGGTTGAGGAAGCGCCCGTCGCCGAGATCGGGGATGCGCTGGTTGTCGAAGCCGCGCTTCCAGTCCGACGCGGGGTTCTTCGCGGCGGTCTGCGCGCTAGCGGCGCCCGGGGTCAGAATCGTGCTGCCGCCCGCGAGCGCGGCGCTCATGATGTCGCGTCGATTCAGATGCATCCCGTGATCCTAGGTGAGTTGAGCGTCAGACGAGGAGACCCTTGGCCCAGCCGGCGAACAGCTCGGGCCAGATAGCGACCGGCTTGCCGGCGGTGTTGCGCAGACCGAAGCCATGGCCGCCCTGGGCGAAGAGATGAGTCTCGACCGGAATGTTCTTCGCGCGCAGCGCGGCGCGGAACAGCAGCGCGTTCTCGACCGGGACCGAGGCATCATCCTCGGCATGGACCAGGAACACCGGCGGCGCGTCGGCGGGGACGTTGAGATGCGGCGAATGCGCGCGTTCGAGCGCGGGACTGGCGTCCTTGCCGATCAGCAGCTCGCGCGAGCCGGCATGCGCGACGGGGGCGGTCATGCTGATCACGGGATAGATGGGCGCGGCCGCCGCGGGGCGCGCCGTCAGACGGTCGGCGGCATCGACGGGATCATAGGCGCGCGCGGCGAAACGGGTGAGCAGGTCGGCGCAGAGATGCCCGCCCGCGGAAAAGCCCATCGCGGCGATGCGCTCGGGATCGATGCCATCGTCGCGCGCGCGGTGGCGGATCAGCCGCATCGCGCGCTGCGCGTCGGACAGCGCGACGTCGGGCCCGGCCGCCCAGCCGTCCCCGGGCAAGCGGTAGAACAGCACGAACACGGTATAGCCGCGCGCCGACAGCCAGCGGCCGAGCTCGTTGCCCTCCTTGTCGACGACGACCCAGCGATAGCCGCCGCCGGGCATGACCATCACCGCGGCGCCATTGGGCTTCTCGGGACGGAACACGGTGAGGCGCGGGCGAGTGATGCCCTGCACCGAGCGGTCGTGGAACGCCGGATCCTTGCTGCGCTCGTTGACGATCTCGACCGGCGGCTTGGCCGGCATGCCTGGCGCGCCGTCCGGCCATAGCTCGATCGTCTCGGCCGGATCGGATTGCCGCGCCGGCCCCGGCGTTCCGGTGGCCGGCGCGGCGGTCTGGCCGAAGGCGGCGGAGGCGAGCACCGCCCCGCCGCCCGCGGCCGCAAGAAAAGCACGGCGGCCGGGCCGAAGAAGGCCATCCTCGTTCCGGTCCGCCATGCTCCCCCTCTCGGTCACATCTTCACGCGCGCGCCGAACAGGATGGTCCGGCCGAAATGGTTGTTCTCGTAATTGCGGCGCGCATCGACATCCACCCAGCGCTCACGATACGCGTCGGTCAGGTTGGTGCCCTCGATCGACAGTTCGAGATAGTCGGTCAGCTTGTAGCGGATCGAGGCGTCGACATTGGTGATCGCCTCATAGCCCTCGAAAATGTTGCCGGTGGCCGAGCCCGCGTCGTTGAAGGGGTCGCGCCGCGTGACCGAGGCGCGCGCGCTGAACTTGCTGTCCTCATAGTAAAGCGTGGCGTTGAACTGCTTCTTGGAGACGCCGTAGAGCGTGTCCTCGCGCACCACGTTGGGCAGCCCGCCGCCGGGCACGGTGGCTGGGCCCTGCTGCGTGTAGGAGGCGGTCGACTCGACGAAGGTCGCGTTCACGATGCCGCCGAAGTTCGAGAGGAAGCCTGGCAGGAAGCGGAACGGCGCCTGCAGCGCGATCTCCGCGCCCTTGAGCGTCGCGCCCGTGCCATTGCCCTGCGTCTGGATCGTCCAGATCGGCTGCGCCTGCAGCGCCGGATTGAGCGCGGCGGGCGACGAGGGAACGAGCACCGAGGGCGACAGGCCGGTCTCGGTGAAGGTGCCCGTACGCGTGATCGCGATCGGGAAGCTCGCCACGTCCTTCTTGAACAGCGCGACCGAGAAGATCGACTGCGGCGCGAAATACCATTCCACCGCCAGGTCGAAATTGGTCGCGCGAAACGGTTCGAGGAACGGATTGCCGCTGGTCACGCGGAAGTTGAAGCCGTCGGCCGATCCGCCCGGGGTTAGATTGCCCAGCGAGGGACGCGTCATGACCTTGGCGATCGCACCGCGGATGATGATGTCCTTGGTCGGATAGAGCGCCAGGTTGAACGAGGGCAGCCAGTCCTCATAGTCGCGCTCGACGGTCACGACGACGTTGCTGTTGATGCCGTAGGACGACTGGTCGGTCTTCACATAGCGGATGCCCGCGTTGAGGGCGTATTCGAGCCCGAACACGGCGCCCTTGGCATCGAACTGCAGATAGGCGCCCTTGGTCTCCTCCCGCACGCCGCGATTGTTGCCCACGTCGAGCCGTGCGGTGCGGCCGTAGAGATTGGTGAAGGCGGTGGCCGCGTCGAGGTTCGGGATCAGCCACTGCGTCGTGGTCCCGCTGGGCGCATCCGCGCCGCGCAGGGTAAACAAATCCGACAGCGCGTCCGTTACCGGGAAGCCGTAGACGGCGGTCGGCCCGAACAGCGAGCTCGGCGAGCAGGTGATCGTGCCGAGCACCAGGTCGACGCCGCCATTGCCGCACACCGCGGTGTCGCGAGTGAAGGCGGTGATGTCATAGTCGTAGCGCCGCCAGACCCCGCCGAGCTTGACCGTGAAACCCTCGGTCACGTCCCATTCGGTGCGCAATTGCGCGGTGCGGAACTGGTTTACCACGTCCGACGGGCGGTCGCGGATCTCGGCAAGCTGGAAGTTCGCCGGGTCGGTGACGCTGGTACCGAAGGTCAGCGTCGGGAAGGCTGCGTTGCGATAGTCGTAGCTGTAGCCTTGTGCGTCGCGATCGTCGAACACGATCGTCGTCTCGACCGGCACCGCCGCGTCGGACTTGGAATAGCCGCCGAGCAGCGTGAAGCGGAATTTGTCGGTGACGTCCTGATCCCAGCTGCCGCCGATCTGATAGAATTCGGTCTCGGTCTTCTTGAAGAAGTGCTCGGTACGCACCCAGGCGTCGTTGAGCGTCGCCGCGATCATATTGCCATGGTCGTCATAGACCGGGTTGACGACATTGATCGAGCGCTCGTTCGAGCGCAGCAACACCTCGCCCCATTTCTCGCGGCGGTCGGCCTTGAACTTGGAATAGAGGCCGTCGAGCGAGATACGCGTCGCCTCCGAGGGCGACCATTGCAGGCTGCCGGTGAGACCGAGCCGCTCGCGATAATGCGTCACCTCGCCGTAGCGCGGAATGCGCGGGTGAAACGCCAGCGCGGCCTGGTCGCACGCCGCGACGCGGCCATTGGTATAGACGCCGCCCGAATTGGGCACGCCGATGCCGCTGGTGGCGGTGGTCGTCCAGCACGGCACCCCGTTGACCGAATCGAAGCGCGCCTGCGCCCAGCGGACGGTGTTGTTGCCGATCTCCTTGGTGCGCGTCTTCTGATAAGCCGCCGAGATCGAGGCCCCGAGCGTGCCGTCGGGCGACTTCCAGGCGAGCAGGCCGGCGACGCGCGGCCCCCAGGTATCGGACAGGTCGTTGTAGCTGCCCTGCGCCGAGGCGGCGAAGGTGATCCCTTCCTTGCCCTTGAGCGGATTGCCCGTGTTGAGATCGACCACCGCGCCGAGCGAACCCTCGTCGAGGTCCGCGGAGGCGGTCTTGTGGACGACGATCGAGCTGAACAGCTCCGAGGCGAAGACGTTGAAGTCGAACGCGCGGTCGCGGTTCGATGCGGCGCCGTCATGGCTGGTGGTGATCGTCTCGAGCCCGTTGACGCGGACGCGGGTGAATTGCGCGCCAAGGCCGCGCACGGTGATCGCGCGGCCCTCGCCGCCGTCGCGCTGGATCGCGATGCCGGGGATGCGCTGGAGCGATTCGGCGAGGTTCTGGTCGGGGAACTTGGCGATGTCCTCGGCGACGATCGCGTCGACCGCGGCAACCGACTCGCGCTTCACGTTGAGCGCGGCGTCGAGCGAGGCGCGGAAGCCGGAGACGACGATCTCCTCGGGCTCCTCGGTCGCCGGCTCCGCAGGCTGGGTCTCCTGCGCCTGGGCGGCGGTAGCGATAACAAAGGCGGATGCGGCGGCAAGCAGCCGGGCCGGGCGGCGATGAAGGACTCGCATTCGAACTTCCCCTCTCAATCGGCGTCAATGACACCGGTGGCTTCTTCGCTTGCTGCTCTTCGGCAGCACGCGAAATGACGTCGGGAGGGGTGCCTGTGCCGCGATTCGCGGCGGAATCAGCGCGATCCTCCCGTTTTCGCCGCGTTGTCGCGGTCTCACACCGGCAATTTTCTTCTTGAGAAACCGGTGTCATTGACACATTGTTCGCTTCAGCCGCCCGTGTCAAGAAGGCGCGCCTGGAAGAACTGGGTTATGGGTTTGCCGCCCTGACGGCAGCGAGAGAGGATATCGGGATGCGCGTGATTCTGCTGTTGCTGGGCGCGATTCTGCTCGGAGCCGCCATGCCGCAGCCACCTGCCGTGCTGATCTTCAGCCACACCACCGGGTTCCGCCACGCCTCGATCGAGCCGGCGGTCGCCGCCCTCACCAGCGCAGCCAAGGCCAAAGGCTATGCCGTCACGGCGAGCGAGGATCCGGCGCTGTTCGACGATGCCGCGACGCTCAAACGCTTCCAGGCGATCGTGCTGGTGAGCACGACGACCAAGCCCAACGAGCCTGCGAGCGAATGGCTCACCGGCGGGCGGCGCGAGGCGCTTCGGGCGTTCGTGCGCGGCGGCGGCGGGATCGTCGGCATCCATGGCGCCACGGATTCGCACTATGGCTGGGACTGGTACGGCCGGATGATCGGCGCCCGCTTCGCGCGGCATCCTTCGGGCACGCCCAAGGGTGCGGTCACCCGCGCCGAACTCGATCATCCCGCGATCCGTGGACTGCCGGCGACGTTCGAGCTGGTCGACGAATGGTATTGGTTCGACGATCTCGACCCGCGGCTGCGTCCGCTGCTGCTGCTCGATCCGGCCTCGATCGGCGAGAAGGGCGCGAACCCGCGCCCGCTCGCCTGGGCGCATGACTTCGAAGGCGGGCGCGTGTTCTACACCGCGCTCGGCCACACGCCGGAGGCATGGTCCGACCCCCGCGTCGTCGGTCATGTGATGGGCGGGCTCGACTGGACGATCGGGCGCGGCGCGCGGGCGATGGTGGTGGTCGACGAAGCCGCCAAGCGCGCCGAGGAACCGCCGCCGCACGGCAAGATCGGCATGAGCACCGCCTGGCGCATCACCGACGGCGTGCCCGGCCGCATGATGGAGTATCGCAAGCGCTCGCTCCATCCCGGCGCCGCGATCGGCGTGCATCCGATCGCGCATGACGAAGTCTATGCCGTGGTCTCGGGCGAGGGCGAGGTGGTGTCCGACGGGGTCACCGCCAGGCTCAAGCCGGGCATGACCGCCTATCTCTACACCGGTGCTGAGGTCGGCATCCGCCAGACCGGTACCGCGCCGCTCGTCCTCATCATCAGCTATCCGCTCGAGAAGGTTCCCCAGAAATGATCGCACGCCGTACCCTGCTCGCCGCCTCCGCCACGCTTGCGCTGACGCCGGGGGTGGCGCTGGGGCAGAGCGTGTCGAAGGTCGAGGTGACGGCGGCGATGAAGCGGGCGACGCGCTTCATGGTCGAGAAGCTCGCATATCGTGGCGGCTATGTGTGGTCGTATCTGCCGGACCGCTCGCGCATCTGGGGCGAGCTCGAGGCGTACAAGACGATGGTGTGGGTGCAGCCGCCGGGCACCGCGACGATGGGGCACCTCTATCTCGACGCCTATCACGCGACGGGCGACGAATATTATTACCAGGCCGCGGCGCAGGCGGCCGGGGCGCTGATCGCGGGGCAGTTGCCGCAGGGCGGGTGGAACTATTTCATCGATTTCGGCGGGCCGGAATCGACCAAGCGCTGGTACGAGACGATCGGGCGCAACGCGTGGCGCATGGAGGAATTCCAGCATCATTGGGGCAACGCCACCTTCGACGACGGCGGCACCGGCGAGGCGATCCGCTTCCTCATCCGCATCTATGTCGAGAAACGCGAGAAGCGCTTCAAGCCCGGGCTCGACAAGGCGATCGACTTCATCTTCGCGAGCCAGCTGGAGAATGGCGGCTGGCCGCAGCGCTGGCCGCGCGTCGCCGATGGCGGGCTGCACGGCAAGCCCGACTATACCGGCCTCATCACCTTCAACGACGGGGTGATCCACGACAATATCGACGTGCTGCTGACCTATCACCAGGCGATCGGCGATCCGCGCATCCCGCCCGCGATCCGGCGCGGCATGGACATCTATCTCTCGACCCAGCAGCCCGCGCCGCAGGCCGGCTGGGGGCTGCAGCACACGATGGACTTGAAGCCCGCGGGCGCGCGCAGCTATGAGCCCAAGGCGCTGGTCACGCACACCACGGCGTCGAACATCGAGCAGTTGATGACCTTCTATCGCCTGACCGGCGATGACAGATATCTGGCGCCAGTCCCCGCCGCGCTCGACTGGCTGGAGAGCGTGCGGCTGCCGGCGGACAGCCAAGTCGGCGGGCGGCAATTCCCCACCTTTGTCGAGATCGGCACCAACAGGCCGCTCTTCGTCCATCGCCGCGGATCGAATGTCGTGAACGGCGAATATTATGCAGATTACGACCCGGCGCACACGATCGGCCACTACAATGCCCGTCGCGGGATCGACACCGCCAAGCTTCGCCGCGAGTACGAGAAGCTGAAGGCGATGCCGGGCAAGGCCGCGGCGAAGGATTCACCGCTGCTCAAGGGCCGCCAGCCGCTCAAGAAATACTGGATGGCCGAGGTCGAGCCGGGATCGGACATGAACGCGACCAAGGGCGGCAAGGACGCGAAGTCGCTGGTCGGCTCGCTCAATGCCGAGGGCTGGTGGCCGACGCAGCTGCGGGCGATGAGCCATCCCTATAGCGGTCCGGGCTCGAAGACCGTCGCGCGCGGCGACTTCCGCTCGACCCATGTCGGCGACGTGACCGATACCTCGCCCTTCGACATGGAGAACGGGCCAGTCGGTATCTCGACGGGCACCTATATAGATCATATGATCACACTTATTAAGGCGCTTCAGACATGAGCTAGGACAGGAGGTGGCATGACGCGGCGGTCGGTGTGCGTATCGTTGCTGGCGCTGGCCGGCGCAGTTCCAGCCCAGGCGGCCACTTCTGATCCCTGGTATGTCCGCGAGGACTTCAAGCCCGTCCGCCGAATCGCCATCCGCATCGCCAACGATCTCGATCAACCGCGCAAGGCGACGCCGGTGGTCATCACCCCGGCGCAGATTCCCGAGCTTGCGGGGATGCACGAGCTGACCGTGACGTTGGTCGATCCCGCCGGCACGCCCCGCCCGGTGCCGACCAGGGAGCAGCTCGCGGTGATGGGGCCGCACGGCATCCGCCAGGAGACCAACGGCCGCCAGCTCGACCTGCAGATGGACGATCTCGACAAGGACGGCGTGTGGGACGAGCTGTTCTTCCAGGCTGACCTGAAGCCGCGCGAAACACGCACCTATTATCTCTATCTCGGCTTCCACCAGCGCGGCTGGAACCCGCACGGCGCGGCGGCGGCGATCGGCAGCTATTCGCGGCACATGGTGCCCTTCTGGGAATCGGGCAATGTCGGGTGGAAATTGTGGTTCCCCGACAGCGCCGACGTGTACGGCAAGCGCAGGAACATCATCGTCGCGCCGCAGATCCTGACCCAGAACTGGGACGGCTATGCCGTGTCGTACATCGACCCGGCCTATGGCTCGGACATCATGTCGGTGGACGACAGCTTCGGCGGCGGCGGGATCGGGCTGTTCGAGACGCCGGGCAGCGACCATGTCTCGCGCCCGCGTTTCTCGCCCAACGCCGACGCGGCCGAGCGGTGGAACACCAACCAGCTCAAGGACACGCGCTACGCGTTCGACGTGATCGTCAACGGCCCGCTCCGCTCGATGGTACGGATCAAGACGATGAACTGGAACACGGGCAAGGGCCGCTATGCGCTCGAGCAGGTCTACACGGCTTACGCCAACCACAATTACGCGACGGCGAAGGTGCAGTTCCACCAGTGGGAGCCGGGAAGCAACGGCGTGCAGTTCGCCGCGGGCATCCGCAAGAAGGCGGGCGAGACGCTCGGCCTGCGCCAGGGCGGGGTCGTGGTGACCACCGCGCCCGAGGCGATCCGCAACCCCGACGACACGGACTCGACCCAGAACGCGCTCAAGGTCGCCTATGCCGGTTCGGCGCTGGTAGTGAAGGACAGCTATCGCGCCCGCCACGTCGCGGTCGCGCAGCAGCAGGGCAACGAGGTGTTCCGCTTCCCCGAGCGCGCCGACGGCAAGTACGAGTATATGCTCGCCGCCGGCTGGAGCGAGGGCGAGGTGCTCAAGACCGCCGCCGAGTTCCGCGACTATGTGGTGGGCGTGGCGAAGGAGTATAACTCGCCCGCGCGGCTCGCCGGGTTCGAGGTCGAAACGCGAGAGTAGGACGCGCACGTGAAAGCGCCGGATGGCAAGGCCACCCGGCGCTTCCATGGCGATACCGTCAGATTACTTGCTCACGCCCTTTGCGGCCTTGTCGATGATCGCGGCGACGGCGGCGGGCTTGGAGACGTAGAGCGCGTGGCTGGCGGCGACCTCTTCGACCTTGGCGCCGGCGCGGGCAGCCATCTGGCGCTGGGCGGCAGGCGGGATCATCCTGTCCTCACTCGCCACCAGATACCAGCTCGGCTTCACCCGCCATGCCGGATTAGTGACCTTGCCGTCGAGCGCGGCGACGCCCCAGGGCACCTGCGAGTCCGCCATGAACGCCGCGAGATCGGGGCGGACGTCGGCGGCGAAGGACGCTGCGAACTTCACGCTGTCGAGGAACAGGAAGCCGTCCTTGGGCGGCAGGATCGGCGGCACCGGCGCGCCCGGCGGGGGGTTGGCGATCAGGCTCGACACCGACTCGCCCTTGTCCGGCGCGAAGGCGGCGATGTAGACCACGCCGGCGACCTTGGGGTCGGTGCCCGCCTCGGACGCGACGACGCCGCCATAGCTGTGGCCGACCAGGATCACCTTGCCCTCGGCGGCGGCGATCGCGCGCTTGGTGACCGCGACGTCGTCCTCGAGCGAGAGCGTCGGGTTCTGGACGATCGTCACCTTGTAGCCGTCCTTCTTGAGGATGTTGTAGACGTCCATCCAGCCCGAGCCGTCGACGAAGCCGCCATGGACGAGGACCACCGACTTGACCGGCTCGCCGGTCTTTTCCTGAGCGATGGCGGGGGCCGTACCGAGGGCGAGCGAGGCAGCGGCGGCGAGAAGCTTGTTCGACTTGTTCATGATCAGTCTCCTTCCTATGTTTGCCGCGATATCATTTATCGCGATAACATTTAGCTACCCTATGCCCCGTGGCCCTGTCCAGCATAAAATTATCGCGATAGGTATTTTTGTGATAAACACCTGATTCGAAAGTGAGGATTCCATGCCGCAGACCACCAGCGAACCCCTGCCGCTCGACGCTCAGCTGTGCTTTTCGCTCTATTCGACCACGATCGCGATCAACCGGCTCTACAAGCCGATGCTCGATTCGCTCGGCGTGACCTATCCGCAATATCTCGTACTGAGCACGCTGTGGGAGAAGGACGGCCAGACCATCTCCGCGATCGCCGACCGGCTCGCGCTGGAGCCGAGCACCATCACCCCGCTGATGAAGCGGCTCGAGGCTGCGGGCTTCGTGTCGCGCCAGCGCAACCCGCAGGACGAACGCCAGGTGCAGGTCTTCCTCACCGCCAAGGGCAAGGGGCTGCGGCGCGAGGCCGCCTGCCTCACCGACGCGCTGCTGGAAAACTCGGGATTGAAGGTGGAGGAACTGATTGCGCTCAACGATCAGGTCCAGCGGCTGCGCGGCGCGCTCACCCAGGGCTGAGGCTCAGGTCCCCGGCTGGACGTAGGGCACCCGCGCGAACAACTCGCGCTGCCACTTGCGCGGATCGTCGACCACGCGGCTCTTCGCATCGAACAGCATCGTCTGGCGCCGGGGCAGCGTGTGCCTCGGCCATGCCGGCACGCCCGTGCCATTGGGATCGCCCTTCGCCGCGAGGTTGACGAACGCGCGCATCATCGTGGCGGAAGCCGCCCGCGCTTCCGGGCCGGTGCCGGAGACGGTCCCCTCCGCGCCGATCGTGCCGAAGACGAGCGGGATGTCGTGCGTATGCGCCGCGCCGCGCTCGGGCGCGACCGGCGAGGCGAAGTCGAGCTGATAGACCCAGGCCGGGACGCCGGCCCTGGCGCGCTCCTCCGCCTCGATCACCTGGCCGCGCCAGCTTCGGCCGGCGGTGGTCGCGGCGTAGAACACCTCCGTCGGGGTCCAGGCCGGGAATTGCCTGCGATACTCGGCGATCACCCATTCGGGGTGGGCGTCGATGCGGAGGCGCGGGGCGATGCGCTCGGCGAGGTTGGACCAATCGAGCGTGCGCACCAGCTCCGATTTGGGGTCGTCGAAGGCGCGGGTCTCGTCGCGGGTATTGCCGAGGATCAGCGGGATCGAGTTGCCCAGCGGGTTGGCATCGGGCCAGAAGGGATGGCGCGTCAGCCACTTCATGTCGAGCACCGGGCCCATATAGACCCCGCCGCCGAGGATCGGGTCCTCGGCGCGCAGCCCGTCGATCAGCTTCTCGACCGGCATGTCGGTGAGGTCGCCGGGCTTCACCTTGAGCCGGTCGAGCAGCGCCTGCGCGCGGCGCGTGGCGTTCAAGGGGCCGCTCGCGGTGACCTGCTGGCCGGACATGGTCGCGGCGCGGTGGAACAGGCCCTTGGCCGCGGGCATGCCCATCAGCGTCGCGATCTTGGCGCCGCCGCCCGACTGGCCGAACAGCATGACGCGGGAGGGATCGCCGCCGAAGCCCGCGATATTGTCGCGCACCCATTGCAGCGCGAGGATCAGGTCGAGTTGGCCGTTATTGCCGCTGTCGGGGAAGCGCGGATCGAGCCGCGCCAGATAGAGATAGCCGAGCGCGTTGAGGCGGTGATTGACGGTGACGACGACCACATCGCCCTTCCCGGCGAGCGTCGCCCCGAGCACCTGCGGCTCGATCACGCTGCCGTTCGAGTAAGCGCCGCCATGGAAATAGACCATCACCGGGCGGCGCGCGTTTGCGTTCGCCTCGGGCGTCCAGACGTTGAGGAACAGGCAGTCCTCGCGCTGGCTGACCGCGCGGCCGGTCTGCGGGCAGCTCGCGGCGAACTCGGTGGCGGTCAGCGTGTCGCGTGCGATCTCGGGTGCCGTCGCCGGACGGAAGCGCGCGCGGCTGGTGTCGTTGCCGTAGCGGATGCCGAGAAAGGCGTGGGTCCCGCCGTCGCGCTTGCCCCGCCAGCGGCCCGCCTTGCCGGTGGCGATCGGGTCGGACTGGGCGAACGCGGCGGCGGGTAGGGCGGTCAGCGCCGCGCTTGCCCCCAGCAGCGTCCGCCGGTCCATCACCGCCGGACGTCCAGTCCGCCTTGGAGGAAGGCGTCGATGTCCGCTTGTGAGAACAGGCTCGCGTCGCCTGGGAGGGAGTGTTTGAGGCAGGTGAGCGCGAGGCCCGAGGCGACCGTCGCCTCGAGATCCTGCCCGGAGAGCACGCCGTGGAGGATGCCGGCGGCATAGGCGTCGCCGCCGCCGATGCGGTCGATGATCCCGGCGACCACCACCTCCTGGGTCTGGTAGCCGCGTTCGGGCGTGTCGATGCGCGC
>NZ_JAPCIA010000005.1 GCF_026107375.2 Sphingomonas sp. BT-65
GCGCGCATCGACACGCCCGAACGCGGCTACCAGACCCAGGAGGTGGTGGTCGCCGGGATCATCGACCGCATCGGCGGCGGCGACGCCTATGCCGCCGGCATCCTCCACGGCGTGCTCTCGCACCAAGACCTCGAAGCCACCGTCGCCTCCGGCCTTGCGCTTACCTGCCTCAAACACTCCCTCCCAGGCGACGCATCCCTGTTCTCACAAGCGGACATCGACGCCTTCCTCCAAGGCGGCCTGGACGTCCGGCGGTGATCAGGCGGGCCTGAAATCGCCTTGAAAATAGCGATGGTATTTCCCCCAGAATGTCCCATATAGTGGAATAAGCGTTCCACAACGTGCCGCCGGATCCGGCGGACGGCAAAGGCAGGGCAAGCATGGCTGTAGACGAGAAAGAGGCTTCGGCCGGGCTCAAGGGCGTGCAGACGCTGATGCGCGGACTCGACATCCTCGACCAGGTGATCGACGGGCCGGTCAAGGTCACCGACCTCGCCCGCAATCTCGCGCTCACCAAATCGACCACGCACCGGTTGGTGCAGGCGCTGCGTACGCGCGACTATCTCTCGATCACCACCGACGGCTATTCGCTCGGCCCCAAGCTGCTCCAGCTGGGCACGATGGCGCACGAGCAGGTCGACTATGTCCGCCTCGCCCGCCCGCACATGGAAGCTTTGTCCGAACAGACTGGCTATTGCGTGTTCATCGGCAAGCGCGAGGGCGACTGGTCGCGCCATCTCGAGCGGGTGACGGGCCGCCAGCGGCTGCGCGTCGCCACCGCGCCGGGCGACCGGCGGCAGATCGTTGAGACCGGTCTCGGCAAGGCGTTGCTGCTCGACGAGGACCCCGAGACGCTGACGCGGTTGTTCCGCGCGGACCGGCCCGACGCTGACGCCAAGCGGCTCAAGGCGTGGCTCAGCGAGATCGAGACCCACGCCAAGCGCGGGGTCGTGGTGCACGAGAGCGAGGCCGGCGACGGCGTCCGCTCGGTCGCCGCGCCGATCCGCGATTCCAAGGGCAAGATCGCGATCGCGCTCAGCATCGCCGGCGCCTCGGTCTACCTGACCGACGAGGTCATCGCGAACCTGATCGCGCCCGTGCGCAACGCCGCGGCGGACGTGAGCGCGGTGCTCGGCCACGCCACGCGTTAGAGTTTGGTTCAGCAGAGCTGAACCAGTTTCGGCACCAGCCCGCTCCCCCACCCGGCCACCCATTAGGATACTTTCGTGGGTGGCCGGGTGGGGGAGCG
>NZ_JAPCIA010000006.1 GCF_026107375.2 Sphingomonas sp. BT-65
CGGCCCTATCGTCTGTTTCGGCGAGTTGCTGCTTCGCCTGACCGCGCCGGGGCGTGAGCTGCTGCTGCAGACGCCGCGGTTCGAGGTGGTGGTGGGGGGCGCGGAGGCCAATGTCGGGATCGGGCTCGCCAATCTTGGGCATGCGGTGGCGATGGTCAGCGCGGTGCCGGACAATGCGCTGGGCCGCGCGGCGGTGCAGTTCGTGCGCGGCCAGGGCGCCGACGCGCGCCATATCCAGGTTCGTGACGGGCGCATGGGGCTGTATTTCCTGACGCAAGGCGCGGGGCTGCGCGCCTCGGACATCGTCTATGACCGCGCCGGCTCGGCGTTTGCGCAGGCCCCGGCCGACGCGTTCGACTGGCCCACGATCCTCGACGGCGCGGCGATGCTGCACCTCTCGGGCATCACGCCTGCGCTCGGGCCCGCGACCGCGCAGGCCGCGCTGCAGGCGGCGCGTGCCGCCAAGGCGCTGGGGGTGGCGATCAGCTTCGACGGCAATTACCGCGCGCGGCTGTGGGAAGCGTGGGACAGCGATCCGCGCGCGATCCTCACCGAGCTGGTGAGCCTTGCCGACACGATGTTCGGCAACCATCGCGACGTCTCGCTGCTGCTCGGCCAGACCTTCCCGGGCGACGGTCCCGAGCGCCGCCGCGAGGCAGCTGAGGCCGCGTTCGCCGCGTTCCCCAACCTCAAGCGCATCGCGTCGACCGCGCGCCATGTCGACGATGCCGACCGCCACCGCATCGCCGCGCGCATCGACACGCCCGAACGCGGCTACCAGACCCAGGAGGTGGTGGTCGCCGGGATCATCGACCGCATCGGCGGCGGCGACGCCTATGCCGCCGGCATCCTCCACGGCGTGCTCTC